>CAMLML010000015.1 GCA_946481095.1 uncultured Cellvibrio sp.
AACCTGCGACCAACTGGTTAAAAGCCAGCTGCTCTACCGACTGAGCTAACGACCCTTAGGAGGGGATAAAACGAATTGGCGTAAGTGGTGGGTCGTGCGGGATTCGAACCTGCGACCAACTGGTTAAAAGCCAGCTGCTCTACCGACTGAGCTAACGACCCCTAAACGCGAGGCGCGTATGATACTGTTTTACTTTTAAAAAACAAGGTTTTTTTAGCCATCGGAAAATAGGCAACCAAAACAACCAAACTCTCCTATGCTTAACTACGGCAACCTATTTTTTGAATTTGAAAATCATCCAGCATGTACAGTACACAATCCAACCATTCAATCTTTGCGCAAAATCCATTCGTCCAAAATATAGTGGTCTTCACTGCCTACTTATTAACAGCCTGGTTGGGATTGAGTGTTCCATTTGAGGGTGACAAGGTCACCCTTTTCTGGTTGCCCAGCGGGATTGCTGTGGCATCCATGTATCGCTGGGGTTGGCACACACTGCCCGGTGTTTTCCTTGCTGCACTGACGATTAATATTTTGACAAGTGCCGAACTCCCAACCAATTTTCTAATTGCTTGCGGCAACAGTCTGGGTCCGGCGATTGCCGTTATACTACTCAGAAAAATGCAGTGTGATATCACCCGATTAAATAAATACACAGCCATTAACACAATCTGGATTACCTCTATCGGCATGTTGATACCCGCCATCATCGGTGCCAGCGCGCTCGCCTTACAGCATCAATTCTCTCTGGAAAAAACCTTATTTGTGATTCTGATATGGTGGATGGGTGACAGCCTGGGTGTATTTTTATGTGCACCATTATTGATTAACTTATCGGCATCATCATTCAACAGTATTTTTCAAAAACCCCATGCAACATTCATATTGTTGGCAACCACAATTATGAGCGGGCTTATCTGTTTCCCGCTTAATCAATTTAATCATGGCAACTCACTGCCGATTGTCTTTATTACATTTGTCTGTGTCGCCTGGGCAGCGCTTTCATTTGGCCTGATTGCAGGGGCATTCTGTAGTCTTTTTTTCAGCTTTATTGCCATTTGGTCAACCACGCATCATTTGGGCCCATTTATTTTCCAGGACATTCATATGAGTTACTGGGTCATTTGGGTTTACACCATCGTCATGACCTTGCTTTGTATGATGATTACCTCGGCACACAAGGAAATTCTCGATACCTCGCAACAATTATCTATCGCCAACGAAAAACAAAAATTACAACTGCAAGAAATTCAGGGGCTGGATGCAGCTCTGGCTGCCGCTGCTGCAGACTCTGCCAATACCGAAGATTTTTTTGCCACGTTATTGAGATCCTTAAGTAAAAATACCGGTGCCGAACATGCCAAAATCAGCCTGGTCAATTACAACCTGAGCCACGCCACAACCCACACTTATTTGATTGACGACAAATTACAAACCAATTTCACTTACATGCTAAAACACACGCCTTGCGCGGATGTACTGGAACGGGATTTTTGTTTCATTCCTGATAAAGCACAAACGCTGTATCCAAAAGATGACTTGATAGAAGAATACAAAATACAAAGTTATGTTGGTATCGCCATTAAAAATATCGAAGGAAAACCTATCGGAATTCTATCAGTTGCAAGCACAGGCCCCTTGCTGCCAAAACCACAAACCAATTCATTAATGCGCATTTTTTCCGAACGGATCGCAGGCGAAATTAGACGCGCAGAAGACCAGGAAAAAATTTTCAATCTGGCCTTTTTCGACCCACTGACACATTTACCCAACCGTCGTTTTCTGCAAGAAAGATTGAATTTAATTGCCGCACAAAGCGAACGCACCAAACATTACTGCGCAATTTTATTTATTGACCTGGACAACTTTAAACTTCTGAATGATTCTCGCGGACATCATGTTGGCGATCAATTACTGGCACTGGTTGGAGAAAGGATTCACACCACAATCCGCAATACCGATATGGCTGCGAGATTGGGCGGAGATGAATTTGTCGTGGTGTTTGACAACCTGAATACCGATATAGAACTGGCTGCCGTTGAAGCTAAAAAACGTGCCGAGGAATTACACTCGCTGATCAGCTTGCCTTATGCACTATCAAAAACCCATTACCATTGCACTATTAGCATGGGGGTTAATCTCTTTCGCGGTAGCCATGGATCAATTGATGATCTTTTACGGCATGCGGATCTGGCCATGTATCAAGCCAAAGATAGCGGACGAAACACCATAAGATTTTTCGATCCTCAAATGCAGGCACAAATGGAGCGCCGCGCCACTATTGAATATGATTTACGTATCGCTTTGGACGCACATGACCAGCTGATTCCCTATTATCAAATCCAGGTTAACCATACAGGAACAGTTATAGGGGCAGAATTATTATTACGATGGATTCATCCGGATAAGGGAATGATCTCTCCTGGTGATTTTATTCCAGTTGCAGAACAAACCGGTTTGATCATCCCGCTGGGCCGTAAAGTGTTAAGAATGGCCTGCATACAACTTGTCAACTGGAAAAATAAACCCGCATTCCGGGATCTGAAATTGGCCGTAAATGTCAGCCCTATCCAATTTAATCAACATGATTTTGTGCATGAAATCAATTCATTGATTGCTGAAAATGATATAGATACGCAATTGCTCACATTGGAATTAACTGAAGGATCTTTATTACAAAATGTTGAAACCAGTGTTGGCAAAATGCATGCAATACGATTACAGAAAATTGGTTTTTCCATGGATGACTTCGGGATAGGTTACTCATCCCTGTCATACCTCAAAAAATTACCACTTAATCAATTAAAAATAGACCAATCTTTTGTGCGGGATATTTCGACAGATCCGAATGACAGGGTGATAGTTAAAACTATTATTGCGATGGCGCAGAACCTGGAGCTGGATGTATTGGCCGAGGGTGTAGAAACCCTGGAACAAAAAAAATATTTACTCGAAAATGGTTGCCAAAAATTTCAGGGCTACTATTTCGGGCGACCGGTACCCATTCATGAGTTTGAAGAGCAGCGAATGAAATTTCTGTAAGGACATCAAAAAACTGCCATAAACTGTCGCTATTACAAATCAGCCGCATGGCGCACATAACAACAATTATTCTGGCTGACATTTCCCTCATCAGGACACAATTCTGTTTTTTTGCTACGCTCTGAATATCATCTGCGGGTTTGAGCATCACCTACAGGATCTGCAATGCCACATTTCTTACAGGATTAACTGATGAGTTCCTTATCCATATTAAAGCCACTGCTGCTTATGGAAGTAATTGTAATCCTGGTTATTTGCCTGGTGGTACTTCTGTGTTTTCTGATCAGGCAAGGTTCTTTGTTAAAAAAAATGCGGGAGAAATTAATTCATTTGCATTCCGTCCAAAACCAGGAATCAATGGATTCTTATTTTTCCAGATCAATAGAAGAAACCTTGCAACGATACGAAAAACATACCAATTCCAAAACCATTGTTTTCGACATCAACAGACCCTACACCGAAAAAGCCACTGCCCTGCGTTATCTTTATCTTAACGTTGAAAAAGATGCCGAAGAAAGGAAAAAAAGCGGCAAGATTGGCTGGAACTTTTATGACAACAAATTCGAACTCATACTCGGTCTCATCGGCAAACCTTCCACAGAAATATCTGTGAGTCAAAATCTGCAAGATGAACTCAACGAATATAAAACAGAAAGCAAAGCAGTGATTGGCAAGCTGAAAGACATTATTAAGTCATTGCAAAATAGCATTCAGGATGGGGCTTCATTAATCCCACCAAAAGAATACAAAGAAATTTTGGACTCCGTTATATCCAATGAAAATCTGGACAAAATACGGATTCTATTTGATGAGATGAAAAGCTTTTCGGATAACTATCAACCGCAACAAAATAATTTTATAGAAAAATCTATCAACACGCTGGAATATGAAGTTGAGAGTTCAGATAGATTTATAACCAATCTGCGCAGTGATACAGATCAAAACTCATCTGCCAAGATGCATGAAATCAATAAATTAAAAGAAAGTAACAAAGTCCAACGGAGTATTATCTCCAATTTGGAACAAGAGATTTCCATGTTAAGGGAATCTATTGATGTCAACACCACTCAAGAAGTTCGGGATACCAAAGAGCAAGAAATCAGCCGCTTGGAGCGTATAGTTAAAGAATACGAAGGGTGTGTTGTTATTCTTGAAGATCAAATCAGTGATTTATACACCCGCCTTGAACAAAAAACCAAAGAAACTGTTGTTCAAGAAAAAACAGAATCCAATCAGGATTTACAAACGCTTAATGCCGAACTGCAGAATGTTTCCAAACGAATGGATAGTATTGCCAATGATTACCGCCAGGCAGTAGCCGTCAACCGTGCGATTTATAATTTTAGTCAATGCAAAACTATTAAAGATATTGCCAATCTTATAGTCAAATTACTTAAAGAATTTAACATTGCAGCTGGATTTTATATTTACTCACCCGTTGGCAAGGCCGATTATTTTCCATCACTTCTGTTTAATGACACACTCAAACGCCTGGTAAAAAATTCAGCACAGAAAGACCACATAGGGCAGATCAACAATAACACGCTATTTGTCGCCCAAGGGATCAAGTTAATTATCTTCCCATCAGAGGGTGAGGCAGATTCAATTAACTCCACCATCAGCGGATTGGTTTGTATCGCTGGCGAGAATATTCAAAGACTGGAAAGCACCTATGCGATCAAGAAGAACATTACCAATACGGATGGTTGGATCAGTCTGGCCAAAAATAAAATTGCCAACATAGACATACAATTTTCTTATCAAGCAGAAGAAAGTAAAAAAATCTACAATCAATTCATTACCGATTTAAAAAAATCCTATCAGCATCTGGATTTAAAAGGTGAAGGAGCTGTGATGCTGGACAATGCGATTAATGAATATGAAGCACGCATGCAATTATTATTATCAGGCGGCGATGTTATTGATAAAGAACTGGAAAAGCTGACCAATCATTTGGCCACACTGAAATTACAAAACCATTAATTTGCATATAACGTAGGATCAGCAATAGCGGCTTGAATAAATCCCTGCTTACGCAAACGACAGGAATCACATTTTCCACAAGCTCTGCCCGCATCATCCGCTTGATAACAGGACACCGTTAAACTGTAATCAACACCCAACTGAATTCCTTGTCGAATAATATCGGACTTGGTCATTTTCATTAAAGGTGTTTGGATTGATAATTTTTTTCCTTCCACACCGGCTTTGGTTGCAAGGTTCGCCATTTTTTCAAATGCCTGAATATATTCAGGGCGACAATCCGGGTAACCGGAATAATCCACTGCATTCACACCCACAAAAATATCCTGAGCTTGTAATACTTCCGCCCAACCCAGTGCTATGGATAAAAAAATAGTATTGCGTGCAGGTACATAAGTAACGGGAATTCCTTGTGTTTCCTGTTCGGGGACATCAATCAAATCATCGGTTAATGCCGAACCACCAATACTGCGTAAATCCAGTTTGATCAGTTTGTGTTGCAAACTTCCCAGCGAATTTGCGGTGCGCTCTGCTGCCAATAATTCTGCTTTATGTCGTTGCCCATAATCAAAACTCAAGGTGTAGCAGTCATACCCCTGACTTTTGGCAATCGCAAGGACAGTGGTTGAATCAAGACCACCGGAAATTAACACTACAGCTTTGGGTTGGTTTGATAGCATGGAAAATCTCTTGAAAAGAAAACTGCAAAAAAATTAATGCCCGGGTGCGTCATTCCATAACAACTTATGTAATTGCAATTGAAAACGAACCGGTAAATTATCAGCCAAAATCCATTCCGCCAAATCAAGCGGTTTGATTTGGTTGAAGCTGGGGGAAAACAGAACCTCACCGACTTTGGATGCAAGCTGATGCTTATCCAATTCGAATCTTGCCCATTCATAATCGGCGCGATCACAAATCACAAATTTGATTTGATCCTGAGGCGTTAACTGCTGCAAATTTTCCCAACGATTTCGGCCCACTTCACCTGAACCCGGTGTTTTTAAATCCATGACGCGACTGACCCTGGAATCCACCTCATCAATCGGCATAGCGCCACTGGTTTCGAGCGAAACCTGATATCCCGCATCACAAAGTGCCTTGAGCAACACCAGACATTCACGCTGCGCCAAAGGCTCACCACCGGTTACACATACATATCGTGGTTGATAGGCTGCCACTTTTTCAAGAATGGACTCCAGTGTCATGCGTTCGCCACCGTAAAAGGCGTATTCGGAGTCACAATAACCACACCGCAGGGGACATCCGGTCAAACGTACAAACACCGTCGGTAAACCAACTGTTTTGGCTTCACCTTGAAGGGAGTAAAAGATTTCGGTGATTTTAAGACTGGACATGCGCATTAACTGCTATTGAAAATAAACCAGGGAAATACAGAAAGGAGCGCAGTGTACTAGAGGGAATTATTCGGAATCCATACCTTTTTGAATGACAAAATATTTATCCATGCCTGTCCAACTCAACAATTTCCAGACATCCTGATTACAATTACTCAATTTTATTGCCTCGCGTGAAGAGTCTTTGCGTTCCTTGAAAAGTAATAACATACCCAAGCCGGTCATACTTAACACAGGTGTTGCCTTCAAATTAATCTCATACTCATTCACGTCTATTGTTGCCGTTTCCTCTAACAGGCGCCGCCATTGATCCCGCAGATTGTGATCAATATTGCCAACTATATTGATACGCAACCCATGACCGCTATTGATTGCTACCCAATCAACAAACGCCGTAACACTGGCCTTGGGTTTTATCATGGCTTTGTTTGTGGATGATTCAGCCCTTGCCGATTGAGAGGAGCCTTGCACCAACTGCTTGGGAGATTGCGCAGGTAACAGCCTCTTGATTCCGGGAGAAGACCTCATAGCCTTGGTTCGATTGGATTTCCAACTGTCAGGCACAACATCATCCCAGCTGCTTTCAGCATCAGCGCTGGAAATCACCTCATCAATCAGTTTCCCTGCCTGCCGTTTTTGGCCTGCCTGCTCGGAATCTGCTCGAGAAATATGCCCTTCTTCAATAAAAGGGACTGAATTACGCATAACAACTCCATCAGCCAACTCTCTCTAAATGTAGATGAACAGCATGCTTTATCCAGTCAGGAAATTATCAAGCCATCACTGGACAAACCATGGCGCATGAATCAATATTCAAAAAGTTGTAGGTAATACCGTTTTGTAATATAAAAGCATGCTGTTAACTTATATAAGAATGGCAAAATAAATAACTAGCCGTCTTTTTTATGACAAGCGGCAGAGTTTTTATTATTTACGATAAGAAAAAAATCTAAGAATGGCTGGATGCCACTTCGGTTGTCACTGTTTTTTACCACACAAAAACGCTGTCAGTGAGCCTCTCTCTATTGGAGAGGAATTAACCAAAGTTGAGCGACTATGCAAGAAAAAATAAATTCCCGGGGCATGAACTCCGGTGTTGACTTGATAAAATTTCAACAAATTTTCAAGGATTTGAATCATAAAAATATCGCCGAACGATTAGTCAGTATTGTTGTTACAGATGACATTATCTGTAATGCAATGCTTGTTACGTGGCGCGGCGCCAATTTTAATATTGAAGCAATTGCAACACTTATTGATGATTCTCCATCAATACAATCGATTCCCGTACCTCTTGGGCAGCAGGAATATCCGCCTCATGGGGTAATTGAAAAGGTGTTTGCAACCGGCGAAACCTGCCTGCTAAATCATGATGATGTCATCAAGCATGGCATTTGTTTTTCAGGGGAAAAAGTCAAATCCTGCTACATACTTCCCGTACTTGAAAAAAATAAAACACTGGCAGTGTTTTATATGGAATCACGGTTTGAAATTGCATCGCTGATTAAAGCGGTTTCCGAATTGGAAACTCTCTGGACTGTGAGCCCGGTATTAATCAGGCAATTTATTGACATGTGGCACCACGAAGAACAAATGTTCAAATACAAGTTGGCGGAGCAAGCACTTTGGGCGAGTGAAACCTATTTGAATGCAATACTGCGACATTCTCCCGCTTTAATTTCTGTAAAAGATTTGGAAGGTAATGTAGTCTTGGCCAGCGAGCATTTTAATTATATGGCCATGATGGATAGCAATGGATATGTTGGCAAAAATGTGTTTGATATCTATCCTAAAGATGTCGCGCAATCTATGTGGGACATAGAATCTGCAACCAGAACCAATCAACAAACTTATGAATTGGAATTGGATTTATTACACAAAGATGGAAGCCTTCACACTTATCTAATTGTGAAATTTCCGCTGCTCGACAAAGACAACCAGATTTTCGGTGTTTGTACAATTGGCACCGACATTACCGAACGCAAGCTGGCTGAAAATGCACTGCGAGAACAGCAATCACGGTTGAACTATATGGCATTTCACGATTCGCTCACTGCACTTCCGAATCGCTCATTATTTTATGATCGTATATATCATGGATTGGCCAGAGCACGCCGCAGCAACAGCAGGGTTGCGCTGATGCTGCTTGATATAGACAGATTTAAAATCATCAACGATAGCCTGGGCCATGATGCTGGCGATGTTTTATTAAAAATAATTGCCATGCGATTGAATGAAGGCGTACGTGACATGGATACAGTTGCGCGTTTGGGCGGTGATGAATTTGTGATTGTTCTGGAAGGCATTCAGGATCTGGATGATGTTGTTTTTGTTGCAAACAAACTCCTGACAACTCTGGCAAGACCTCTTGAGGTCAGCGGCCACAGCATCACCACCACTGTTAGTGTTGGCGTCAGCATTTTTCCGGATGATGGTAAAGATACCGATGAGTTGCTAAAAAATGCCGACATAGCAATGTATAAAGCAAAAGAAGCAGGAAAAAATAATTGTCAGTTTTATACCAAAGGAATGAATGCAACTGCTGTGAACTTCTTGCTGCTAGAAAATGATTTACGGCGCGCGATAGAACTCAATCAACTGATTCTGCATTATCAACCTCAAGTGGATTTGAGATCCAATGAAATAGTGGGTGTTGAGGCGCTGGTGCGCTGGCAGCATCCGGAAAGAGGATTAATTTCACCCGCACATTTTATTGCGCTGGCCGAAGAAACCGGATTGATAGTCCCCATGGGTGAATGGGTTTTACGCGAAGCCTGCAGACAACAAAAAGCATGGTTGGACAGTGGAATACATATAGGGAAAATGGCCGTTAATTTATCGCCCAGACAATTCAGGCAAAAAAATTTCCCTGAAAAAGTAGAAGCCATATTAAACAACCTGGGTTTAAGTCCTGAATATCTGGAACTGGAAATTACTGAAAGCTGCGCAATGGAGCACGCCGGTGAAACTATTAATCAACTTAACCAACTGAAAGAAATGGGTATGTATTTAGCCATTGATGATTTCGGAACCGGCTACTCGTCGCTGGCATACCTGCAACGATTTCCTATCCAGAAGTTGAAAATTGATCGCAGTTTTATTCACGACATTCAGGACGATATCAATGATGCAGCGATTGCCAAATCGATCATTGGTCTGGCCCATAATATGCAGATGATCGTCATAGCCGAAGGTGTTGAAAATACTTATCAGATTGAATGGCTGCGTAATAAAGGTTGTGATCAGGCTCAAGGGTTTCTCTACGCCAAACCTATGCCCGCAGAACAATTGGAAGAATATTTTATTGATGGCCGATTTCGTTTTGATGATCATTCAAAACTGCTAATTAATTAAAATCGGCGCGTGAATAGAATTATCGGCCTATGAAAAATACTTTATCGGAATCCTATCAACAACGATTTGGCGGTATTGCCAGACTTTATGGACAAGAAGCATTAACCGCTTTGTCTCAAGCGCATTTTGTATTAATTGGTTTGGGCGGGGTCGGCACCTGGGTTGCTGAAGCACTTGCGCGTTCCGGTGTTGGCAAAATTACACTGATTGAAATGGACGAAGTTTGCACCACCAATACCAATCGACAACTTCATGCGTTGCAATCCACTATTGGCAAATCCAAAAATCAAATTATCACCGAACGATTAAAAGATATTAATCCGGATATGATTGTGGAATCAGTGGAAGACTTTCTCGATGAGAAAAACATGACCCATCTAATCGGTTCACAACACCATGTCGTCATTGATGCAATTGATGCCGCTCACATTAAAGCTCGCCTAGTATCTTATTGTTTGGCAATTAAAGTCAGATTGATAACCATAGGTTCATCGGGGGGCAAAACCGATCCACAGAAAATTAAAGTCGCCGATTTGGGCCACACTGAAAATGACCCGATGCTCGCCAAAATTCGCACACAACTTTATCGTCATTTTAATTTTTCCCGCGATGCCAATCGAAAGTTTCGCGTCGATGCAGTTTACTCCACCGAACAAATGGTTTACCCCAAACCGGATGGCAGCGTCTGCATGAGCAAACAATTTTTACAGGATGGCGTGAAACTGGATTGTGCAGGTGGATTTGGATCAAGCGTAATGGTGACAGGCACTTTTGGCTTTTTAGCCGCAACCAAAGCGATTGAACGATATTTGGAAAAAAGAAATTTATTGTAGGTTGGACAGCAGTACCCAACGCTTAAGCTTTATTGAGAGATTTGTTGGGCATTGCTGCCCAACCTACGGCCATTTACTTATATGGATTTGCACAAAATGTCAAAAACCAAATATTTTTTGCTAATTTTGTTATGCACAGTGCTGACAAACTGTTCAGCATTTTATTACGGATATACCAAAGAAGAATGGCAGAACCTTTCTCCTACCACTCAAGCTGAAGTTAAAGAAAATTATAAACGGATCGTGGATTCAAAAAATCAATTGCAAAACAACCGAGACATTGATGCACGCAACGAATCTTTTGAAGACTATGGAAACAAAAAAGCGAATGAATGAAAAATCTCCCTCCGCGCGCTCACGGAGGGAGATATGGTTTACCACCAAACGGAATAGATAGCGACCAGAATTGCAACCACACCTAATGCAGCAATATTAAAACCGGTAGTGGTTTTAAAACTGACACCGGAAAGATCGATTGCGTTGGCTTGATTTTTTGCACCGCTCATTAATGTCACCAATACTGCCAAACCTGTACAAAGAAGGAATACGATTCCGACCCGATCCATAAATGGAACATCTGGCAGGAAGAAATAGAAAATTCCTGACAACACAAACGAAGAAATTGCCGCTGCCAATGCAGCCATAGCCGTTGCTTTTTTCCAGAAGAAACCAAACAAGAATATAACCACTATTCCCGGAGTAAAGAATCCGGTGAATTCCTGTATAAATTGAAATGCTTGCTGGGATTTACCAACAAAAGGTTTCGCCAATAATACGGCTGTAATCATTGCTACAAGCGCAGTAACACGCCCTACCCACACCAATTTTTTCTCGCTGGCGTCCGGTGCAATTAATTTTTTATAAATATCCATGGTAAAGATAGTGGAAACACTGTTGCTCATGGAACTCAGTGAAGATGCTATAGCTGCCACTAACGCAGCGAAAGCAATCCCCAAAACTCCGTGTGGCAAATACTTCATCATCTCGGGATAAGCCTGGTCTGGTTTCGACAAATCAGGAGCCAGCACTACAGCACAAATACCTGGCAACACAACAATTAGCGGTACAAATAATTTTATATAGGCAGCAAACGCCATACCTTTTTGTGCCTCCTGAACACTTTTTGCAGCCAATGCACGCTGAATAATGTATTGGTTAAATCCCCAATAACTGATATTCATTATCCATAAACCACCAATCAACACTGATATGCCCGGCAAATCTTTATAAAATGGATTATCTTTTGACAAAATCATGTCGAACTTTTCAGGTGCTTTATCCAACAAAATAGAAAAACCTTCGACAACTCCATTGCCTGATGAAATTTGATTGAGCGCGAGATAACTGACAAACAAACCACCCAGAATCAGCAAAATAACCTGAATAATATCCGTCATCGCAACTGCTTTCAGACCACCATATATCGAATAGGTAATCGAAAAAAGAGCCAGAAAAACCATACCGTAAATCATGTCCACGCCCAAAAATTGGGAGATCGCCAGAGAACCCAAATAAAGAACGGAAGTTAAATTCACAAATACATACAGCGCCAGCCAGAAGATGGCCATTACTGTTCTCACTCTACCGTCATAACGCTGCTCAAGAAACTGCGGCATGGTGGTAATATTTTTTGCCAGAAAAACCGGTATGAAATATTTTGCAATAATAATCAGGGTAATCGCTGCCATTAATTCGTATGCCGCGATCCCCATACCGATAACAAAACCGGAACCTGACATACCAATAATTTGTTCAGCTGAAATATTCGATGCAATTAATGAAGCTCCTATCGCCCACCAGGGCAAGGAGCGGCTTGCCATAAAATAATCCGATGCATTTTTATCATGACCTTTTTCATCCCTTGAAACCCAATAAGCAACAAAAAGTAAAATGATGGTGTAGGCAACCAGAACACCTATATCAAGCGAATTTAAAATCATACTGACTCCAGATTATTGACCTTTATTATTAATTACATTCTACCGCCATCGACAACGAACTCTTGCGCTGTAATCATCAGCGCATCATCCGATGCCAAAAACAAAGCAAGTTTGGCAACATCATGCGCTGCCAATCTTTTTTTAATACACATGCGATCTACCAATTTTTTTTCTTCCTGGGCAGTTAACCATTTTTCCAGTTGTTTCGGAGTTGCGACCCACCCCGGCAGTAAAACATTCACACGAATATTGTGTTCACCCATTTCTTTCGCCAGCGCTTTGGTCATGCCAATCAATCCAGCTTTTGCTGTGATGTAACTCACCAGATTGTCCGACGCAAACCTGACATTAATTGAACTGATATTAAGTATGACACCGGCACCGGCGGCCACCATCATCGGCATGACTGCTTGCGCTGCAAAAAATGCAGGGTGCATATTAATCGACAGCGATTGCATCCATTCATCTTCGGCAATAGTTTCTGTGGTGTAACGTTGATCATTGGCAGCATTATTGATCAACACATGAATATTGCCTTGTTGTTGTTGAACCTTGCTGATAGCCGCTTGCATCATGATGGTATTACTCACATCACACTCAATAAAAAGTGGACGACTGAATCCTTTTTTTTCCATCTCATCGCAAAGTACAGCCGCAGCAGCTGCATCTATATCAACGAATGCCACTTTGGATTGCTGTGCAGCAAAAGCTTCAACCAAAGCAGCACCTATGCCAGTAGCACCCCCGGTAACAAATACAACTTTATTTGCCAGACTGGAATATTGTGTGTAACCCGTGTGTTTTGAATAATCCAACATAATTAATCTCTCTTCGTATCGGTAACCGATTTTATTGCTCAGTTATTTTTATCTAACGAAAGATCAATTAGCTGCATTACTTCTACTAACAAACTTTTTACTGCAGCCGTTGCTGCGTTGCTGTTGCCTGCTGCAATCGCATCGTAAATACGTTTATGGTCATCATAATCCGCTGTTAAAACACCTTTTAATTGGTTGGTACTGGCAATACTGACTCGCAACGCAACTTGAATAAATTCTCTCAGCTGAAAGAAAAAGCGGTTGTTACTCGCAGCTAATATTGCGCAATGAAATTCAATATCGGCCGCCAGAGGATCGTCCTGCCCCTGATCCGCCAATTTCATTCTTTCCAATGCCTGCCCAATTATCCCGATTGCTTTTTTATCCTGATGATTTTGCGCTGCCAGAGATGCAGCTTCAGGTTCTATCGCCATCCTTAATTGCGTAAATTCCCGCAGTAAACCCAGCGATGGACGCGCACGCAAAGTCCAGGACAGCACGTCGGCATCAAACATATTCCATTGGCTACCCGGCATGACCCTTATTCCCTGCCGTGGACGTGACGCAATCAGCCCCTTGGCTGTCAGCATTTTTACAGCTTCTCTGGTCACACTGCGGCTGATATTGAATTGGGAAGACAATTCGGCTTCCGTCGGAAAAGGCTTATCAATTGCGTACTGACCCTGAACTATCGCAGCTCCCAGCTGATGTGCTAACTGATGAGTGAGGTTTCTACCTGTATCCTGCATACTATTAACCTATTTATATTATATATTGGACAATAATTTGGCAATAACGGAACTAATAGCCCGGAGTAAGCGGGCTATTTAACAAGAGGCAGGAATGATAGTCACGCAGAAATTTAGCAAGCCCTGAAAATACAGGGCTTCATTTATTTTCGGTCATTCTTTGGGGGAAATCGGTTGCTCAATATGATCAAGATTTGAGTGGCGAACATCTTGCCCATCAACCAGATAAATGACGTATTGGGCCAGATTACGTGAATGATCCCCGATACGCTCCAAGGCTCGCAGACACCACATAATATTCAAAACCCGGCTGATGCTACGAGTATCTTCCATCATAAAAGTCATCAATTCCCGCATGGCGGTACTGTATTCCATATCCACAGTGCGGTCGGTGTGCACAACGGTCAAAGCCAACTCGGTATCCATTCTGGCGAATGCATCCAACGCATCTTGCAACATACGCGACACCAGACCGCCGATATGACGCACTTCTATATAACCTCGCGGGGATAAACCATCTTTATGTTGTGCAATTGCCAGACGTGCAATTTTTGCAGCTTCATCACCGACACGCTCAAGGTCAGTAATCGCTTTGGTCACTGCAATTACCAAACGCAAATCACTGGCAGCAGGCTGTCTGCGCGCAAGAATGCGAATACATTCTTCATCAATTGACATCTCCATTGAATTGACATTGGAATCCAATCGCACGACTTGCTCGGCACGTTCGACATCGGCATCAATCAATGCCTGGATTGCATCATTCACCTGACGCTGCGCCATGCCACCCATTTCTGATAAATGCGTGCGAATCGCTTCCAGTTCAATATTGTATTGTTGTGATATGTGATGAGTATGACTTGTAATATCCATAACCATGATACGCCTCTGTATTAACCGTAACGGCCAGTAATGTAATCTTCAGTTTGTTTTTTACCAGGATTGGTAAAAAGTTTGTCTGTTAAATCGTGTTCAATTAAATCGCCCATATACATAAATGCGGTGAAATCCGAAACCCGCGCAGCCTGCTGCATGTTGTGCGTAACGATTACAATCGTATATTGGTGTTTTAATTCGTTGATTAACTCTTCAATTTTTAATGTTGAGATCGGATCCAATGCCGACGCAGGCTCATCCAATAAAATTACTTCCGGTTCAATCGCAATTGCACGCGCTATGACCAGACGTTGTTGTTGTCCACCTGACAAACCAAACGCATTATCGTGCAAGCGATCTTTCACTTCTTCCCAGAGCGCCGCACCACGCAAGGACTTCTCAACCACTTCATCCAAAACACGCTTGGATTTCACTCCCTGCAACCGCAAGCCATACGCAACATTTTCATAAATGGTTTTTGGAAAGGGATTGGGTTTTTGAAACACCATCCCCACCTGGCGACGCAATTCGGCAACATCCACTTTCTTGTCATAAATATTATTGCCATCCAATAAAATTTCGCCCTCAATTCGACAGGCATCAACCAGATCATTCATTCGATTGAAGCAGCGCAACAAAGTCGATTTACCACAACCGGATGGTCCAATAAACGCCGTCACTTTTTTCTCGGGAATTATCATGCTGACATTATTCAACGCGCGCTTTTCACCGTAGTATAAATTCAGTGATTTTACTTCCAGCTTCATAGAGTCAAGGTTAGACGAAGGTGTCATAGTCTGTGCCTGTGTAATAAAAAATTCATTAAACTCTTCACCCTATCCCATCAAGGGAGAGGGAGCAGATCTCACTTCGTAAAAATCCTTTTTAAAATTTTGTATTGTCTATCCCCTCGCCGCTCGTATGAGAAGGTTAAGGGGTAAAATAAAAAATCAATCCGATGCGCTGCGATATTTTTCACGCAAATTATTGCGTATGCGGATGGCAGTAATATTCAACGCAATAATCAACAAAACCAAAATCAACGATGTGGCGTAAACCAAAGGCCGAGCCGCTTCTACGTTTGGACTTTGGAAACCGACATCGTAAATATGAAACCCTAAATGCATAATTTTTTGATCGAGATGCAAATAAGGATAATTACCATCAATCGGCAATGAAGGCGCGAGTTTTACGACACCGACTAACATCAATGGCGCCACTTCACCGGCAGCGCGTGCAATTGCCAGAATTAATCCGGTCATCATTGCCGGTGTTGCCAAAGGTACAACGACTTTCCAAAGTGTTTCTGATTTGGTTGCCCCCAGAGCCAAACTACCTTGACGAATCGTACTGGGAATACGGGCCAACCCCTCTTCTGTGGACACAATCACAATCGGCAAGGTTAACAGTGCCAGTGTGAGAGATGCCCAAAATAATCCTGGCGTACCAAAGGTGGGGGACGGCAGTGATTCTGCATAAAATAATTCATCCAGATTTCCACCGAGTGTGTAAACAAAAAACCCCAGACCAAATACACCATACACAATCGAAGGAACACCAGCGAGGTTATAAACCGAAATACGAATGATCTTTAACATCACGCCTTGTCTGGCATATTCGCGTAGATAAATTGCTGCCAATACACCAAAAGGCGTCACAATAATTGACATCACAATAACCATGGTAACCGTACCGAAAATTGCCGGAAATATTCCGCCCTCGGTATTGGCTTCGCGTGGTTCATCCGTAATAAATTCCCAGAAATGTTTTAGATAGCTGATGACTTTTTCAAACAGATTTAATTGATTTGCGGGAGTAATACGAACCAGGTGATCAAAATTCATCACCACTTCTTTTCCATCCGCAGTTTTGGCAACCAATGTATCGCGGGTAGCTTGTTGCAATAAATCGTCACGCTCCTGTTTAATCACTGTGTACTCTGCTTCCAATGCTGCACGACGTCCGGCAAAATCAGCATCCGCTACTGCTAATTCTTCTGAGGTAGCACCGGACAACTCCATACGGCGGCGCTCCAAACGCAATTCTTCCATCGCGTTGTTAATACGCCCAATACGGCTCTTTTCAATATCTTCCACTTGATGATGTAATTTCAGTGCACGATCCAATCGCGCTTGTATTTCTATCCAAAAATTATTTGCTGATAGTTCAACAATCGTTTTATCTTGCTCACGAATGGCAACGGGATACCCATAAAAATTTCCCCACTCACGACGCTCGATCACAATCGCATTTTCGGGATATTCCCATTCACCCATACCATTTTCAAGATGCCACACAAAATCACGCCCGGTGACATCACGATTGCCCAATTTAAATAAATGACGGGTAACCAATTGTTGATCTTTCGGAATTTCATAACCGGAATCGCGAGCCACAGATGCAGGAACAGTTTCTGCCCTGACCAGTTCGCCCATAATAATTTGCTGGCTTCCATCCATTTCAGTCACACTGGTTCGCACAATATCGGCAGGCCAAAAATGTCCGAATCCTCGCGCTGCAATTAATCCCAATAATCCCAGAACCATCAGCATACAAATTGCGACAGCACCGCCGTTTAACCAGATCCAGGGTAATCCGTTTTTCCACCAGGATGTTTGTTTTTTGGATAAATTTTTCATAGGTTTTTCAGCTGAATAATATTTAAAAAATTTTCACATTTCTGTCCCTCCCCCTTGGCAGGGGGAGGAGCTTTATTACAAATTACTGTATTTCTTCCGCAAACTTTGCCGCACAATTTCTGCCAATGTATTCACCACAAAAGTTAACGCCAATAATAGAAGTGCAGCCAAAAACAACACACGGAAATGCGTACTATCAACTGCAGTTTCCGGTAACTCCACCGCAATATTGGCTGACAGGGTTCGCATGCCTTCGAAGATATTAAAATTCACAACCGGGCTGTTACCTGTTGCCATCAACACAATCATGGTTTCACCTACAGCGCGACCAAACCCCATCATCACCGCAGAAAAAATTCCGGGGCTTGCCGTTGGCAAAACCACACCCACCATTGTTTGCCAGGGGGTTGCACCCAATGCCAAAGAACCCTGTGTCAAATGGCGCGGCACACTGAAAATTGCATCTTCCGCAATCGAAAAAATAGTGGGTATAACAGCAAAACCCATAATAATGCCGACAACCAATGCGTTGCGTTGGTCGTAATCAATTCCGTGATCAGTAAACCACTGGCGCATACTGCCATTGAAAAACCAGATTTCTGTTAAGGGACTTAGTGTCACACAAAAATAAATGCACAAGACCAGAGGCAACAAAACAATTGTTGCTTCCCAACCTTCAGGAACTTTATTGCGAATAGACGCAGGAAATTTACTCCAGGCAAAACCAGTGATTAACATCACCAATGGTAATAAAACCAAAATACTAAAAATGGCTGGCAAATGATTTTCCATAAAAGGTGCCAACCAAAGCCCTGCTAAAAACCCAAGAATAACTGTTGGCAAAGCCGCCATAATTTCAATTGTTGGTTTAACAACACCACGCAACTTCGATGTCATAAAGTAGGCCGTATAAATTGCACCCATGACACCAAGTGGCACAGCAAATAATATTGCAAAAAATGCAGCTTTTAATGTGCCTATGGTCAAGGGCACAAAACTCATTTTCGCTTCAAAATTATCGCTGCCTGATGAAGCTTGCCAAATATATTCCGGTTGCTGACGACCTTCGTACCAAACTTTTTCCCACAAAGAACTGAAAGACACCTCGGGATGTTTGTTCCACACATTGGCGACCAACAAATTCAATTGCTGATTCATCAATAACGCTTTGCCATTAATGGGTGAAATCGCCAGATAATCCACAGGGGCAGACATTTTTTGTCCGAACAAATGACGATTGGATGTCGCAAAATAAATTCCGATATTATTTTGATCATCCAGCGCCCAAAAGCCACGGCGAGAATATTCGGGTACTATTGATTTGATCGAACCCGACAAGGATTTAAATTCGCGCACAGGTTTTAATGCATAAATATTGTTATCGTCACGCACTAAAAACCACTGTGACAAGGAACCTTTGTTGGTTCCTACTATGATTGATCCTGTACCAACCAGAAATTCCATGGCCGTAATTTTTCCATCCGCAATGACAACCGGTGTTTGAATAGACACAGAATCGGGATCAGCAATTTTATAAAGAAAAATTTGTGATTGATCTGTTGCCACAATCAAATGCTGGCCAGTTTCATCCAACAAAAGTTTTTGTGGATGTTGGTCATGAGGTAATGACGGCAAGGTGAAAATTTCCTGTGTCAATGACACTTCACCTGTAAGAAAATTTTTCGAAGCAGCAAACACACCTAATAGTAATCGATTATCAGCCGTTGCTGCTGCCACCAAAGTTCCGTTAGTTGTTTGTTGTATGGCAAGCTGCTTTATTGCCTGCTGTTTTGCATCAAGCTGAATTGGAGACTCCCCCAAGGGATATACAATTTCCGGTGTAATATGGCGTTTATCTTGCGGATAGCTGATTTGGTAATCCGTTTTAATTAATTGAAATGCCCCATTACCCAAGCCATAAGCGGCTTCACCATACATGGCCATACTGGTGGCGAATGCAGTAGCAACAGTGTTTTCAGGAAATACCAGTTTGTAGGATTGCGTTCTTTTTCCATCTTTCAGATTAAAAAACTCTATATCTCCCTGTTGATAATAAACTGCACCGATTTCTTCGTATCGCTCAATATTGATTTGCGATACCTGTTTATTTTCTGCGTCACTCTGCAAACTGAATTCCTGTGTGACCTCAACTGCCGCACCTTTTAGTAGAGGTGCCACTTCTGAAAATAAATAAAAGAATATCAATCCCAGAGAAAACACTACCGCCATACCCGCTGCCATTATTCCGTAACGGGAAAACTGATCTTTGAAATAACGAATGCGCCGCAACCGGGCACGCTGTTCAATGTTGGGAAGCAAGTGACTGGATGAATTGGACATACAATGCTCTGGATGACAATTTAGGCATGAGCATGGTATCGGGCAATCATGACATTTTTGTTACAAATTATTGACTGTCACAATTTTGTCATCAATTTTATTGTGCAAAAAAAAGGCAGACACCCTGTGTCTGCCTTTTACCAGAATCACAATTTATTTTTGCAATTCAGCCAATGCCTTGTTCACGATTGACACAGGCAATGGAATGTAACCGTCTTTTACTACCGTCTGTTGTCCTTGTTTTGATAACACCATTTTCAAAAACTCCAATTGCATCTTATCAAGCGGATGATTGGGCTTTTTATTAATGTAAACATAAAGAACTCTGGCCAAAGGATAAGTGCCATCAAGCGCATGTGCCGCATCAGCGGGAACAAAAGCTTCTCCGTCTTTTTTCGATAAAGGCAAAGCACGCACACCTGAAGTGATATAACCAATGCCGGAATAACCAATACCATTCACTGAACTGGTAACACCCTGCACCACAGCTGACGAACCAGGTTGTTCATTAATCGTAGCTTTGAAATCACCTTTACAGAGTGCAACTTCCTTGAAGTATCCGTAAGTACCTGAAACCGCATTACGACTGTACAAAGTAAAATCACGATTTGCCCATGAGCCGGTTAATCCCAGATCACCCCATCGCACTATATCCTTTGCTTCACCACACTTGCGTGTTGCAGAAAAAATGGCATCCACTTGTTGCAAACTCAAACCTTTGATCGGGTTGTCTTTGTTGACATAAACAGCCAATACGTCAATTGCAACCGGAACTGCTGTCGGCTTGTAACCAAATTTGGCTTCGAAAGCTTGCACTTCTTCTGATTTCATTTCACGACTCATAGGCCCAAAATTAGCGGTACCTTCAGTCAATGCTGGTGGCGCAGTCGATGAACCGGCACCCTGAATTTGAATATTGATATTGGGATAAAGTTTTTTGAAATCTTCCGCCCAAAGTGTCATCAGATTATTAAGCGTATCCGAACCTATAGAGTTCACATTACCGGACACACCGGTAATCACTTTGTATTCGGGTAAATTGGAATCAACAACTGCTTGCACAGCCGCCGCACAAACCATGGAACCAACCAGCACCAGGTTTTTAATCATCTTCATGGCGTTCATAGAGCGCTCCGATTATTGAAAGTAAATTGAAATCTCGAAATGTCCATGCTTTCGATGCAGGCAATCTACAAAACAAATATGACACTCTGATGACAAAGATAAATTTGTCATCAGAGTGTCATCAATCGGTCATGAATTAATTCTTACTTAACCACTCGCAACCCGGGACGTTTGATGCTGGTGACATTTTTTTCAGGGTTGATTCCCGCCGGGGGAGGGGAAGTGGGTTCAGGAGGTTGGGGTTCGACAGGCTCAGGGCCAAACATCATGCCTTGTCCATTTTCTCTGGCGTAAATTCCCTGAATCGCATTGCAAGGAATATAAAGACGATGAGGTACTCCACCAAAACGAGCATTAAATGCAACCGCCGTTAAATCCATAATAAAATCCTGAACGGCTGTCGGTGAAATATTCAATAAAATATGCCCGTGCTTGTCGAGATATTGCTGGGGAACCTGTGTTCCCGGAACATGGGCGTCCACCAGAATTTGCGGTGTGCAGGCGTTATCGACCAACCATTCGTAAATTGCACGAAGGAGATAAGGACGAGTCGAGGTCATTTTCATAAAGACATCTCCTACAATTTCCGCAACTTTATGGAAATTTTTACCAAACAAAACGGGCGACCTAAGCCGCCCGTCAGACTAACAGAAACTATTCATCAGGAAAGCAGGTTTTTAGTGAACGTCTTTCCAATATTCACGATTCAGGAAATACACAAAGATAAATAGAATCAAAATAAATCCAAGAACCCACTTGCCTGTTGCTTTACGCTCGACAGCAGCAGGCTCACCTACGTAAGCCAGAAAGTTGGTTAAATCAAACGCGGCCTGATCAAATTCAGCTGCAGTCATACTACCTTTAACCTTTCCTTCTTTTAACGCACCGCAATGCTCATCCAGTTGCAACTGACCCACTTCGTCACGCAAAGGGCCACCATTGTGGTTTAACTTTGGCCCTGCACCACATTCCAACAAACCTTGAGGACCAATCAAAACATGGGGCATGCCCACGTTAGGGAATACACGATTGTTTACACCCCAGGGACGAGTATCGTCTTTGTAGAAGTTACGCAGATAGGTGTAGATCCACTCGGGTGAGCGCGCGCGCGAAACCAGGGTAAGATCTGGAGGAACCACACCAAACCACACCTTCGCCTGTTGTGGTTTCATGGATATCTCCATCAATTGACCGATACGCTGCCCACCCTGGATCAAAGTGCCATCCATCAATTCAGGCGGAATACCCAGATCACTGGCAACTCGTTCGAATCGGGAGTACTTCACTGAATGACAACCCATGCAGTAGTTAACAAAATACTTGGCACCACGTTGTAAAGACTCTTTATTGGTTAACTCAGGCTCCATTTTGTCGCAGGGTATAGCTCCGCACTTGAATGCGCCTTCACTGGCAACGGCTTTGATGGGTATCACCGCCAGAAGCACAAAGAAAGCAAAACCTGCCCAAACCAGATACGCAGGCAAACCTTTGGCCTGTGTCCGTGAAGGTTCGGTACCATCGTAATCACGTGAAGCCAATAGCGGTAAAGCAGCAAAAATAATCGCCAATATCAGGCTCAACCCTGTTACCAGAACCGGAATATGTGAATCAGCATATTTATCATTGAATGTGTAGTTGATAGTAAACGCAGCGAATATCAATGCAAAAACTCCACACAATATCCAGGACACCGGCGACTTGGCTTTCGCTTTATCGGGATTGGTCCATACAGGCATAGTGAAAAAATAAGCGAAGTAGAAAGTGGTTGCGATTTGCGACAGGAAGGTTCTGCCTTCTGTTGGCGCCTTCACTCCCAGATAACCCAAAATCACAAACATTGACGCAAAAGCCAGCAACATCAGACGGGTTATTTGGCCGCGATAACGCAGGGATTTCACCTTGCTACGATCCAACCACGGCAGGAAGAAGAGCACAACTATAGCGGCCACCATTGCCAAAAAGCCCAGAAACTTGGCTGTCAGTGTGAACACGCCCAAATCAATTTCCAGGGTAACGGCACGCAACACTGCATAGTAGGGAGTGAAATACCAGACGGGTGCAATGTGGGTTGGCGTTTTAAGGTTATTGGCTTCTTCAAAGTTAGCTAATTCAAGGAAGTATCCGCCCATTTCCGGCGTAAAGAAAATCACATAACAGAAAATAAACAGGAAACAACAAATGCCTATCAAATCATGAACTGTGTAGTAAGGATGAAAGGGCACACCATCAAGGGGGACACCATTGGCATCTTTGTTCTTTTTAATCTCAACACCATCGGGGTTATTGGAGCCCACTTCATGCAAGGCCAGGATGTGAAAGACAACCAAAGCCAGCAATACAATTGGTAGTGCGACCACATGCAACGCAAAGAAACGATTTAATGTTGCACCGGAAATCAGGTAATCGCCGCGTATCCACTCGACCAGGGCGTCGCCTATACCAGGAATGGCACCAAATAAAGAGACAATTACCTGTGCACCCCAATAAGACATTTGCCCCCAAGGTAATACATACCCCATAAAGGCTTCAGCCATCAGTGCCAGATAAATAAACATGCCGAAAATCCACACCAACTCGCGTGGTTTTTTGTAGGAACCGTACATCATCCCGCGAAACATGTGCAGATAAACCACAACAAAGAACGCAGAAGCACCAACCCCATGCATGTATCGCAGGATATAACCGTAAGGAACGTCCCGCATAATGTATTCAACCGACTTGAAAGCCTCTTCTGCTGTCGGTGTGTAGAACATAGTCAACCAAATACCTGTTACTAATTGGTTGACCAAAACAAGAAGAGACAAAACCCCGAAGAAATACCAGAAATTGAAATTTTTGGGTGCATAGTACTTACCCATATGGGTATCCCAGGCACGTTGAACAGGGAGACGGTCATCAATCCACTGCCACAAACCTACTAACCAATTCATATTAAGCCCCTTGCTCCTCACCTATAACAACTAAAAACTCACTCTCGTATTTATGAGGAGGAATCTCCAAATTTATTGGTGCAGGCATACTTTTGTAGACCCGGCCGGCCAGATCATATTTGGATCCATGACAAGGGCAAAAGAAACCACCCTGCCACTTGTCACCGCCCAAATCCGCTGCACCCACATCAGGGCGAAACATTGGAGCACAACCCAAATGCGTACAAACACCTAAAAGGATTGCAAACTCCTTGTTAACCGCTCTCTCGGGATTCTTTGCATACGCAGGCTGAACAGACCTGTCTGATTGGATATCACTCAGCATCTCTTCTACCGTTTTCAAACCATCGATAGCAGCCTGAGTGCGGCGAACGATATAAACCGGTTTACCACGCCACTCAACAGTGATCATTCCACCTGGTTCAATCTTACTCACATTAACTTTGACTGGAGCACCGGCAGCCTTGGCTTTGGCGCTTGGGTACCATGACCCTACGAATGGAACAGCAGCACCCACTACACCTACAGCACCGACAACTGACGTGCCGATAATGAGATTGCGGCGGGTTTTATTAACAGCGTCATTACTCATGACGATTCTCCCCCAAGAGCTTGAAAAGCTGGAATGTCGATTGTCGTTTTAATCCCTGACAATCGAGATAAATAATGTTTTGGTGAGTCCACAAAAGGCGGGCAATGTTAAAGAATTCAAGCCTCGCTTACAAGAATAACCACAGTAATAAGATGGATTACAAGCGTAAAATTTTAGACATAAAAAAACGCCCAAGCCAGAAAAGTCTTGAGCGTTTTTGACAATCATCAAATGGTGAACAATAAATCCACACAAATGGCAATTAACGTTTGGAGTATTGTGGTCTCTTACGTGCTTTACGCAAGCCAACCTTCTTACGTTCAACTTCACGGGAATCGCGAGTCACATAACCGGCTTTACGCAAATCAGAACGAAGTGCCTCATCGTATTCCATCAATGCACGGGTCAAACCGTGACGAATAGCACCTGCTTGTCCGAAACTACCACCACCACTAACAGTGACGGTTACATCGAACTTGCCAACCATATCGACCAGCTCCAATGGCTGCATTACAACCATTCGCGCCACCGGACGACCAAAGTATTCTTCGATAGTGCGATCATTAATACTGATTTTGCCAGTACCTTGAGTAATAAACACACGAGCTGTTGAGGTTTTACGACGGCCTGTACCGTAGTATTGAGTTGCTGACATGGTTTATCCCCTTATATATCCAGCACTTTAGGCTGTTGTGCAGTGTGTGGATGTTCGCTTCCGCCGTAAACTTTCAGCTTTCTGAACATAGCGCGACCCAATGGACCTTTTGGCAACATACCCTTGACCGCAGTCTGGATAGTGCGCTCTGGCGCCTTTTGGATCAGCTTGTCAAAGCTGATGGACTTGATACCACCAGGGTGATTGGTGTGATGGTAATAAAGTTTGTCTGTGGCTTTACGACCGGTTACACGCACTTGAGCAGCATTGATCACGACGATGAAATCGCCTGTATCAACGTGCGGGGTGAATTCGGGCTTGTGTTTGCCGCGCAAGCGCGAGGCGATTTCAGCAGATAAACGACCAAGGGTTTTATTGGCCGCATCCACTATGTACCAGTCATGCACTATGGCTTCTGGTTTGGCAACGTATGTCTTCATGTTATTCCTGCCTGGGATGGATGTGGATATAGATCCCTCAATTTGAGGGAGGCGGAATTCTACACACATGTCCTCGGCAGAGCAACCGCCGAAAACCCGCTACTCTCTACAAGATAACCAGCCCCCCAGGGGGTTATGACCCCAATTCCGATTGGGGCCGATTTGCACATTTTGCTGCTTCGAGGCATTACTTATGCCTGAAATAAGTGCACAAACCCTGTCTTTGAATTTTGCATTCAAAGTTATCCATCTCAGTTTCGCCTCTTTTTCTTTTTGTTAACGACATAGCACAGTGCACAAATTCAAATTTTATTTTTTTTGCGCACCGCAAAAGGGCAATTGATTCATTTTCAAGAAATTGGCACAAGGCTTGAATAGTCTCCTCTGTCGATCGCATAAATTAAATTTTAAAAATTTTATTGCACCTAAAAATTCATTACAGGAGTCAATTCCATGAAAGCTGTACTCAATAGCCACAGAAATTTCAAAGGGCTACTAAAAAAATTAGCACTGGTGACATTTTCATTTTCCGCCTGTTTGGGCATCACCCAATTTTCGTTTGCTGAAGTTGGTCCGGCAGAAAAAACTGATTTGAAATTTGGTTTTATTAAATTAACCGACATGGTTCCTTTAGCTGTTGCTTATGAAAATGGATATTTTGACGATGAAGGTTTGAATGTTGAATTGGAAGCACAAGCCAACTGGAAAGTTATTCTTGATCGTGTCATTACCGGTGAACTTGATGGCGCACATATGCTGGCAGGACAACCCATTGGTGCCACCATAGGCTTCGGAACAAACGCTCATGTTGTTACCGCTTTTGCATTGGATTTAAATGGTAACGGTTTGACAGTTGCCAACGATGTCTGGAAGAAAATGAAAAAAAATATTCCCCTTGATGCCAATGGAAAACCGGTTCATCCAATTAAAGCTGATGCATTGAAGCCTGTAGTAACTGCGGCAAAAGAGGCAGGTCAACCATTTCCAATGGGTATGGTATTTCCCGTTTCCACTCACAACTATGAGATTCGTTACTGGTTGGCGTCTGCAGGAATTCATCCTGGTTTTTACTCTCCGCTGAAAGGAGACATCACCGGCCAAATCAATTCAGATGTACTTTTATCTGTAACGCCTCCACCACAAATGCCAGCAACTTTGGAAGCAGGAACTATTAAAGGTTATATGGTGGGTGAACCATGGAATCAGCAAGCTGTATTCCGTGGCATAGGCGTACCAGTCGTAACCAATTACGATATTCACAGCAATATGACTGAGAAAGTATTTGGCGTTACCAAAACCTGGGCTGACAAAAATCCAAACACTCACATTCGAGTTGTTAAGGCATTAATTCGTGCAGGTAAATGGCTGGATGAAAACAACAACGCCAATCGTTCTGCTGCTGCAAAAATGATTTCTGCATCTCACTATGTCGGCGCTGATTACAAAGTCATTGCCAACTCAATGACCGGTGTATTTGAGTATGACCGTGGTGATTTACGCAAATCTCCCGACTTTAATGTTTTCTTCCGTTACGCAGCAACTTATCCACACCAAAGTGATGCGGTTTGGTATTTAACGCAAATGCGTCGCTGGGGACAAATTCCAGAAGGCAAACCTGACTCCTGGTATCAGGAAACTGCTGCAAAAATATTTTTGCCTGAAATTTATGAACGAGCTGCTGCCGAATTAATTGCTGAAGGCAAAATGGGTGCATCTGATTTCCCTGACTTTAAAACCAAAGCGGGAATAAGAAAGTCTACAGAAATTAAATTCATCGACGGCATGATGTTCGACGCAAGCAAACCGAATGACTATATCAATCAATTCAAAATCGGTTTGAAAGGCGACGAAAAACTGTAAAGCATTACACAGGTGGGCATAAAGCGAAGCGTGCCCACGCTGAATAGAGTTAGGTGGGCACGCTTCGCTTTATGCCCACCCTACGGTGATACCGGGGAAAATTATGAGTAGCGTCTTAACAGGTTCAAATTTTATAAAAATGGAAAAAATTACACCCGCCAAATTGCGTAGTATTGTGATGTCAATATTAATGCCATTCGTGGGCGTATTAGTATTCTTACTGATTTGGCACATAGCAGCACCCAACATCAAAACATCATTAGGAAATTTTCCGCAACCAACAGAAGTATTTGCTCAATGGGGCAATCTGGTTGATGAATATAAATCGGAAAAAGCGCGCGAAGCGCAATTTTATGAACGCCAGGAAAAGCGCAATCAGGAAATGCTGGCGCAAAATCCTGATGCACAAATTATTGAACGTGAATTCAGCGGCAGACCTACATTTTTTAACAAAATTGAAACCAGTCTGATAACCGTTTTATCCGGTTTTTTAATGGCAACTATTATCGCCATTCCCGTTGGCATCATGATTGGCTTGAGTCAAACACTTTATCAGGCAATCAATCCACTTATTCAATTGTTTAAACCCGTATCGCCGTTGGCCTGGTTGCCATTGGTCACTCTGGTTGTCAGTGCAGTATACGTTTCTGATTCGCCGATGTTTTCCAAGTCTTACATCATTTCATTATTTACCGTGAGTCTTTGCTGCTTGTGGCCCACCATGATTAACACTGCTGTGGGTGTTGCCGGTGTCAGCAAAGATTTAATCAACGTCAGCCGCGTATTGCGTTTGGGTTGGTTCACTCACGTTCGCAAAATTGTCTTACCTTCTGCAATTCCGATGATGTTTACCGGCTTACGCATTTCATTGGGCATCGCCTGGATGGTGTTGATTGCAGCCGAAATGCTGTCGCAAAACCCTGGTCTTGGAAAATTTGTTTGGGATGAATTTCAGAATGGATCATCCGAATCATTAAGCAGAATTTGTTTGGCAATATTGGTTATTGGCGGAATTGGTTTTCTACTGGACCGCACTATTCTGATCTTACAAACCTGGGTTAACTGGGATAAATCTGCTGTCGTTCGTTAAGTCATACGAAATTATATTGAGGATTGAATTATGAACAATATTCATTTGGAACTCAGCAAAGTTGGAATTGAATTTCCTACACCAAAAGGTCCTTTTTGTGCATTGC
Source organism: uncultured Cellvibrio sp. (assembly GCA_946481095.1). The sequence continues at coordinate 28,731 of CAMLML010000015.1, forward strand.
AAAATGTTGATTTAAAAATTCAAAAAGGGGAATTTGTATCGCTGATAGGCCACTCGGGTTGTGGCAAGTCAACTGTATTAAATATTGTGGCCGGGCTTTATCAAGCTACTACGGGTGGCGTCATGTTAAATGGCCGGGAAGTGAATGAACCCGGCCCGGAGCGCGCAGTAGTATTTCAAAACCATTCATTATTGCCCTGGTTAACTGCTTACGAAAATGTCGAGCTGGGCGTCAAGCAAGTATTTAAAGGCAAAAAATCCAAAGCAGAAATGAAACAATGGATTGAACACAATCTGGAATTGGTACACATGTCGCACGCCATTCACAAACGCCCTGATGAACTTTCAGGCGGCATGAAACAACGTGTGGGTATTGCACGCGCTTTGGCGATGGAACCACAAGTGTTGCTGATGGATGAACCCTTCGGCGCACTGGATGCATTAACGCGCGCGCATTTACAAGATTCTTTGATGGAAATTCAATACCAACTGGGCAATACCGTGATCATGATCACCCACGATGTTGATGAGGCAGTGTTGTTATCAGATCGAATTGTGATGATGACTAACGGGCCGTCTGCGACCATCGGTGAAATTCTTGATGTAAAATTACCCAAACCCCGTAATCGCCTCGAGCTTGCAGACGACGCAGAATACAACCACTACCGTTCTTCGGTATTGCGCTTCCTTTATGAAAAACAAAAAAAAGTGGAGCCCATTAACGCAAAAAAGTCTGAAAGGCCTGTAACTGCCATTAATAGCAAAAGTGATTCTACTGTCAAAGTTGCTTGATATTTTGATGTCTGATTATTTCGTTTCCGGATTGGTTGTTTTTTTTACACAACCAATCCGGCGCAAAATCTGACCGATGCTGATTGCAGACCATACACTTGATCCACCCTTTCACTGAATTGACGCATTGATTCACCTCGGCATAAACCGAGGTTGAAAATATAATTCATTTAATGCAAAGTTCTTTTTTGTGAATTGCCGGAGACAGTGCCCAATGGAACTTACATCGCTCAACACTTCTTTTAATCATGCCGTTCAGGAAAGTTCAGTTCTGGAACTTTTTTACAACAACAAACCTGTAGTTATTTTACCTGAGCAAACTCCCTTTCATTTGGGGCGACAAAATAATCAGGCAGGGCTTTCCGTTAACTGCGAGTTCGCTTCTCGCAATCATTGTGTCATCGAATTTCAGGGTGACAAATTTGTATTAAAAGATTCCAGTCGCAATGGCACATTTGTTCAATTTGGCAGCAGCCAGGTTTTTCATTTGCAGAAAGAGGCGACACCATTGATCGGTAATGGCAGTTTCAAGCTGGGTGCCACTTTTTTAATTGATGATGCAGAACGTATTTTATTTAAGGTAAAAACCAAAACCTATTCAACCGGCTCACCATAAACAACGCCCCTGCCTGCGGTGCTCATAAAGACACGACCAAATACATTCATATCACCCACAATAAACTGGCCATTACCCGGGCCACCATATTCGTGATCATCATCATTAATTCGAATCCAATGAGCGCCTTCATCGGTAGAACGAAAAACCCCACGCACTCCTTTAATTGTTCCCCAGATATATATCGTCGGATAATCTGTATTGGGAGCTGACTTACCCAAACCAACAGCGGCAGCATCCATCACATTGCTTAAATTGACGAATGATTTACCCGCATCTGTTGAACGGGCAAGACCGCCCGCATTAAGTGCAACCCACATATGACCTTCATGCCCGGGAACAACCGCAATCAGCTTTGACCCTGATGCACCCAAAACCCCGGCAGCAGAGAAAGAAATCCCGGCATCATTGCTAACCATCATGGTTTTGTTATCCAGCGCATAAAATATTTTTGAGTTAGCCGGATCCGCCAAAATACGTGCATTGGCCACATTCAAACCATCAATTCTGGACCAGCTACGCCCGAGATTATTGGAGCGATAACTGGTTGTTGAACGTTCAGGACTATGCAGTAACACCTCGCCATCTGCAGAAAATGCCAATTGTCCATTTTGCCCATTGATTGACCGGGTTTTTGTCCAGGTTGCACCTGAATCAGATGAAACATAAATGGCAGGCGTATCACCTCCACCTGAACGAGCGACCCTGTTGGTCATACCTGCTGCAACCGCCAAACCCGTAGTAGTTCCCATTCGGGGCGAATGGATTGGGGCGTATTCGGAAGGATTGGTATGGCGAAATCCATCGTAGTCCGCAATGACTGTCCATAAGGGACTATCGGGAAGGCTAAGCATATTCAGAGGCACCGTTTCTTCTATGCCCTTCACATCAAAACTCCAGAGACCTGGTGTTGCATCTATGTTGTCAGTTTTAAAAATACCGTTACCCGATGTCACCCAGGCACGTTTACTATCAAAAGGGTCGAACTCGAAAGAACCTGCCCAATGAATGGAATGGCCGTTAATCCAGCTGACACCCCGGTTATTTTTGGTAAAACCACGAGCAAGAATATCCGTCCATGAATCACCTCCGTTGGTTGTAATAAACAGCTTGTCTCCCCAGGCATCACCTTGTGGCAGATAGGTATTAACCGAGGACAGAATCAGACGTTGTGGATTCCGGGGATCTACACTGATACCTGCCAGAGAGCGGGTAAAACCTTTCGGAGTTACATTGATCCAGGTACCTGTGTTGATATTGAATTTCCATAACTGACCTTTATCCATAGGTTCAGCTTGTGCCCAATGAGCATGTGGCCCAGCGCCGTTTGCATAAGTGATATACACATTATCACCGGATATTGCTGCACGCTGAGGCATCAAATTCGCGGGGCCACCTTCAACTGCAATGAAATTTTCACCCGCGTCATCACTGCGATAAAGGTTTGCACCCATAGAAGGAAATCGTGAAACACCAATAAATAATCTTTGCGATACACCTTTCAATGCTGTTCTGGAGTCAATCAGCACAAAACTGATGCCATTTTCATTGGGTGTGCTACTGACTTTAAGTGAGTTCAGGTGCATCCAACTAGCGCCTGCATCTGTACTTTTAAATAATCCATTCCAACGTGTGCCCACATACAGCAAATTGGAGTTGACTGGATCAACCTGTAATTTTTCACCTGTTTGTCGCCCCATACCATTGGCGTGTGCCTTGAACTGCCGGGTGACATCTGTGATTGAAAAAGTTTTACCGTAATCATTGGATCGCAGCAGGTAAGTTTTACCGCCATTGAAATAACTGATGCCTGCAAGCATGTATACACGCGATGCGATTTGTGGATCCAACGCAAGCGATTCCACCCCCAGAATTCCCGTTTCTTGATCCGACACCCAATCCAGCAGGGGAATCCATTGTGACTGATGTTTATCCCAGCGATAGGCTCCGCCAACATCCGTACGTGCATAAACCAAACCCTGCTCGTTTTTCGAGGGAATTATTGCGGAAACAAAACCACCCCCACCCATTGCAACTGTTTTCCATTGATAAGTTGGATTATCTGTAGAAGCCCAGGCTGTTGAAATAAAACACAAAGCTGAACCAACGAGAAACCTGCAAATATTTTTATAATTCATTAATGGGACTCTAATAAAGCCAGCAGACAGAGATCCGAATCATATGAGCATTATCGGCAACCGGGCAAGGTAAACATTTCGTCTAATTTCTTACCCATAATTCTTAACAGGTTCATATCCCTAAAACAAAAGGTTCTTTATAATCGGGGCCGACTTGTGGATTAGGAATGACTAAACCCGGGTCTCAATTCCAAGTTCTCTGTGTATTCGGATTGGACTAAAACAACTTTAATCAAAACTAAGGGCCTTCAAAATGTATAAACACCTTGCACTGTTGATTCTTTCTGGCGTACTCATTACCGGCTGTGAAAAAAAAGCTGAAGCACCTGCTGAAGCTGCAGCGCCTGCCGCAGAAACTGCAGCACCTGCAGAGCCTGCTCCTGCTGCAGAAGCACCTGCTGCTGTTGAAACTCCAGCAGCAACTGATTACAGCGTTGGTATTGCAGAATGTGACACTTACATCGCCAAATACAAAGCTTGTATCGAAAAAGTACCTGAAGAAAGCCGCGCTGCCTATCAACAAGGCCTTGACCAAATGGTTGATAGCTGGAAACAAGTACCTGAAGAAGGTAAAGCAGCTATGGCTCAAAGCTGTACCTCTGCAACAGAAAATGCAAAAGCCGCAATGCAGGCTATGGGTTGTGAGTGGTAATTCTTACCCACCAACAAAAACGGCGCTTGAAGGCGCCGTTTTTGTTTTGCAAAAAATCTGACTCATTTGGTCAACTCAACTTATCCCTTTCCCTGAACCCCAATAAATACAAAATTGCATCCAATCCCAAATTGGAAATGGCATGTTCTGCTGATGCCTTGACCAAGGGTTTTGCGCGAAAAGCGACGCCCAATCCTGCAACACTCAACATGGGTAGATCATTGGCACCATCGCCGACGGCGATGACTTGCTCCAACGCAATGCCTTCCTGTTGAGCCAGCATTGTCAGAAGTTCTGCTTTACGTTGCCCATCAACCACATTTCCTTTTACCTCACCGGTGACCTTGCCATCGACTATATGCAATTCATTGGCATAGACATAATCAATACCCAATTTCTGTTGCAGATAACGGCCGAAGTAATTAAACCCACCGGAAAGAATCGCAGTTTTATAGCCCAATTTTTTTAACGATGAGATCAGTTTTTCTGCGCCCTCGGTAATGCGTAAATCCGATGCAATATCTGCCAGCACTGATTCATCAAGCCCCTTCAATAAAGCCATGCGTCTGGCAAAACTTTGTTTGAAATCCAATTCGCCACGCATAGCCGCTTCGGTAATTTCAGATACCTGCTGACCAACACCTGCTGCCTTCGCCAATTCATCAATCACTTCAGCTTCAATGAGTGTGGAATCCATATCAAAACACACCAGACGACGATTGCGTCGATAAACTGTATCGCGCTGGAAGGCGACATCAATATTCAAGCGCGCCGACAAATCCATAAAATCACGACGTAATGCAGAGAGGTCCTGCGGTGTGCCACGCATCGAAAATTCAATGCACGCAGTGGATTGTTGGGTGTCGCCGGTTGCTAATTCAGCCAGGGATAAACGACCGGACAAGCGATTGATACTGTCAATATTCAGGCCTTGTTTTGAAGTAATCGCCGTGAGTTCAGCAATCATATCGGCATTAATATGGCGGGATAACAAGGTCACTATGTGGCGAACCTTGCCTTGTTGATCCACCCAATGAGAATAATCCTGCTCATCCACCGTTTGAAAACCTACCTTGATTGCCAACGCATCAGTCGCATCGGAAATAGTCTTGATCAACCGTGTTTTTTCTTCAGGTGAAACACGCAGCTCCACTAATAACCCCAGGGCCAGAGTGTCATGAATAACGGCTTGCCCTATATCCAATACCCGCGCGTTGTATTGAGCCAGAACCCGTGTTATCGCATGGGTGACTCCCGGTTTATCCTGGCCGGATGCATTAATTAATAAAATTTCACTCACAAGAATATCCCGAAAACTGGCCTGAAAATCAGGCCGCATTCTAACAGGCTGGGGAAAAGTTTCATCATGGATCGAGCAGTTAGTGAGTTGATCCGCTAAAATGTGTGCAATTTGTTATCTGGAATTTTCGCACATGAGTGTAATAAAAAGTTTTCGGGATTATCCACAGCTGACCCTGTGCAGTTTATTGATCATTATCCTGGGGATAATCGGTGCCTGGTCTTATTGGATTAACGTTGAAAAAAATCAACAAGAGCAAAGGCACAATTACGGTCAACTTCTCGCTAACAGTGGCGCACGTCAGGCAGTAACGCCGACCATGGAACAGGACATGGTCAGCTTGCAATCCATATTACTTGAATTGAATCAATATCCCGGCGTAATAGGCGCAAGCATTCACAATGTTGAAAACAAATTACTGGTGCAAAGTGGTTTCAAACCCAATCAGATCATTGAAGGTAAACGCCACCAATATTCTGCACCAATTGCCTTGCACAATAATCTTGTGGGTACACTTTCGGTCACTCTGGATTTGCCCAATCACACTGAACGTGATTATCTTTTTTTTATGATATGGATCAGTTCTGTGTTTACTGCCCTGGGAATTTTGGGTTGGTCCATTCAAAGACAATGGTGGCGACAATTAAAAGAAAAAATGCCCAGTGCAAGCGCTATAGTGACAGCTGTCGTGGAAAAAATACCCAGTATAGCCGACATCGCGGAAGCTGAACCGGAATCACCAACACAGGTATCTGTCAGGTTGAGTGTTGAAATCACCAATTTAAATAAACTCTACCAACAACTTAACAGCGAAATTTTTGCCAGTATTTTGCGGCGTTTTGATAAACAACTGCAGAGTGTTTTAAATTTGTATTCCGGCCAGCGTCAAATGTTATCCGGTGAAACTTTATTGATCGACTTTACTGGCGACAACTTTCAGGAATGTTGTTTTCGTGCTGCATGTGTTGCGCAACTCATTTCCAATTTGACTCAAAAAAGCCAAAGCCCGAGATTACATCTGGCGGCAGCTATTCACGAATTATCAGGCCCGGTTAACGATAGCAAGTCTTTATTAAAAGATTTTGTGGTGCAAAACAATAACTACTTAAAACCCGACAAAGGTGAAATTTTAATTAGCCAGCACTTAATCGATAACGAATTACAAGAACGCCTTGATTTGCTTCCTGACAGTGGAAAATTAATTGCCATCAAAGAACCCTATCAGGGTCTGTTGGATAATCAGGAAGCGCAGCTTATTGGCATACTTGAGAAATAATTCCGTCATCATTTTTTCACATTAGTGTCACAGATCTCCACTAGCCTTTGTTACATCTGAACAAAGGCGTTTTATATGCTCAACATAGAACAATCCATCCAGTCCAAATTTCCTAACTTTAACCAGCAATTACCTATTATTCGTCATTCTGCACTCAGCATTTTGCGAAAGCTGACACGTGAAAGTGAAATCAATGCATTCCTGAGAGAGCATAAAGGTAATCGCGGTTTTGATTTTATTGATCGCATTTTCGATTATTTCAATTTCAGTTACAGCGTATCGCAACGCGAACGCAATAATATTCCTGCGCAAGGGCGAGTCGTGATTATTGCCAATCACCCTATAGGTTCATTGGATGGGCTGGCATTATTGCGACTGGTCAGTGAAGTCAGGCGTGATGTCAAGATTGTTGCCAACGATATGCTGATGGCGTTTGAAGCACTGCATGAATTGTTATTGCCATTGGATAACATGACACACAGTACTTATAAACAGAGTTATAAAACCATATTACAAGCATTAAATAATGATGAGGCCATCATTATTTTTCCAGCCGGTGAAGTATCCAGAGCAAGACCCAATGGTATACGCGATGGCAAATGGCACGCAGGATTTTTGCATTTTGCCCGTAAAACCCAATCGCCATTATTACCGGTATTTGTCAGTGCAAAAAATTCCTGGTTGTTTTATGGCGCATCAATGCTATTTAAACCCTTGGCAACAGCATTGTTGGCTCAGGAAATGTTCAACAAGCATTCTGTGGAAATCAAATTTCGCGTTGGTGAAATGATTCCACATCACGCCCTGGAATCAGAACACCTCGCTGACAAATTTCTGATCAAACGTTTAAAAAAACATCTCTACAAAATAGGCAAAGGAAAAAATGCCATTTTTGTTACCGAAAAAACAATTGCCCATCCTGAAGATCTTGCCCTGCTTCGGCAAGAATTCAATACCGCACAACTGATTGGCAGTACTCGTGACAATCATAAAATTTATTTATGCGATTACGAAAAACACCCTTGTATCTTGCGTGAAATCGGCCGTTTGCGTGAATTTACTTTTCGCTTGGTAGGTGAAGGAACCGGTGCCCGACGTGATCTCGACAAATACGATCATTATTATCGCCATCTGGTGCTGTGGGATGAAAATGCATTATGTATTGCCGGTGCTTATCGACTGGGTGAAGCTTATCAATTAGCCTCAGACCAAAATACAACATCACTTTATACATCCGAATTATTTAATTTACATCCAGACATAATGCCCTACCTAAAAGATGGATTGGAATTGGGCAGAAGTTTTGTACACCCTGACTATTGGGGCAAAGCCAGCCTTGATTATTTATGGCAAGGCCTCGGCGCTTATTTACAACACCATCCGCAAGTAAGATATGTTTTTGGCCCTGTCAGCATGAGCGCACAGTATTCAAAATATTTACGCGATTTGTTGGTTTTTTATTATCAAACCTATTACGCCCACACGGAATATCTTGCCGAAGGTAAACACCCGCATGAAATCACGGAAGACCAATTAATTGAATTTCGCCATCAGTTTAACAAATTGGATCGAGATCAGGGATTTACTCTATTACAAGAATTATTTCAGCAACACGGCCATAAAATTCCAGTATTGTTTAAACAATATGCTGCACTTTATGAAGAAAATGGATACAAGTTATTAGGATTCAGTGTTGATTCCGAATTCGGCAACTGCCTTGACGGACTGTTTATGGCAGATCTGGAAAAAATGAAACCGGCTAAAAGATCGCGCTATATTGGATAATACTTTCCAATTTTTACAATGCTACTCACATACAAAAAATTTTCTGACAGCATCGGCGTCTTCATAAGTGTCGCGTTTGCCAAGTTCCATCAATTCTGAAATAAATTCATTCGAAAATAATAAATAACTGGCAGCAGTTGCTCCACCACCTTTTGCAGTAGCACCTATAGCGCGCAGAAAAAAACGTAAACTTTTTGGCAAATACCGAATATTGCGGCCTGCAATCACATCCAATGGGCTGGATGGTGAAATCACCATATTATTCACTGCGCGCAAATGCAGATTGGCAGCAACACGGATTTCTTCAGGAACCAGGCGAATTAATTCATTCATACGCTCAAGGTGTTCCAAATCACCTTCCAATGAATCGACAAATGCGCTATTCAGTAAATGCCCAACGATTTGTCCCATTGATGGTGAATGTTTGAAGGCCATCCTTCTATCGGCTTTTGCTGCCGATCTGTTTCCGCTCACACCTATTACAAACAATGCATCGGCGCCCAAATGTATTGCCGGGCTGATAGGCGCCAATTGACGTAAGGCACCATCACCAAAAAATTCACGGTCGATACGAACAGATGGAAAAATAGTTGGAATGGCAGAAGATGCCAATAAATGTTCCAGACGCAATGACGTCGGAATACCACCACGACGATAACGATTCCAGGCAGGAATATCAGGATGCCCCTGATAAAAACTCACAGTGCGACCCGAGGTGTATCCCATTGCTGAAATTGCCACCGCAAATAAATTTCCCTGCTTGATATTCTGATCAATATTTTCGAAGCGAATTTTACTGCCCAATAATTCCCACAAAGGAGCGTTATCCAGCAATGACAAAGGGCGTCTACGTCCGACCCCTTGGTTAAACAGTGAAAAACCCAAAAATAATATGCTTTTTAACAAATCAGACCATTCATGGAAATAAACTTGTCCAATTGTCAATTCACTCCACATTTTTGCAAGTGCGTTTACGGATTGTTTGAAACTACCCGGATGTGCGGCAAGTGCAACTGCATTAATTGCACCTGCAGAAGTACCACAAATAATCGGAAATGGATGCGAAATTGAATCCGGCAATATATCAGCCACTGCCTGTAATACACCGACCTGATAAGCAGCGCGCGCTCCACCCCCGGATAATATTAATGCTCGTTTTTCTGCCATTGTTTTACTCGACTTGCGTACTCACTGGCTCTACCAAAAGTACCATACCCTCAGCGCCCGTTATCTTCACTATAGTGCCAATCGGCAGATTGTGCGCAAAACTGACACTCCACAAAGCATCTTCAATTTGCACTTTTCCCTGACCATTTTCTACCGCTTTAATCAATGCCACTTGACGCCCGATTAAATTTTGAATTCGATCATTCAACAAAGGCTGCTCTGTTTTCTCATTAAAATGTTTGAATCGTTTCCAATAGATCAATGTGAACAATACCGAAAGCAAACCGAAAATTAAAAATTGCCAATACCAGACCAAATCAGGAATTAAAAAGGTTAGCAAGGCCACTACAAATGCAGATACACCTATGCCAAGTAAAAAACCACTTGCGCCCAACAATTCTCCCAACAAAATAAAAATGCCAAAACATAACCAATGCCAAGGCTGCAAGTTTTGCAAGAATTCCATAGGACGCTCCTCAGGATTTTTTATCAATAGCAGATTGAATCAATTCATTAATACCACCAATTGAACCTATCACACTGGATGCATCGAGCGGCATCATAATGACCTTGGCATTTTCCGATGAGGCCAACTTACCCAAGGCTTCGACATATTTTTGTGCAACAAAATAATTAATGGCTTGTGGGTTACCGGCTGCAATAGCATCGCTGACAAATTGTGTTGCTTTACCTTCTGCCTGCGCTTCACGTTCGCGGGCTTCTGCTTCCAGGAATGCTGATTCCCGTAAACCTTCAGCTTTAAGAATTTGCGCGCGTTTTTCACCTTCAGCAACTTTAATCGCTGCTTCTCTTTCACCTTCTGCGCGCAAAATTTGTGCACGCTTTTCCCGCTCAGCTTTCATTTGGTTGGCCATGGCATCAACCAAATCACGCGGTGGCGTAATGTCTTTAATTTCAATACGCGTCACTTTTACACCCCAGGGTGATGTTGCTTCATCCACTTTCAATAATAAATTAGTGTTAATTGCATCACGTTTGGATAGCATCGAATCCAATTCCATTGAACCTACTACGGCACGAATATTGGTCATCACCAAATTTTGCATAGCCTGTTGAAGATTATTGACTTGATAAGAAGCCTTGGCTGCATCAATAACCTGATAAAAACACACCGCATCTGCCGTCACCATCGCATTGTCAGCACTGATCACTTCCTGCGGATGAATATCAAGAACCTGTTCCATCACTATGACTTTACGCCCAATACTGTCCACAAAAGGAACAATCACATTAAAACCCGGGTGTAATAAACGTGTGAATCGACCAAATCTTTCCACTGTCCAGTTTTGTCCCTGCGGAACATTTTTAACAATTTTCATCACCATAAAAATCGCAAACACTGCAATCACTATTACAGTAGCGTCAAAAATCTCGAACATAATGAACTCCCTGGTTGATGATAGAAAATGAAGAATGAGATATTGCTCTCAATTGCAAAGATGAATACTAGTTGGAATTCAGCCTTCCGGCAATTAATTCACAAAAACCTGCTGTTGTTATTGATCAGTCAAGCTAAAATGCCCGCAGTCTATTAACAGGTCTTTGATATGGCTGGCACAAAACCTCTGGTTGGAATTAATTTAACCAAATCCCTTGCAATGCTGCATGAGGTCACATCCCTTTTTGATCAACACCAAATTCCATACGCACTCGATGGCGGCACCGCTCTTGGTGTTATCCGTGAAAACAGATTACTCCCCTGGGATACTGATATGGATATTGCAGTTGATGAAGGGGCAGTTGAACCCATACTGAAATTATTAAAAAGTTTATCTTTCTTTAAATACCGCATTCGAACACGAAAATTATCTAACGATATAGGTCACATTAAAAAAGATAAAATTCGATTAATTAAAGTTTGGACAAGAAAATATTTTTTATTCAAAGGCGATGAACTGCTCGATATCTTTGTGCGATTTAGCAAAGATGATCAAGTATTCTGGGTATTGGGTCACGACCACATTGCCGTTAATGCCATGCCGAAAAAATTTCACACCCAACTGAAAAAAATTCAGTTCGATCAGAAAGATTATTGGATACCGGAAGATGAGGATGAGTTTTTAACTTATCGTTATGGGAACTGGAGAGTGCCGGTAAAAGAATGGGATGCGTTTAAAAACGATGGTGCATTGGTTAAGAATTAATAAAAACGCCACATAACTATGTGGCGTTTTTATTCCCCAATTCCTGATCTCTTAATTCACGACGCAAAATTTTGCCAACATTGGTTTTGGGTAAATCCGTTCTGAATTCAACTTGTTTTGGCACTTTGTAAGCAGTTAATACGCCTTTTGCATAACGTCTTACATCATCCGCTGTTAATTCAGAATTTTTTGAGACCACAAATGCTTTTACCATTTCACTGCCATCACCATCGGGCAATCCGATGACAGCAGCCTCGATAATATCAGGATGGCAGCAGAGAGCGTCTTCCACTTCATTTGGAAAAACTTTGAAGCCGCTGACATTAATCATGTCTTTTTTGCGATCTACAATTTTGATGTAGCCGTCCGCCTGGATAATGGCAATGTCACCTGAATAAAACCAGCCATCCGCATCAATCACTTCAGCCGTTGCTTCAGGTCGTTGCCAGTAACCTTTCATCACCTGCGGGCCACGAATGCACAGCTCTCCCGCTTCACCGGCAGGCAACTCTTTACCATCGGCATCCACCACTTTGCATTCTGTTTCCGCCATGGTGATACCCACTGTCCCCTGCACGGGAGCATCAAAGGGATTGATAGTGACTACCGGTGAAGTTTCTGTCAGACCATAACCTTCCACCAATGGTGCGCCGGTTAATGCAGTCCATTTTTTATAGGTCTCGACAGTTAACGCCATGCCACCGGATGAAGTTAATCGCAGTGTGGAAAAATCAAGTTTCAAAAAATCTTCATTGCGCATTAACGCATTGAATAAAGTATTCAAGCCTACAAATAAACTGAAAGGAACTGTTTGCAATGTTTTCACAAATGTCGGTATGTCACGCGGATTGGGAATCAGAATTGAATGATTGCCCAGAGTAATTGCCGACGTGCAATGCAAAGTAAAAGAATAAATGTGATACAAGGGAAGAGGGGCAATATAAGTTTCCTGATTTTTCCGGAATACGCTCTTCATATGCTCATTCACTTGCAACATATTTGCGACCAGATTTCGATGGCTGAGCATAGCGCCTTTGGCTATACCGGTTGTGCCGCCTGTGTATTGCAATACCGCAATATCCTCAGGATCACGGGAAACAGGTGAAAAATCTTTTTCCGACAGAGTTAATGTCTCACGAAATTTGACGGAATTTTTAAATGCAAACTCCGGCACCAATTTTTTCACATATTTGACCACTGAATTAATCAGTATGCGCTTCAAGGGTGAATGCAAATCGGCCAGTTCAGTCACTATGACAGTCTTAACCTGGGTTTCTTCAATGACTTCAGCAGCATTACGGGCAATGTTGGCTAAAACCACCAAAGCTTTAGCACCTGAATCATTTAACTGATGTTTAATTTCACTCGATGTGTACAAGGGATTGGTATTAACCACAATCAAACCGGCACGCAATGCCCCAAACACAGCAACTGGATACTGCAAGACATTGGGTAATTGAACAGCAATTCGATCACCGGGCTTCAAATCGGTTTGTTTTTGTAGATAAGCCGCAAATTTAGCCGTCAACTGATCCAACTCACCATAAGTCAAACTCTGCTCCATGCAGGTAAACGCTTTGCTGGTTGCATAAGTTGCGCAGGCGGTATTGAAGACTTCAATTAATGTTTTTTGGTAATCCAGACTCATGCGGTCAGGCTCCTTGGTGTCAGTACTTATTATGGAAAAGATAGCTGCTTCAGTCACAGAGCACAAATCAAAACTTGAGATGCCTGAGTAACTGCTGAGTAATCATGGCGGTAAAACCCCATATCCGATGCTGATTATATTGATACACAGGCAAACAATAAGAAAGCCCGTTATGTTCAAAATGATCATCATCAATTTTCAATCCATTACGAAATTCGATAATCGGGATATTAAAAAGCAAATCAAGTTCTTCTAAAAATGGATCGACTGGATAATCCGCATTAAAACTGGCAACAAATGGAATGACATGGGTACCTGATCTTGTTGCTGCAGGCTGCAAACTGCCAATATATTCAATTTCCGTGGCGGGTAAGCCGATTTCTTCTTGCGTCTCACGTAAGGCTGTTGCCCACAAACTTTCGTCAAATTCCTCTTTTTTCCCACCGGGAAAACAAATTTCACCAGGATGTGTGCGCAAATGCAACGCCCGCCGACCATACAAAATTGAAGGACTTTCCGAACGGCTAATCAGAACCAACACCGCAGCAACTGCATCGGGATGATCCTTTTGGGAATCCAGTTGCAATTTTAATTGAGCAAATAATTCTTCACTCATCAAACTATTTCCAATCGCCAAACATCAATCGCCGGTTCTTCATAAGGATGCGCAGCTCGTAAAGCGGTTATCGCCTGTTGAAGTTTGTCATCTTCACAAATTAATTCAACACGATATTCAGCAATTTGTGTTAATTGGTTGGATTCGCCAACAAAAGGTTTTGAATTATCAAGCGGACGAAACTGACCTTGACCGAGAATATGCCAGCAGCATTGATCGTAATTTTTATAACGACCGGCACCAGCGGAGAATAAAGCCGATTTGGTTATGTCGAGATGGGATTCGGGGACGTAGTAGATGATTTTGTGCATTTGGCCCTCACCCTAGCCCTCTCCCAGAGGGAGAGGGAACTGAATTCACTTCGTAGTCAATTAATCAGGGAGTGATTCCCTCTCCCTCTGGGAGAGGGTTAGGGTGAGGGCAAGCTTTTATCAAATCACCCTAACCGCAATCACATGCTCAACTTTTTTCAACGCTGCGATCACATCACCAGAAGGTGCTGCTTCTGTGTCGATAATATTGTAAGCCACATCACCACGGCTTTTGTTGACCATATCGATCACGTTAACTTTGTGATCAGCAAGAACCGACAGCACATGACCCAATACACCTGACACGTTGTCATTCGAAAAAGTAATGCGTGAACCTGTGTTGGGGTTGCGATCCATATAAACTGCAGGGAAGTTCACCGAGTTTTTAATATTGCCGTTTTCCAAATAATCCATCAGTTGATCCGCGGCCATAATCGCGCAGTTTTCTTCCGCTTCTTCGGTGCTAGCACCTATGTGTGGCATAGCGTAAACATCAGGGCGATTTAATAAAATCGGCTCAGGGAAATCGCAAATATATTTTCCTAAATGACCCGCGTTCAAACTATCGACCACTGCGTGCGCATCCACAATCGCTTCTCGCGCAAAGTTCAACAGAGTCGAACCTTTTTTCATCACTTTTAAAGTGTCGGCGTTGATCAAATGTTTGGTCGCTGGAATTGCAGGCACGTGCAAAGTCACATAATCAGAGCGCGCCAGGAGCGATTGCAAGTTTTCCATACGGCCAACTTGATTGGGTAAACGCCATGCAGCTTCAACGGACAAAGCCGGGTCGAAACCAATCACATTCATACCCAATGCAAGCGCTGCATCAGCAATCAAGGAACCAATCGCGCCCAAACCAACAATACCCAGAGTTTTACCTTGCAATTCAAAACCGGCGAAATTGGATTTTTCTTTTTCCAATAATTTCGACATTTCGTCGGCATCGGTCATGTGCGTTAAACCTTGCACATATTGCATGCCCGGCAAAATTCCACGCGAACCTAACAACATGCCAGCCAACACCAATTCTTTTACTGCGTTGGCGTTTGCACCGGGCGAATTGAAAACCACTACACCTTTTTTGGTGTATTCCTCGACAGGAACGTTATTGGTACCCGCACCAGCACGCGCTACTGCTTTTACTGATTCAGGCAAAGCTTCACCGTGCAATTTATGACTGCGAAGAATGTAGGCGTCAGGGCTACCGATATCGCTAGCGACTTCGTACTTTTCACGAGAGAAACGGCTCAAGCCTTTGATAGAAATAGTGTTGTAGGTTTTGATTTTGAACATGAGATGTTCCTTTTGATTTGGGATTTTTACCCCTCTCCCCTGCCCCTCTCCCACAAGGGGAGAGGGGAATTGGTCCTGTTCAATATTTTTTTGTAATTAACGATTTATAAAATTACAAAAATATTTTTATCGAACTTCGATCTGCTCCCTCTCCCTTGATGGGAGAGGGCTGGGGAGAGGGTGTTTTGATTTTTATTACTTAACTGCTTCCTGATAAGCCCAAGTCAACCAGGGCAACAGGTCTTGCAAATCTTTGGTACCAACAGTTGCACCACACCAAATTCTTAATCCGGGTGGTGCATCACGGTAAGCACCAATGTCATAAGCGACACCTTCTTTATCCAACAATTTGATCATAGCTTTGACTTGATCCGGTGTTGCTTTCAGAGTGAAGCAAACAGAAGTGTTGGATAAAGTTTCTGGTGTTTTCGCCAAAAAATCGATCCAATCATTCGCTGCCACAAAACCTTTCAACACATTCAAATTGGCGTTGGACATTTCGATGGTTTTTTTCACGCCGCCGATTGAACGCACCCAATCCAGCGCGTCGAGATAATCCGCAACCGCCAACATGGATGGCGTATTGATGGTGTCGCCTTTAAATAAACCTTCAGTCACTTTACCACCGCTGGTCATACGGAAAAGTTTTGGCATTGGCCATGAGGGTTTGTAAGTTTCCAAACGTTCGATAGCGCGTGGGCTGAGGATCAACATACCGTGTGCACCTTCACCGCCGAGCACTTTTTGCCAGCTGAAGGTAATCACGTCCAATTTTTCCCATGGCATTTCCATTGCAAATACAGCAGAGGTTGCATCACAAATGGTGAGGCCTTTGCGGTCAGCTGGAATCCAATCGCCGTTAGGAACTTTCACACCAGAGGTTGTACCGTTCCAGGTGAAGATTACGTCATTGTCGAAATTCACTTTGGTGAGATCAGGCAAATAACCGTAATCCGCTTCGTGTGCATTCACGCTGAGTTTTAATTCTTTGGTGGCGTCACTCAACCAGCCTTTACCGAAAGATTCCCATTGCAGAATATCGACACCGCGTGCGCCCAACAAAGACCACATAGCCATTTCAACCGCGCCAGTATCAGAACCGGGAACCACACCGCAGCGATAGCCTTCGGGTAAACCCAACAATTCAGCCGTATCCAGACATGCGCGCTCCAAAGCAGCTTTGCCGATAGTTGAACGATGTGAACGACCGAGAGTGGAAATATCCAATTGATCCAGTGAATATCCTGGACGTTTGCTGCAAGGGCCTGATGAAAAATTGGGGTTGTTAGGTTTAACGCTGGGTTTAACTGACATGGTGATCCTCGGAATCAAACAAGCGGTGGTCGAGAAGATGAAAATTTGGGGCGGCGATTATGCCAGCTCGGAGGCAAAACCTGTAGGGGCAACCCCTGTGGTTGTCGTTTATTTTACGCAGGGTTGTAGATCAAAGACCCCCTCCTAACCTCCCCGTTCAGAAACCAGTCCTTATGGTTTCCCCTTCGGGCAGCTTCGCTGTGCAAATTGCTCCTGCAATTTGTGCCAGGGGGAGGGACTAAAGTGGTCATTTCCAGGTATCGGAAGTTAGGGTCTTCTCAGCACCAAAATTTTGAGAGTCCTCAGCAGTCGCGCCTTCTTTGCATTCACCCTTCATCCAGATGTGATAACGGGACAAGCTTTTATCGATTTCAAAAAAACCCTCGCGGCAATAACCGGTTTTTTTGACCACATATTCCACATTCATCAACAGACTGCGATAGCTGCGGGAACCCAGGTCTATGCCGGTTTGACGAACATTGTCGCGGCCGGATTGGGCGATACGTATTTGACTGGGGATTTGATCTTCCGGCATGCGCAAACGGTAGACGAACATCTTGCTGGTATTAGGCAGGATTTGAATTTCCAGTGTTTCTTGCAGGCCCCTGTCGGTGTAACTGCGGCCATTGCTGCAACCGCCAATACCTGAAAGAACCAAAACCAATAAAACCGGATACTTAAGTGCGACATTCATGCCGTGCAACCTTTTTATTTATGCTGATTAACTAAAGAAATACGCCTCAATGCCGATCAATTGGAATAGACGATTCACAACCAAACGCTCTACTGACAGACGTTTTACCTTTTTCGTTCCATCACTTCAGCCCGGGAGCCTATCATGGGTGGGATAATCTGGCCTAGAGCCAAGTCTATTCCAGTGCTTTTCTTTATCGTCATGGCAATTCCCTGTCATGCGTATCAACTTATTCCTGATGATATTGCATTTAAAAAAGCGCCAGAACAATCAGCCGAACATCAAGTCGTTTTATCTGGACAAGCAGAAGCAGAACCTGACCCCGCCACCGAATCTGTCACTGATACCTCGATCAATGACAATCCAGCCACTGATATATCCAGAGATTCCAGTACAGAAATCCAAAATACCTGTGAATCCCAATGGCAAAAAAACCTGGTGATTACCGCCATGCCGAGATTAAATCCCCAAAGCAGTAACGCCGGAAATTTTTATGCTGCAGAAATTGAAATACCCAGGTTATTGGCAAAAGAATTGAAAAAATCAACTGGAATAGAAAGTCGGCTCATCCAACAAGTTTCCAGCCCAACCTTGAATGCCGCACAAAAACGCCAGTTAACCCGGCAAATCGCACTCAGCGAAGAAACCCAATTTGTACTGTCGGGTGAAATACTGGACATGTCGATGCGTGATCCCAATACGGTTTACAACCCTGCTTTTATGCAAATGCTGCGCAATCACTTTACCGATTTCACCATGATGAAATTCGCCGACACACGCGACAGGGTATTTGCTTTACATCTTGAATTGCGCGATGGATTTACCGGGGAACTTTTACTTGAAGATAATTTTTATACCCAAGGCATTTGGAAAAATCCGAAACCCATAGGTTTTACCTCGCCGGATTTGTGGCAATCACAATACGGGAGGCGCATCCAGCAATTACTGGTCAAAGCGGGCAAACAACTCGCACACAATATTCGCTGCCAACCTTACATGGCCAGAATAGAGTCCACACCCGGGCAAATTGAATTGTTGGTTCAAGGTGGCGCCAATAATGGATTGCATGCCGGAGACCAAATGGCCCTTTATCAATTAGTGGTTTTGGCATCACCGTCACAATATGAAACTTATCAGACACGTTTGGTAAAACGCGACCTTCAACTGCGCGTCAAGGAAGTATATCCTTCGCACAGCCTGGCACTACTGGAGGGGGATGACTTGCTTAACGGCCAATATTTGGCAGTAGGAGCAGAATCAAAAAGCTTCTGATAGACTGCGCTGGCATTTTTTTAACAATAACCAACAGTCTCAGATCGACATGAACAATAAAATCAAACTCCTCAAACCCTATTTGTATCCTTTGTTAGTCCTGGTGATCTCTTTCTCCGTTTATTTTCCCTACTACGGATCACCACAAAGTATGTTTTGGGACGAAAACTATCACATAGTTTCGGCGCAAAAGCATATTGATGGTGTGATGTACATGGAACCCCACCCACCTCTTGGCAAGATGTTAATGGCCATAGGTGAAGTGGCTTTTGGTGACAACGAGAATATCGATAAATCCAAAATGCTGGTGACCGATTATTTATTGGGTGACGACACACCAGCCAACCTGAAATTTACCGGTTATCGATGGCCCTCAACAGTGATGATGGCATTCAGTGTTTTATTTTTCTTTGGCATATTAAATCGAATAACCGGTCTCCCCTGGTTGGCGGCTGCTTTTTCTTCGATGATGATTTTCGACAATGCACTGGTGATGCATTCACGGTCAGCCATGCTGGAAGGTATTCAACTATTTTTTATTCTGGCCGCTGTTTACTGGTTCGTTCGTGTGATTACCGACTGGCACAAACACCAGAAACCGATTTTATTAAAACACTACGCCATACTCGGTGTTTTGATTAGCCTGGCAATTACCGTAAAGGTAAACGCTTTTATTTTATTATTATTGTTTGGCGCTTTATTTCTGGTCGATCAATGGCAGGCCATTCAACAGTTGAAATGGCAAGCCCTGATCAAGCGCGCATTGACCACTGGTTCAATCAGTATTGCCGCTTTATTGCTGGTGTTTTTCTCGGTTTTTTATGTTCACATCGGTATGGGAAAAACCATCAAGGAAAATCGAACTTACAAAGCTTCACCCGAATATCTGCAACAAATTCGGATGGGTAACACCTGGAGCTTAAGCACCTTTGCAACAGGTATGAAAGACAACTGGAAATACATGTCGGAATATGCGGATGGTGTGCCCAAGCTGGATTATTGCAAAGCTGACGAAAACGGCAGCCACGCTATAGGTTGGCCATTGGGTGCCCGCACTATCAGCTATCGTTGGAGTAAAGATACTGTTGATGGAATTACCAAAGTCTATTGGAATTATTTAGTTGGTAATCCAATCATTTGGTTCTCCGTTATTCTGGGAATTATTTTTTCTTCCTCGTTAATTATTGGCCGATTTGTTTACAAGGCACCGATTCAGGACACACAGCTTTTTGGCTGGATTTGTTTATTCACCGGTCTTTATCTGAGCTACATGATTGCCATATTGCAGATCGAACGGGTTATGTACCTCTATCACTATTTTATCCCGTTAGTTTTCGGAGCCATCAACTTCTCGTTATTGGCAACTTACTTGTTCCGTAGCGAGCTGTTGGGATTGAATCGCCATACCTTAATCAATCTCTCTATTTTTGTGGCGTTGATAATCGCAATTTTTGCCTTCTTCTCTCCCTTTACTTACAGTTTCGGGCTAACTGAAGATGCATTCAATCTGCGCAACTGGTTCCAATTTTGGCATTTACGTCCGGTGTTCTAAATGAAACTCACATTAAATAAAAATACGATTGTCAGTCTGTTACTTCTTTTGGTTATTGGCGTGATTGTTTATCGAATCACACCGGTTATGGTTGATAAAAACATTAATGTGGTTATCAGCAAAAACCGCGTAGGGATTTCCGATATCAATCAGGTACGCGATATCACTTCCACGATTAATGTTATGGTTGACAACCTTAATCTCCTGCATAAAGGAAAATTTGGCCACGCTAAACTGGGCAACATAGCCAAAGCAAGTGACGACTTTTTTGTAGATGTTGACCAGATGGTGACCACCTCCAAAGAAGGCACTTATGAGTTCCTGATTGGTAGTGATGATGGTTTTTCTTTAAAAATTGATGGGAAAACAATTTGCGAACATCCAAAAGATCGTCCATATTCTGTACAGTCCTGCAACGTGTTCTTAACCAAAGGGGATCACAGGATCATGCTGTCCTACTTCCAGGGTTTTGGTAATTCAGGTTTTACCGTGCAGTACAAAACAGGGGATGGGAAAATTTACTGGTTTGGAGAAAACTCACCCGGATTGCGATTGAAATAAAATTATGCCCAAACAACGGCGTCTAGTCTGGTTTTTTGTTTACCTACTACTAACCAGCAGTTTCTGCCAAAGCAGTAATGCCCAGGAACTGACGCCGTTACCCCTAACCCGGATTACACTGCCCCCCATTGAAAAAAGTGCTGAGAAGACCGGCTCTTTTTTTCCCCGAATTTTGGAATTGGCATTACAAAAAACCCTCAGCACCCACGGCCCTTATCAGGTTTCAAGTTACCCGCACCAATTAACCAACAGCCGTTTTCTTGCGGAATTGGAGCGCAATGGTGTAATCAACCTGATGTGGACCATGACAGACCAAACACGGGAAGCCAAATTAATTCCAATCAAAATTTCACTATTAAAAGAATTAAACAGTTATCGAATTTTTCTGATTCGCAAGGATGACCAGGACCGTTTTGGCAAGATCAACACATTGGATGAGTTACGAACACTCCGCGCTGGTCAGGGCACCTCCTGGCCAGACACTGAAATTCTAAAAAAAAATCAATTACCACTGGTTACCTCAGCGCATTACGAACTGCTGTTCGATATGCTGAAGGCTCGACGATTTGATTACTTTCCGCGTGGTCTTTATGAAATATGGGATGAATACTTGCTACATAAAGATCATTACATTGCCATAGAACAAAACCTGATGCTGTACTACCACGCACCTATTTATTTTTTTACCAACAAGGAAAATGCACTACTGGCAGAGCGTATTGAAACCGGATTAAACCTTGCCATAGCAGATGGCAGTTTTGATGAACTGTTTTACAGTTACAAAGGCTTTAAAAAAGGCGAAGAAGAAATTCACAAACAATCCCGAATTCTATTTGAATTACATTAACCACAATATATAAAAAGCATTATCGATTTTGAATCCATTTAATCCGATCAAATTTTGTCATTTCCGTCTTTAACGAGTGATCAACGTCGTAAAATTTGACGAGGGAACTCCTAGGCGCTTTTTTATATAAAGCTTCAGCTTGCTCTTTGGAAATAAATACATCCTTACTGGAGTATTGAAAAAATAATGCAGCGGCTGAGTAGGGAATAAGATCCTGAGGATTGATCAGGTCAAATGTTTTTTTATAATCCTCTCGCGCCTTCCCTTCAGGACTTCCCGTTTTCGAGCCGTAGAGATACCAATCTGTAATATCCGCGATACCCGCCATTAATACTGCTGATCCAAATGACTCATCAATTCCCAACAGCATTGCGCCAAATGTCGCGCCATAATCGTGTCCGACATAAATCAGTTTTTTGGGATCCACATCCGGTATCAACCGCAACACATTAACCGCATGTTGCAGATCCTTTAATTGATACAAGGTGCTTTGATAATCATCCTGCCAACGGCGCTCCATATAATAGCCACCCGGGATTGACCAAAAAGTCGAAATTAATAATGAAGAATATCCTTTGGCTGCCATGATTTTCGCTTCATCCAAAAATTCATCCCTGTTCGAATCAGCCGCTGATGGGTCAAGCCAATGCACATACAAAATAGCGGCCTGATGTTTAATCGATTTGATCGGCCTGACCACATAAGCATTCATTTTTCTGCCATCACAAGATATCAACTGAATATCTTTTATTTGATAATTCTCTTTCGTATGAGATTCAAAACCGGAAACCGTATCCGGCATATCAAAAGCTGTACAACGCACCTGATTTAACAAACCCTGTAAATATTTATCCGGAGATTGATCAGCCCAGCAAAGTGTTATGGGTAAAAAAAATCCTGCGATCAGTATTTTGATGCGCATCTTGTTTGTTTTTTTTATAAATGCCATCGAATGTTCTCCCGGCGGAAAAACTCAAGTATTAACAACTGTTTTTTGAGTCGAAAAAAAAGGGAGCGAATGCTCCCTTATCGAATCATTAACTGGCATTGACCACTTTCGTTTTAGCGACTTGATCATGTAAACAACGTTTTTCTGCACCAAAAATAAATAACACATTGATCAGCGCCAAAAAACCACCTACAACCGGAATCAGTTGCGTACCGTAATAAAAACCATAACGAGATAGCAATATATTCGCTGAAGGAAGATTGCCGTTAAGGTCTACAATTTTAATATTGAGCGCTTTTTTGCCAATCGTTTGACCGGAAGACAATAAAATCTTGCCATTTAAAATGACAAACACAATTAAACCGGCAACACCTATTCCCAAAGTATAGAGAACGCCAGGTTCAACACCTGTAGAGATGCCATCAAAACCACCCGTGAAATACATTAAAGGCAGTGTTACCAAACCCACAAGAAGACCATCAATTATTGATGCAAACAAACGGCTCCAACGCGATCCCAATACCAACTCACCTGATTCCTGTGTAACAAGCGAAGATTGCGGCGTGTTATAAACATTATTGTCCATAGTAATACCTTAAAATGAAGATTAATGACTCATCTGCCGAATTAGCAGACTTCTGATTCTCTCATTAGAATCATTTTCGGAAAAGGGTATTTCTCTAATAAACGCCTAACGATTCTTGGCCTCAATCCATAAACCCATATATTTATGAGTACCCAGGGTTTCTTGCCTTAGCAACTTGCCGGTTAAATTTTTTGCTCTGTGTTGCGCAAGAGATTCGCCAATAGTATTCACTCGCTGGATCGCTTGGACAAACGAGTCTTTGTGTAACGTCAGTGATTCGCAAGTGAATTTACGCTGGGCATCCCGCCAATTATCAGCATGTTTATAAAGGGAGATTGATGCCGCAATAAAATCTTCAGCGGTATCCACAACTGCACCTGGCCATTGAGCAGCCTGCATTATTCCTTCTGCACCAATCGACGTCGTCACACTGGGCGTGTAGCATTTCATAGCTTCGAATAATTTACCTTTAAGCCCTGCACCAAAACGTAAAGGTGCCAACACCACCCGTGCATTTTGGATTGGCAAAATTAAATCATCTGCCCAACCTTTTATCACAAATCCTTCAGCAGGTTTATGCAATTCCATAGCTTTGGGTGGAGGATAGGCGCCATAAATATGCAACTCCGCTTGCGGAAGTTGTTGACGAATACCGGGCCAAATCACATATTTTAACCAAAGCACTGCATCCCAATTGGGTTCGTGACGAAAATTACCAGCAAATAAAAAGTGTTCACGCTGATCAAAACCCGGATTGCGAGAGTGGGGCAAGCCTGACAAAGTATGATACGGACAATAAGCAAGCAAATCAGCAGGCACACCAAATAGTGATTGCAGCAACTCCATTTCAAATGAAGAAATGACCAGACTCAAATCACAACGATAAATCGCCGCTATTTCACGCAGGGTTAAATCGTCCTGAATCATTTGTTGATACAAATCTTGTTGATTAAGTAAAACTGGCTCAACCGATTGTCGATCATTTTCCTTACTGAAGGCTTTTTGTTTTTCTTTTAACAATCGATGGCGTGTATTACGTAAACTGTGTAAATCTTCTGTATCCAGAATTTTAATGGCATTCGGACAAACCCGTTCAACCCGCCAACCAAATTGTTCTTCAGTAAAAAATCGATCAAACAAAACTGCGTTGGGCTGCAAGCCTTGAATAAATTCATCAAAACTGGATGAGTTCAATTCGATAATTTGTTCGTCAACACCCAATTCATTCAAATCAAATCGGTGTATTGATAATGCAGCTGCAGAGGCAAAGGTAATCTGCCATTTATCCAATCGAAAAAATTCAATTATATCCAACATATGACTGCCAGCAGCAGATGATGCGGGCTCAGGCCAGACGTAGCCGATGATTAATAGTTTTTTCATTAAATAAACACCCTCTCCCCACCCCTCTCCCATCAAGGGAGAGGGAGCAGATACGAGTAAAATATAGATCTTTAAATTGTTGATACATTTTTCAAATTGCACAATCTGTTCCCTCTCCCCTTGTGGGAGAGGGTTAGGGAGAGGGGGGAACTAAATACTCCACCACACCCACCCCGGCTGCGCGACCAGTTGCAAAACAAGCCGTTAATAAATAACCACCGGTTGGCGCCTCCCAATCCAACATTTCGCCAGCGCAGAATACACCAGGCAATTTTTTTAACATCAAATTTGAATCCACTTCAGCGAATGTTACGCCACCGGCGGTACTAATCGCCTCATCTATAGGGCGAGTAGAACGGCAAACCAAACGCAGTTGTTTAATTGCTTGCGCGAGTTTCCCGGTATCGGACAAAATCTCTTTTTCAGTTAATTCGCGCAACAAAGCCAGTTTAATTGGCGAAAGATTCAATTGTTTACGCAAGAAATTGGTCATGGAATTTTTTTGCCGCTCTTTTGATAACAAAGAGATAATTTTTTCCAGGGATAAATCTGGCAACAAATCAATCATCAATTCAGCCGAACCTTCCGCCCCAATTTTTTCCCGCAAGTAAGATGAGAGCGCATAAACCCCTGTACCCTCAATACCAAAATTTGAAATTATCGCTTCAGATCTCAGCGAGTGAAATTGTCCTTTCAGATCATAACAACCTAAAGAAACAGTACTTAAAGGCTGGCCTGAAAATTCTGCCGCAAACTTTTCACTCCAATCACAATTAAATCCACAATTTGCTGGCGATAGATTTCTAATACCAATATTTTTTTGTACAAGATAATCAACCCATTTGCCAGTCGAACCCAACTGCGGCCAACTGGCGCCACCCAAAGCCAGCACGCAGGCATCTGCTTTGACAAGAATCTGCTCCGATGTTTTGTCGGCATTATTGCGCATAAATACGAATTCACCTGATTCAGTCCATCCCTGCCACTGATGACGAGTAAAAATATTCACGCCCATGCTGCGTAATCTATGCAACCATGCGCGCAACAGCGGTGCCGCTTTCATTTCTTTGGGAAATACTCGCCCGGATGTGCCCACAAAAGTTTCAACACCTAATTGATGAATCCAGTCACGCAGATTGTTCGCTGTGAAATGATCCAAAAAGGGTTTCAAATCAGATGATGCCTCGAAATAACGCGACACTAATTTTGCATGAGGCTCCGAGTGAGTAATGTTCATACCACCCACACCCGCCAATAAAAATTTTCTGCCAACAGACGGCATAGCATCATAAATAGAAACCGAAAAACCGGCAGATGCGATCACCTCGGCTGCCATTAAACCTGCGGGGCCTGCACCGATGATGGCGATGGTTGGATTTTTTTGATCTTGATTGGACAAATGCAACACACTTCCCTCACCCCAGCCCTCTCCCAGAGGGAGAGGGGATTAATCTTGACTCCGTTTGGAGAGAATTTAGTTTACCCTCTCCCTCTGGGAGAGGGCAGGGTGAGGGAGAAAATTACTTCACTTCCGCCTCAAACGGCGAAGCAGGCAATCCGGCTGCATTGTACAAATTCACACCTTCAGGATTGTCAGCCCAGGCGTAACGAATCCATTTGGGTTCTTTTACTACAGCGGCATCCACAATTAATTTATCCTGTTTGATACTGGCGCTAGTCCAAACAAATTTTTTATCTGCACCCGCAATCGCCAGATGTTTAATTTTGTCGCCACGAATGGTTAAACCTTTTGAATAATTAAACACAACTTCAATTTTTCCCGATTTTAATTTCACTGATTTAACCAATGGTCCAGAGGATACAATTGATTTTTTTCCGTAGACCAATTTCAATGCGCCCAGCGCCAAACGTTCACCCACATCTTGTTTATTCAGAGGATGTATATCGTTCCACTCCCCCACATCAATACCCACTGCCATAGCGGTATTTTTTACAGCGAGCAATTCACGCTGCGCTTCACGTAATTCCGCCCATTTACTTTCGGTGGGTTGATCGAACGCTTCCTGGAAATTTACCAATTGCACATAAAGAAACGGGAAATCGCCTTGATTAAATTGTTTACGCCAATCCGTAATCAAATCTGTCATCAAATAACGGTATTCCGATTTCACCGCTGCGCAGGTTTCACTTTTGCAAAGGCTGGCAGGTTTACGCAATGCAGAGTCAGCATCAGGTTTCGCCACATTGGATTCACCTTGATACCAAAGCACACCTTTAATTTGCAGAGGTAATACAGGGGCCAATTTCGCATTGAACAAACTGGCAGGCTGATAATGCAAAGTAGTGGTTTTATTCATCGGGCCAACAGCAGCAGCGATTTTAAATTTCCACTCACCCGCGAGCGAAATTTTTTCATCGCCCAAATCCAAATCATAACGTTTGTCTTTGACGAAACCGGGATTACCGGAATAGCTGGTCACGCGAACACTTAATGTGTTATCACCTGCTTTTAATAAATTAGCTGGCACCGCATAAATACGCGGTGGATATTGATAACCGGTTTGCCCTATGGATTGACCATTCAAAAACACCTGATCGCCATCCACAATACAGCCCAGCCATACAGTTCCGGATTTTTTCGCCTGCTCTGCCGTTAATGAAAAAGTTTTGCGCACCCAAAAGGATCCATTCGGCAAAATATATCCTTGTTCTTTTAATTTACCGGGAACATTAATTGTTTTCCAAAGGCTGGTATCGAGTTTTTCTGCAGACCAGTTTTGTTGCAACCCTACATCCGCTGCTCCAAGTTCACCAAACCATTTATCGTTTGATGCTTTATCTTTGGCGATTGTATCCTGAACAAATTGATCATCTTTGAAAGGGGCCAATTGTTTCAGGTAATGCGGAAAATTTTTCAAACCTTCTTCGCTGACCCAGGCTTCTGCCGGTGAGCCACCAACAGGCAGAGTAATCAAACCAACTGGTACTCCAATTTCCTGATGGATTTTACGCATAAAGAAAAATCCAACGCCGGAGAAAGTTGAAATATTCTCAATCGTTGCGGCTTTCCACATACCTTGCTGAAAATCTTTCTGCGGACCTTTAAACGCGTAAAGTACAGGCACATTAAATTCGCGAATCAACGGAAAATTGGTGGATGAAATCACCTCAGGATATTGATAACGCAAACGATGCAAAGGCAATTCAATATTGGATTGACCCGATGCAATCCAAACGTCACCCATCACAATATTCTTGCGAGTGAGTGTATTTTTACCCACAACATTGAGTTGATAATCACCACCAGCTTTTAATGCAGGGAATTCTACTGACCAGCTGCCATCTTTAGCGATGGTCTTTTTTTCTTTACCAGCAAATTGCACGGTGACGGTTTCGTTTTCGTCAGCCCAGCCCCAAATTTTGATGGGCTTGTCGCGCTGCAATACCGCACCATCACTTAATACTCGCGGCAAACCAATATCAGCCATTACCGACACAGGCAGCAACATCAGCAAGAACATCCACAATAAAAACTGCAGACTAAAGCTTGATATAGTTCTCATATAAAATTATTCCAGATCCGGGGCCATTTTGTTGCCTATGTATTGCGTATAATTTTCACGATAATCCTCCAGATGTTCACGCAAAATTTCACGATAACGTCCAGTCAGATAGTTCAGCGCTGAATCCACCTCTTCGGCATATTCTTTTTTATCAAGGGATTCATTGGCCACAATAAACGCATTAAATCTCGCTGTTGCATTCAACAATGCAGCACTGACAATACCGGGATCCGCCTGATCACAGGACTGATTGGCTTGCTCGATGAATTGATCAACAAGATTCCAAAAAACATCTTCATCTTTTTTTGACATAAAAACTCTTGGTTATTAAATGGATTAATAAATCTTTCATAGAGCGCTGCAACAGCGCTCCTGTCAGGCCCTGTTATTTATTTCCCGCGAAAGGTTTATCCTTGAAATTGGTACCACGCATTTGCACTTCTGCATAAGCCGATTGATCCTTAAGCAACAAGGATTGGTATATTTTTATCAAATCAGCTTTAGTCACTTTTTTCAGTGCAGCAGCCATTCTGTCGCGTTTATCAAATGTATATTTTCCACTGATAAACTCATCGCGATACCAGTTGGCTTCCTGATAAAAATCAACCGGCTTTTGTAAAATATTGGCGATGATTGCGTCACGCGCAGCAGTAACTTCCTGTTCGGTTAAAACATCCAATTGCTTCTGGTAATCCTTACGGAATTTATCCATCCGTGTTTTTATTCCGGATAAATCAGTATTGGAACTTTGTACCAACATAATAAATCCAGGCACATCATCAACAGGATACTGACTGCTGAAAACCACATACCCCAACTGTTCATTGGTTCTCAATTGAGTGAAAAATGCATTACCAAATATAGCGTCAAACACTTCCACTTGAGCTTGCTGCTCATCCGATTTTGCCGCCATAAACCAGGCTTGCAATACCGTACTGTCCGCCAATGCCACATCGTCACGAAATAAAGCTGGCTTTCCCGCAAGGGGGAGCGCATAGCGATTTACCGCGCGCTCTTCCGGTGCGGTATTACCGGGTAATTTTTTATGTGCGGTTAACGCCATTTCTTTAACCTGTGCGTCAGTAAAATTACCAACAACCAGAATACGTACCAAGGTATTTTTTACCAGGTTTGCGTGATATTCCTTGATCTCATCCAGAGTAACTGTTTTGGATGTTGTAATATATTCTTCATCCGTAAATTGAATGACTGAAACCATTCGTCCCAGTTGTGATAAGGACTGCCTGAACACATGGTCCTTGCGTTTGTTTTCCATTGATTGCTGGAAAGAATCAATGGCTTGATTGAATGCTTCCGGCGAGATATTCAAATTGACATATTCGGTGACCATCTTATCCAACAACAAGGGTAATTTTGCACTGTAGCCTGAAATATAAATATCCTGTGAATGCCCCGCATTGATGCTACTGGATATATTCAGTGAAACACGCGAAGCCTTATCGATCAGACTCATGGTTTGCTTGTTATAAATATCGTTTAACAAATAGGACATAGTACGATTTTTAATAGAGTCCTGTACGAATTTGACATTCATCTGCAAATCAATCGCTGCATTGCCTTCCTGGTGGTAATGTTGTGAATGTACCAAAAAGGCTTCGACACCTGGCTGACTGATAATTTGCTGCGGTTTTTTGTAAGTATTTTCCACAATGGCTGCTGCATCATTGGATAAGAGATCGTTCAACGGCGGCAAATTAAATTTGAATTCTTTACCAATTTTTTCCCAGCGTTTGAAATCAGCAGAAGTCAAATTTTCAATCCTGTAAGAGCCATCAAAAAACGGAATTTTTTGATCAACCTTTTCATCTGGCGAAACATACCAGATACGCGCACGTTTTTTATCAAGTTGCTTTGCCAGTTTTTTAATCGCAGCTGGATTGTACTTTCCATAGTAGTAATCAGAATTCAATAAATGTGCAACAGGATACTTGAATTGTGCCATGGATAAATCAACAGCCTGATTCAAGGGTTGTGGTTTGGGACCATAATTAAAATTCTTTTCGGCTATGGCTTTAAATTCAGTGTAATAGCTTTTATTGATGCCTTTTTTGCGGATTAAATCAACGTAGTTAAAAATGGCTGCAATTATTTTGTCCTGCTGTTGCAATCCTGCGTCAGTTAAATCGACCATGACTCGCAAATAACCATCAGGACCATAATTTTCGCTATCAATTTGTGCAGTTACATTTTTTGCCAGCCCCAGGTTACGCAATTCTTTGCAAAGGGTTCCAGGCTCTTCGGATGTCAATAATTGATGGATATAGGCATCAGGTTTTGATCGCCAATCTTTATGTGTGGATTGAATAGGAAAATCAATAAATAAAACCTTCATGTCTTTAATGGATTGGTAATGAAGCGCTTTACCCATTTGTACTTTGGTTAAACCAGGAACGGTGATTGCGGGCAGTTCTACATTTTTATTAGGCACAGCCGAAAAGTGTTTTATCGCCAAAGCTTTCAACTCTGGCAGGCTTTGCTTGCCAACCAAAGTCAACTTCATAATATTGGCTGAATAGTAAGTCTGGTAAAAATCTTTCAATGCTTTTTGTAATTCTGAATCCGGTTTGTCTTTCAATGTATCCAGATTGCCAATATTGAATTTAGCTGCAGGACTTGCGGGGTTTGCTGTTACACCTTCCAGCGCAAATAAATTCCAGCCATCCTGAGCTTTTTGCAAAGACCATTCATTATTCACTGCGTTGCGTTCTTTATCACTGTAATGCGGATCAAAAGTTGGTTTCTTGAAATAGTCACTGAATCTGTCCAAAGCCTCGTCAAGTTTTGCTGCATTGATTTGAAACATGTAATTGGTTCTATCAAATGCGGTAAATGCATTGGTCATACCACCATTAGCCTGGGTATATTTCATAAAACCGCTGGGCTCAGGGTATTTTTCTGTACCTAAAAACAACATATGTTCCAGATAATGCGCCAGACCCATTTGATTTTTTGGATCTTGCGCACTGCCCACTCCGACAGCTAATGATGCAGCAGCATTTTCCAGGCTGGGGTCAGATACCAATACAACCTGCATACCGTTATCAAGCAACAATGCTGAATATTGTCGATCATCATTTTGGCTTTTCACCAAGGTGATTGTTTCGGGATTGACAGCCTGTTTGACAGCTTTGGCTGTCTGCGCACCGCTTAAGCCTATCCCGCCAATCAACAAACAGCTTAATAAAACTATTTTTTGCATATTCAACATCTTTCTTTTCCTGTGAATTAACGTTTCAAATGACGACAGCCGTTGAGTTTAACCTGTTCAATCCTCGCCAACAAAGTATGTTTGTTATTACGACAGCTCACCCGATATATCGTTACCCGTCACTGCTAAATAGTATCTTGATTTACCGAAAAGGAGATGACGGCAAATCCGCTTTTCGTCTATGCTTCAAAAGACAAATTGCACAGCTTGATAATTATGATTAAAAAGTTGAACTCACACATTGTCTCCATATGGCTTTGCTACTTAACGGTGTGTTTTGCTTTATGTTTCACATCCAAAAGCCATAGTGAAGCATTGGTTGTGATGCATCTTGCTCCTGACTCCACACAGGATAAAAGGCTAAATTACAGTACTGAACTGATCAAACTGGCATTAAATAAAACATTAAAACCTGGTGAAGTGATTCAATACAAAAGCATTCCCACATCGAGCTCCGCACGCGCCAGATCACTGCTGAACAGCAACAAATACCCCAACCTGATTTTACCCCTTAGTTACGAAGACAATATGCGGGAATCCTCGATTGATTACATTCCCTTCCCCACCGAGCTGGGTGCTCTGAGTTATCGTATCTGTTTCGTAAGCCCAAAATTTTTTCACAGTCAAAAAAAAATCCAATCAATAACAGATTTAAAATCCCGGACTTTCGCCACTGGTATAGGCTGGCCTGATAGCCATGTATTAAAAGCAAATCAATTTCAGATCATTGAAGTCAGCAAGTATGAAAATATTTTTAAAATGCTATTCAACAGTCGCTTTGATTTTTTTTGCCGGGGTATAGGTGAAGTATTAAACGAATTTGTCACCTACGGCCCGACATATCAACTGCAATATGACAAGTCGTTCCTTCTTCATTATCCCATGCCCCGCTTTTTCTTCTTACACAACACCAATCAGCAACTTAAACAACGGTTAACAACCGGATTACTTGCAGCTTATGCAGATGGCTCCCTGATGCAATTATGGAAAAAGCATTATGCCGAAAGCGTAAAATTCAGCACCCCCAAAGGCCGAACCTTGTTTTTTTTAGAAAACAAACGAATCCAGAATATCAACATGGAATATAAAAAATACCTCCTCCCTCTTGAAGCTTATGAGTCATTACACTAATTAATACACCGACCCATGGCGTAAAAAACAACATGAATTTATACTGACCTCGTTGCATTATTGCCTTACTTCAGGATATGGATGCTCAAACGAGGGCATATCTTATGATGAGAAAATTGATCAGCTGCCATAAACCTGTCAAATATTTTCTATCGACCCTGATGCTGATGTTGTTGTGCCAAAAGTCTGCCGCCGATGTTATCACCGTGATGCACAGGGCGCCGGATTCTGAAAACGACAAACGCCAGGAATACAACACAGCACTGCTCAAATTGGCCTTGGGAAAAACCCTGAAGCCCGGTGAACAAATAGAATATAAAAGTATTCCACAAGTCAGCCTGGCCCGTGCGAGATCTCTCCTTAATACCAACAAGTTCCCCAATCTGGTGATGGAACTCACCTATGAAGATGAGATAACCCAAAACTCCTCGATTGATTACATTCCCTTTCCGATTGAATTGGGCGCACTCAGTTACCGTATTTGTTTTGTTAGTCCACAATTCATCAACAGCCAGGAAAAAATTAACACTGTAGAAGACTTAAAGAAAAAAAGTTACGCCACAGGTATTGGCTGGGCAGAAAGTTATATTTTTAGAGAAAACCAATTGCGCGTGGTTGAAGTAAATAGCTATGAAAATATCTTCAAAATGTTATTCAATAACCGGTTTGATTTTTTTTGTCGCGGTATCAGTGAAGTATATCAAGAATATCAAACTTTTGGTTCCCACTATCGATTGCATATTGATAAGACATTTTTAATTCATTACGAAATCCCTCGATTCTTTTATTTAAACAAGAGTAATCAAGAGCTAAAACATCGATTGGAATCCGGGTTAACAATAGCATTCAACGACGGCTCCCTGCGAAAGTTATGGAATCAACATTTTGCAGAAAGCATCAAATTCGCATCGTTGAAAAATCGTCAATTATTTGAGCTCGATAATAATCATATCCAAAATATCAATCATGATTATAGAAAATACTTGTTACCACTGGATGCCTATGACTGATTCACAGGCAAATTCTCTATATCTCATACCGATTATTACGCAACCAAATACTCGCTGCTATAAACAACCCGCCTATACCCAAGCTAAACAAAAAATGTCTGATAAAATCACTCTGTAATACAAAAACTTCTTTCAATACAAAAGCAGATTTTATATCAACCAACATATTTTTATAGAGTTGCAACAAAGTTACAACACCTATAGTTAAATTAATGCGCCCAAGTAACAAATCAATTAACACCAGTAACATAGGAACACCGAATGCTATTGCCATGGGAAATCTTTTGGAAATAGCAGATATGAAAATAAAATAACCTATGAGTGGTAACATAAACAACATACCCAATAAATTATCACGGTAAATCTCCAAAGGTATGAGTAATGCGCTGAAATCTGTTATTGCAGGTGAAACAACAAATGACGAATTTGCGCTAAAAAACAATACCGAACCCAAGACAGCAAATAACAAGGACACCACTTGATTAATACATAAAAGAAAAGTAGGCACCACAATCGCAACCACAAACACTTTTATTAACACGTTTACAGTTTCGCTGACTGGCATGGATCGCCAAAATAAAATTTGTTTACTTTTACGATCTTCATATAAAGAATTTAACAGGTAATTAATTAACACAAACGTGTAAACCAACAACATAATTGCACAATTTGCATACATAAACTCCATAATAAAACTATTTAATCTCAATTCCGATTCAGGAAATTCTTTTCGAACAAACATCCAGTAATATGCAAATCCGGTACAAAATAGAGTAAACAAACCAGACAAAATTAACGGCACATAGACCATGCCCAATTTATATTCCAATATTTCCCGCTTCAATTGCGCAACAAACTGATTCATCTTGATATTGCTCATTGGTTTACCTGGCTCTTGATTTTTGCTACGAATATATCGGCCAAATCCGGTTTTTTTATTTTTCCGATACTGCTCAATTTTTCTATCGATTTACCTTGGTAGATCATACAGAATCCACCCAAAGTACTACGGAAATCCAGTGGTGATTCCGCCAATGCGGCGTCCTTTTGTTCAAAACTGATCTCAAGCTCAACAAACTGCCTGGCTACCTCGTCCATGGATTCATTTAAAATAATTTTTCCGTCATTGATAAAAATCAAATCCGTCAAAACCTCTTCGATTTCTTCTACCTGATGAGTGGTAATTAAAATGGTTTTCTGTGCATCGTAGTAATCATTCAACAAAGATGCATAAAATTGCTTTCGATAAATAATATCCAACCCCAATGTTGGTTCATCCAACACCAGTAACTTGCTATCGATCGCCATAATTAATGCCAGATGAAGTTGTACGACCATGCCCTTGGACAGGGTTGAAACAAGTTTTTTCTGTTCCACCTTTGAGTTTTGTAAAAACCCAAGACATTTTTCCCTTGAAAATCGTGGATGCACCCCTGCTACATAGTCGATCATTTGTTTTACTGTCATCCAGCCAGGTAATACTGCCGTATCTGCAATAAAAGAAACTTGCTCTAATAAATTGACGCGATTTTTTTGCGGGTTCAGCCCTAGGACCGTCAATTCGCCATCCAAGGTGGATAAACCCAAAATCCCTTTTAACAAAGTTGTTTTACCCGCACCATTAGGCCCAATAAGACCCACTATTTTTCCTGACTCGATCGATAAATCAATATTGGATAAAATCTGCTGATT
Organism: uncultured Cellvibrio sp.; assembly: GCA_946481095.1. The sequence continues at coordinate 64,236 of CAMLML010000015.1, forward strand.
ACCAATACGTTTGCTAACATTTTTCGCCGTAATAATTTGCGTCATTTTATTCCTCCTTCAATTTCTTCAATGCAGTCAATAATTCATCCAGATCAATCCCCAAATCCTCCATGCGTTTCAGCAATGCAGGCAGCTCCATCCGGATAAATTTTTCTTTTTCCATTTGATGCAATTTTTGTTGCGCACCTTCAACTACAAACATACCCATACCCCGACGCGATTCAACCAGTTGCATATCGACCAACTCCTGATAAGCCTTGCTCACTGTTATATGATTAATTTGATAGTCACTGGAGACCTGTCGCACTGATGGCAATGGATCGCCTTCTTTAAAAACTCCCAACAAAATCAAACTGACGATTTTTTCGCGCAGTTGTCGATAGATGGGTTGATCGTCGTTCCAATTCATAGTGGTTGATATCTCGGTTGGGTGTCGGGTGCAACCATCCAGGGTTTCATAGATTTTTCCAATATTTTTTTCGCACGCATTATATGGGTTTTTATTGTACCCAAGGGCAAGGCTAATTTTTCAGCCGCTTCTGAATGCGAATAACCTTCAGCGTAACAGAGCAAAACCGCTTGTTGTTGTGTTTTACTCAGCTGCTCCATTGCCAATGCAAGATCGCGTTGTAGTTCCCAGCCAACAAAATTATCTTCGCCAGCCAGATACTCCGAATGCTCAATCGAACAGGTTTGAATTCTTTTCTTCCGAAAATGATCTATCGCCAGATTATACGCAATGCGATACAACCAGGTTGAAAAACGGGATTTCGCATTAAAACCGGCCAGCGACAGGTAAGCACGCAAAAAAGTTTCTTGTGATAAATCCTCAATTGTTACTGCATCCAAAGATCTGAAACGCCCCAACATGCGCTTTAAGCTTGATTGATAGGGGTAAATTAAATTAGCAAATGCTTGTTGATCTGCAAACAATATCACACGTTGAATCAATACCCACTCATCATCTTTTTGCTGATTACCACTCAATAACGGTTGTAGTTTTATAGCGCAGTTCATAAAAATTTCCTTTAACTTGGCGAAACAATAGTAATTCCGGTATCTGGTTTTTGGTTTCTATTTTCTACTCTCAAACTGTTTGGTAAATTCCTTATTGCTTTCATAATTTTCCGATTCTATTTGCGCGACCAACTCGTCGTACTTGTTGTGATTACCGGCTGATTTATATGCTTTTGCCAAACTCCATGTTGACCAAAAATAATGGGGATCTCCCGGGTTTTTATTTTTCAGTTTGTACTCCTCAATGAGTTTTATCGCTTGAGCAACATCCCTGTTATCAATCATTAAAATCTCACCTCGCTGCAACAAACTGTCGCGAATAAACCAACGGTTTCTGAATGTTTCAGCGAATTCGTCCATGGAAGTAAACAAAGGCAAGGCCTTGTCGTACTGTTTTTTATCACGATAAAAATGCGCGATCATGTATTGATTTGTCGCCGAGTTAAAACCTTTTTTAACCAGCTCATCTGCCAAAACCAGAGCAGCTTCTGTTTCATCTGCCCTGTCCAACTCAGCAATCCGATAAGTGTCCGCATGTTCCGGCGATAAAATTTTTAGTTTTTCCAATAAAACATTACCTTTTTCAGTCGAACCACCCGCGACAGAAGGTGCCGCCAAATAAAATTGCATAGCTGTCATCACAGCATCCACATTCTCCGGCCCCATCTTCACTGCTTCTTCATACCGGGCTATACAGGTTTTTGCCATTTTTAATGCTTTAAAAATGGATACCCGCTGGGCATGATTGCAATAAATATCACCGGATAATGTCAGCTCTTCAACCGTGTTGGGCGCAACTTTCAGAGCTTGCTCAATATACTCAATAGCAGACTCTGTTTTGCCTTGACTTAACTGAAGCCAACTTAAATACATCAACGCCTGATTTTTTTGCTCAGGATTATCGATTTGTTTTAAAAAAATATTTTCCGCTTCCTTATGATTTCCTTGATCAAATGCAACCAACCCCTGATCCAATAAATTCGCTTCATTTGCCAATACTGATGTTGAAACCCAACTGGTCAAAATAATTAATATCCACACAGTTAAATTCATATCTGATACATTCCTGAAAAAATTCATACAGTGCATTACTTTTTAATTAGCGTGATGATCGAATCAAACGACGACAATAAAAAATCATTCCCGTCATCAGGGCAGTGATAATAATTGGCGCCAGCCATAACATCCCCATAGCAGTTATTCCATCGGCAAGAAAATACGCATACACAAGAAAAGGAACATTACTAACAGTGGCAATAAAAAATAGTGTTGTTGAAATTGATTTGCGCATTAACAACGCAATAGAAGCCAATAATCCACCCCAAATACAAATGGTAATTCCAATATTCACCAACAAGGGAATGTTGGAGAAAAAAGCAACTTGCATTTCATTCATACCATTGGCTTTGTAATAGTCATCGCCCTGAGCAAAACCCATTGCACTATCAAAAGATGCTGCAAGACTGTAGAGCAGAAAAATTCCACCTAATACCCATGCGTGCCATGGCAAACCGGATCTTTCTGGTTTTTCATGTTTTAAATTTGTAGACATTTGGCATCCTTATTTTATTTTCAGATTAAATTAATTTGCAGATTAATTTTTTGCAGCTGATCTCCAGGGAGCACCCGCTGCTTTTACATAATTGTGATAGACATATTTCCAGGGAATTGAAATGGGTGTGAGGATGATGCCCATTACGCAGGCAAACATAACGCCTGAAGCATATTCATCCAGACCCACACTCATCTTCATTGGCAAAGCGAAGGCAATTACCCATGTGGATTTCCAGATGATTTCAATTAACAGGACAGGGATCATCTGCAAGGGATAGCGAAGTCCAAGCAAACTCAATAATGAATAGGCCACCAGCATGGACTGCACGACTGCGTGAGAATCACCAACACGGTTGTCAGCAAATAACACCGCTGGCCAAACAGTTGAGGCCAAGCCAACAACCATTAGTAGATACATAGCCCTTAATAGGTAAAGCCGAAATTGGGAGACCTGCGACATATAACACCCTTGTTGATTTACTGTTATACATAACTATAACACCATATTTAATGTGCGCAAGCTCTTTTTTTCTCGACCCATAAAAAAGGCCGACCCGAGGGCCAGCCTTATAACGGCAACAAGTCCGAGTCAGCACTAA
>CAMLML010000016.1 GCA_946481095.1 uncultured Cellvibrio sp.
GGTCAGGCTGCCGACACTCCCCCGGATCTGCGACAGCCTGTCCTCTGCCTGACGGGCTTGCCCGTTGGCAGCAAAACGGCCCAGTCTCGGCCCCAGAATCAAAATACCCGCGAGTGCAACCCAACCACCAATCGAATGCACAACGGTTGAACCGGCAAAATCAATAAATCCCATGGCTTTTAACCAACCTTCACCACCATGCGCACTGCCCCAGGCCCAACTGCCAAATACCGGATAAATCAATCCTGCAATCACACAAGCACCGATTAAATAGGCGTTGAAATGAATACGCTCAGCCATGGCACCGCTGGCGATGGTAGTGGTGGTAGCAGCAAACATCATTTGAAAAAACAGAAAAGTCCAATCCCATTGACTGAGTTCCGAGGGCATAAAATGACTCCAGCCAAACCATCCGGATTGATTTGCGCCAAACATCAATCCATAACCTATAGCCCAAAAAATAATGCTGCAAACACACGCGTCCATATAGTTTTTCATCAACACATTCACGGCATTTTTTGCACGTGACATGCCGCTTTCTACCAAAGCAAAACCCGCCTGCATAAAAAACACCAACGCACCGGCGATCACAACCCACACACTATTAATTGATCCCGACAGGCTGGCATCATCTGCGACAGCACTGGTGGACAAGAGCAATAACAAACTGCTGAAGAGTAATTTTTGTAAACCACGCATAATAAAATCCATCAACCAATTAATCTGGCATTAGCAACCGGCGTGCCACAGCAAAAACCCTGTTAAATCAGGAGGTTTTTTGAATGAATGTAGAATGCACGACCAAAACAGGTGCAAATACGCAGATGCTGTGCACTGACTCGCATTAAAATCGTGCAATGGTATTGGTGAAGGATATCGCGACTTAGTCTTTGATCTAAAAAGAATTTTTTATTTATAAATCAAAAAACACAATGATGGAATCAATATGGATTTCTGTGATGCTCAATCAGGGTGCGGAAAAAGTGTGTCAATTAAATCGGGCAAAACACAATTTTTCCGCAAATAAAAACATTAATCCGATTTGGGAGGCTCTATTGGAACCAGCTCCAGAACCAGACCCGAGGATTTAACTCCAGGTGGAGGACCACGACGTTTGCTTGCGGCGGGGGCTGCAGGTGTCGGGGCATTATTTTTTTGTTCCGCCATTTTCTTTTCTGCTTGCGCCACTGCCAAAGCCTGCTGTTTTTCAGCGGCTTTGATTTTTAACTGCTCCACCATTTGACGACATTTATCAGCTTGCACTTTCATGTTGGGTAACTCAGCAAGCGTATCTGCCAGCAAGGTATAAGCTTCAGGTAATTTGCCAAAATCCGGATAAAGTTTATGCATGCCATTCAATAACTTCACTGCCAACTTCAAATCGCCTTGTTGCTTGAGCAGGCCCGCCAGTTGTACACGCATATCCGGTGAGTCGGGTAAATAATCCGGCGTTAAATGCAAAATTTGTTTAAAACAAATCGTTAACTTGTCAAACCGTTTTTTTCGGTTGAGAAATTGCAGATAAGTCAAACCAAAATCTTCCATTAATGTTGCTTTTTTGCAGCTGTAAATCAGATCAAAAAATTTGTCGAAAAATATCGCTTCATTAGGAAAAAGTTTGAATGCCTGATAATAAAGGTCAACTACTTTTTCGTAATTGCCCTCTTTTAAAAAAATCGAAATTTTCGCAGCAAGACGCTCAGCATCATTGCGCTCGGAAAGATGATTTTCTTCATCTGAGCGTGCGCTGTAACCCAACTGGCTTTGGTACTGGAATAGCATATATCCCATCAAGTGAAAAATAACTACTGTGTAATAATTGGAGATGACTGCCTGGGTTAAATAGGATACTGCCGGGAACATGGAACCTATTAATTGATGTAACACACCAACAGATGACATCATAATCATGATAAACGCCAGTATTAATCCGTAAGGTAAACCTATAGCAGTAATTAACGAAAATACCGATGCCGGATTAAGTGCTTCAAACATGCTTTCACTTTGCGCAAATCGTATCAATATGGCGGGCATAGCAATCATAATTAAAAGCCCGACTATGCCGCCCAATGCAGGACTCGCATAATAAGCACCACCCGCCAATACACCGAGCAAAATAAAAATTAAAAATAACTGTAATATAATTTTGATGGTGCCGTGATAGGCATCCATTACATCCGGTGCGGTCATTTCACCAAGAGAAGTACGCTCAAGGCAGGTAAATGCATATTTCATAATTGCGCCAGTGGCGATCAAATAAAGCGGAATGGCAATAAAAAATAAAAAAGGAATTAACATGGCAATCACTGTCATGATGGCAGTGATCACTATCATGCTCATGGAAGCCGAGTTAAGCGGATATTTAAATGCTTCAGATAAACGACGCCAAAAAGGTTCGACTTTGTTGGTGGAGCCCAAACTCTCCAACACAACTCCACAAGTAAAACATCTCGGCTGATCTTTTTCGTCATCAACACACTGATCACAAAAAAATGTATTGCATTGGCGACAAACAAAAGTGGCACCATCCAACGGGTGATATTTACAATAATCCATTCGCAGCTCCTTGGGACAGTTGGCTGGCTAAAAACTCGTAATGCGCCGCTTTTTCACCGTCTTTTAATCGTTGAAATGCCGTTGCCAATTTGGTGGCAAAAATTCCCAATCTGGGATTTTTGGAATTATTCTGTTGTAACTGTTTAAATATTTCTTCAGCTGATTTCGGGCTTTCGAGGTTGACCAGTTGCAAACCTAATTTAATCGCTGCCTGCTCGGGAACCTGCTGTTGGATTTCCGGATTTTCTTGCCAAACTTTATCCAGTTTTTTGATATCCACTTGTGTAAAACTGCTTGTCAATAAACCCAGCGCCGCCTGGGTATAATCAGCACCGCGTGAAATTTTTAATAAATTATAACGCAGCATGGCGGACTCAAAATTCAAACCCTGGGCTTGAATCAATTCATTAACACAATGCAGTGCTCGATCAAATCGATGTTTATCGATGTAGTTGTAAATTTCCGCCAGCTTTTCACGGCCGGGATCAACCGCTTGATCCTGTTCAATATAATTTTGATTAAACATGGATCGATTAAATACCCAGGCAAGACCGATTAACACTGCACCGGCACCAAAGCCGCCGGCGTGCGCCATAAAAGCAATATTGGATTCAGTGTCGTAATAGTAACTGTAAATTTCTTTACCCAGATAAAAAGGTAGAATTAATAAAGCAGGTGCGCGCAAGTAACCAACAAAAAAGAAAAACCAATAAAAAAACTCAATTTTTTTCAAGCGAAATACGGCAAGATACATGGCCATCACACCCGAAATAGCACCTGATGCACCAACCAATGGTTGTGAGCTGCTCCAATCAGACGCAACTTGCGCAAAGCCTGCTGCAAAGCCCGATAACAAATAAAACAACAAAAATCGCCAATGCCCAATAGCAGCTTCAACGGCAAACCCGCATACCACCAAAAAAAACATATTGCCTAACAGATGCATCATGTCGCCATGCAAAAATTGATGGGTTAAAAAACTGCTAATGTGTAGATCATTGGCAATTAATCCATTTTCTACAAAGCTCAAGGAATTAAACAGACGATCTATTTCCGTGCGCTCGATAATCCAGTCATCGTAAATTTCGGACGGAAAATATTGATAGGCTTTATCTTTGAGGTAAATGAAAAAATCGTCGCGGCCCAATAAATCAAACACTATAGCTTCGACGTCTTCCTCTTTAAATTGCTCGCGATAATCTTTTAATAATTTGGTTTCTTTCTTGTCTTCCAGATATTTTTCAAAAAAGGGCCATTCGTGTTCAAGGTATCCGGCTGTCTGATACTTGACTAGGGCCTCGAACACTTTGCGGTTATCGCCGCTTTGATAAAGGAAAAAAACCATTACATTGATCAATACCAATGTAAATAAAACGACAGGCGCATTGCGCCAATCCAGTTGCTTTTCGGTAGGAACAATAATCATCGATGCCTTCCCTGAGGATGAGTTGAAGGGTGGCACCGATTTTATACGTGAGAGGGTCTCGATGTAAAACAGCGCAGGTTAAAAAGTGACGTTGGCGATTATTTCGGGATTTTTTCCTGATAAAAATAAGGTGATCTGTGCCCGTAAATAATACCGTCACGCCCCGGAGACAAAAGTCTGTGGCTGGTAATGCCCGCATATTTATAGGAATCATCCACAAGATTATTTATAACCTGATCAACAATGGCGCCTACTATCATCCCCGCCAATCCCCCCTGATTATTGTAGGTTTTATGTTCACTGTTGGATGCTCGTGCCTCACCCGTCCACAACACCTGACCTGTGCGTAAATCCACTAATCGTGCACGCGCCGCCACCACTATCTCACTGGAAAGCAAATTAAATTCAGGGCCGTATCTCGTCACTTCGGTATACAAAACTGCATCTGCGCCAAAAATTTCCCGCAATTTTCCAGGTGATATATTTTTGGCTTCAGCACCGAGATGTATACCGTTTTCTCTAAATGCCGTGTCCATCAAGGCAACCGGCACTACGTAATAACCGGCTTCTGCAACCGGTCGGGTCATCTGCGCCAGCATAGCGTAAGTAGCTCTTACATCCGGTGATTGATTGTCAGGCGGTAAAATTAGAATCGATTTTGGTTGCGCAGCCCTGAATGCCGAATAATCTTTTGGTGGTTTGGAAACGCAACCGGTGATTACCAGCATCAGAAATAATAATGAAATCCGGCGAAAATAATTCATCAGGCTTGATCCTTTTTCTGTGCAAATTTTTTCAATAAAAAATCCATAAAAGGTGCGGATTCCGGAAATAATTTTTTTTCTGTTTCCAACGCCTGTTGCATCTCGGCATATCGACCCAGCTCACCGTACAACAATCCCAAATGCGCATAAAAGCCGGGTGGAATATCTGCAGGATTGCTGATGGTGTACAAGGTTTTTTCGAGTGCTGCAAGTTGTTGTTCGGGGCTGGATGTTTTCTGCAGATAGGCATAAACCTGATCTTCATAATCACCCCAGTGATACAAGGGTTTCGGTTGGGAGCTGCAAGCTCCCAGGCCGAGCAGAATTGAAATCAACAATAACTTGCGAGCTATTTGTAATGACAACATAAATCTATCCTGAATAAATTATTGTCTTATAGCTCCGGAATCCATAGCGGCAGCCAATTTATTGACTGCATCGCGAATTGCCAAATCCAATACTTTTCCATTCAATGTGGAGTCGTAGCTGGCGGTACCACCAAAACCCAAAACTTCACGATTACTCAAACTGTATTCGCCCGCACCTTGAACCGAATAAACAACTTCGGATGTTTCAACATTCACTATATTCAAACTGACTTTTGAATAAGCAACTTGCGTTTTACCTCGACCCAAAACACCAAAAAATTGTTGGTCTCCCACTTCTTTGCGACCAAATTCAGTAACATCACCCGTAATCAAATAATTGGCGCCTTTAAGTTTTTGCGATTTTTTTAACAATTCTGCTTCCTGACTTGCCGCTTGCAAATTGTCCCTGTCCATCACACTGAAACGACCGGTTTGTTGCAAATGGGTAATCAAAATGGTTTTAGCCTGACTGCCTAATTGATCGATACCATCAGAAAAAATCCCGCGCATAAAACTGGATCGATTATCAAATTTGCCGACAGCAATGGCGCTTTTTTCACCTTGATAATTCGCATAACTAACGGGTTTTGGTGTTTCAACTGTACGGGATTGCTCGGTAGCGCAACCCACCAAAGAAAAAATAAATGCAAGTGACAATAAAATTTTATTCATGATAAATCCTCCAGATAAGTATTTTGAATCCTACCCGGTGAAACTGAATAGGGAATTAATTCAGATCAACCGCTTGTAACAATTTGTTTGTCGATAATCAGTGACTATTTTGCTATCGAATCATAAACCACTACTTTGCTCCACAAGTGGCTGTAGTTTTTGATAAAGGCCTGATGAATCGGATGAACCTGATAAGCTTGTTCATCTTCAACAGATGCAAAAAATAATAGTTCCGATGCAGCATAAGTGTTGTCCACTACATCGCGTTTTTCCGTTGATGCGGGCACCCCGATATGCAAACCTTTCACCTGCGGTATGGCCGCAAGCGTTTTAATTCCTTCAATTAATTTTTGCTGATCTTCTTTTGAATCCGGATTTTTTAACCAGAAATAAACTTGATGCGCAACTGGAGCGATTTGGTGAGGCATGGGCTTCTCCGTTTTGAATGTATTTGCATTACAAACAGCAGCTATTAAACAAAAGATTAAGGTTACAAATTTCATAACAACTCCTGATGAATTAAAGTGTGAATCATGCAGGTTTATATTGTGTGATTGCAGCTGCAATGCCCGCCGCATCCAAACCTTGCTGCGCCAGTTGAGTTTTTTGATTTTGATGCTCAACAAAATAATCGCCAAAGCCCAATTGCAATAAATTTACTGAAGAGTGTTTGCTTCTCAGGTATTCAGAAACTGCGCTGCCGGCGCCGCCAGCAATTACATTTTCCTCGATAGTGACCAGTAGGGAATGAGAGCTTTGAAGTTGATCAATTAATTCTGTGTCCAGTGGTTTTACAAAACGCATATCAACCAGGGTTGCATTTAATTGATCCGCAGCGATATGTGCTTCGCTTAATAAGGTACCGAAACACAAAATTGCAATTTTTTCGCCAGAACGTTTTATAACAGCTTTACCCAGAGGCAATTCAGTCATCGTTTTTTCCGGTTCGACGCCTACACCTGCACCGCGCGGATAACGAACTGCCGCAGGGCCCTTATATTGATAAGCGGTGTAAAGTAGTTGTCTGCATTCATTTTCATCGCTGGGTGTTGTAATGACCATATTGGGAATGCAGCGCAAATAACTGATGTCAAAAGTGCCGTTGTGTGTTGGGCCGTCGTCACCGACCAACCCAGCGCGATCAATTGCAAAAGTGACATCAAGATTTTGTAACGCGACATCGTGAATTAATTGATCATATGCGCGCTGTAAAAATGTGGAGTAAATGGCGACAACTGGTTTTTGTCCTTCACAGGCCATACCCGCCGCAAGTGTCACGGCGTGTTGCTCGGCAATCGCCACATCAAAATAACGATCCGGAAATTGCTGCGCAAAATTCACCATGCCTGAGCCTTCACACATGGCTGGTGTAATACCAACCAAGCGTGAATCTTGTGCCGCCATATCACACAACCACTCACCGAAAATATCCTGAAATTTTTTCTTTTTGGCTGCACCATTTTTTGTTGAACCGTTTTTATTTTTAGGTTCGAGTTTATTCAAGGCATGATAGCCCACAGGATCTATTTCGGCAGGTTCAAATCCTTTACCTTTTTGCGTGATGATATGCAAAAGTTTGGGGCCTTTAATGTCACGCAAATTACGTAAACACAAAACCAGATCATTCAGATCATGTCCGTTAATTGGGCCAACGTAATTGAAGCCCATTTCCTCAAACAAAGTACCAGGCGACCAGAAGCCTTTGATGTGTTCTTCTGTGCGGCGAGCAAATTCTTTTACTGGCGGAATTTTTGCCAGCATTTGTTTACTGCCTTCGCGTAGAGAGTTATAAAACTTGCTCGCCCAAATTTTCGAAAGATACGTTGAAAACCCACCGATGTTGGGGGAAATAGACATATTGTTATCATTGAGAATAACCAACATGTCGGTTTCAGTATGTGCGGCGTGATTTAATGCTTCAAACGCCATACCTGCGGTCATGGCACCATCACCAATAATCGCAGCAACCTTGCGTTCAATACCTGCCATTTTTGCGCCTATCGCCATACCTTGTGCTGCGCTGATCGAGGTACTGGAATGACCAACACCAAAAGTGTCATAAATACTTTCTTCACGTTTGGGAAATCCGGAAAGTCCACCACCCTGGCGAATGCTGTGCATTAATTCGCGGCGTTCAGTCAGAATTTTGTGCGGATAGGTTTGATGGCCCACATCCCAAACCAATCGATCTTCCGGTGTGTTGTAGACGTAATGCAACGCAACTGTTAATTCAACTACACCCAATCCCGCACCAAAATGTCCACCTGTTTTTCCTACAGTATAGAGAAGAAATGCGCGCAGCTCGTCCGCTATTTGTGGCAATTGCTTTTCATCCAGCAAACGTAAATCAACCGGCGACTGAATAGTATCGAGCAAAGGTGTGAACGGACGTTCCAGGGGAATTTGGTTGTGCATTGAATCTGTCAGCTTATTATGAGGCTGGCTATTTTAGGTAGAGTAGAGGAAATTGGCTAGCAGATAAGTAAAGAGTGATTATCTTCTGGATTTAAACGCAATCATCAATCCCGATGCGGCCACAATTCCCATGCCCAACAAACTTGTAGTGTCGGGAGTATTGTCAAACAGTAACCAACCAAGCAACAAGGCCCAAATCAACTGCAAATAAGTGACAGGTGCAAGCAAAGATGCGGGTGCATGTTGATAGGCAAGAGTAAAAAGGTAGTGACCAAGTCCACCGGCGGCACCCATAAATAAAAATAGTCCCGCCTCTAATGCAGAAGGTGTTTTATTTTCCCAAAAAAATGGAAACGCGAGTCCATAAACAATCGAACCTATGAGTGCAGCATAAAACAACATGGCTGACGCTTTTTCTGTACTGGCCAGAAAGCGAGATAATAATTGGTAAGCTGCACCTGTGGCCGCAGCTAAAAACGCAAATAACACACCCACAGTGTCTAACCCGCTTCCGGGACGCACGATCAATAACATACCGGCAAAGCCCATAACCACGGCTATCCATCCGATAATACCAATACGTTCATTTAAAATCCGACTGGCAAGTAAAGCCACCATCATGGGCGCCAAGAAAGAAATAGCAGTTGTTTCCGCTATTGGCATACGTTGCAGCGCCGTAGCCATAAATAAAGAAAGCAGCGCAAGACATGCACCACGAATCAATACCAGATTTTTGCGTTGGGTTTTAACCAAAATATGCGCATGCCTTGGCGCGAGGATTGCCAGCATCAGCGCCAAATGCACCAGATAGCGCATGGCAACCACCACCGGAACCGGATAATGCACTGCGAGGTATTTGGTACAGGCGTCCATTCCGGCAAATAGCAATAATGCTGATGCTGCAAGAATGACGCCTCTGAAGGCATGTTGAGGATGGGTGTTGTCGAATCTCATTTAAATTGAAATCATTAAGCATATGATTTTTAAGCATTTTTCATTCAACATGACAATTCCAAACCTAGAAGAAATCTCACTTTAATTGAAATGGATTTCGACAAATCTCAATTTAGATGAAATGCGTTGTAAATCAGTATCTTAGTATGCTCACTATATAAAACAAAGGGCTCCCAAAGAAGCCCTTACGACAAGTGAAGCATCACTTGTTCCAGATCACCCTTACCGCCATGGGCTGACCCTTTCGGGTGGTGGAATGCCATGTTGTTGCCAACAAGTCTGTAGCATTCTGAGGATAGGATACTGGTTTTCCAATTTTTTGCACGCAAAGCGTATGTTTGGATTTTTCACTTGTGCTTAGTTCAAACACCAAAAGACACTGTATCTCAGTCACACATCCAAATTCGCAACTGCCAGAGCATTGGTTTCAATAAAGTCACGTCGAGGTTCCACGTCGTCACCCATCAGACAAGTGAAGATTTGGTCTGCACCTATTGCGTCCTGAATTGAGACTCGCAGCATGCGGCGAGTTTCGGGGTTCATGGTAGTTTCCCAGAGCTGTTCCGGGTTCATTTCACCCAGGCCTTTATAGCGTTGGATGTTGTAGCCTTTGCGTGATTCTTTCATCAACCATTCCAGGGCTTCGGTAAAGCTGTTGATGTTTTGCTTGCGCTCACCACGTTGGACGAATGCGCCCTCTTCAATCAGACTTTCCAGTTTTTCGCCCAATGAAACAATTGAGGCGTATTCACCCGAAGCAAAAAAATCCTGTTGGAAAGGATATTCAGTGGCTATACCGTGGGCTGTGATTTCTACACGCGGTAAAAAGATATGGCGCTCTGTGTCTTCTACTACTTTAATTTCATATTTTTGACTACCCGCACGACTATCCAAAGAGAATCTGGCTAAAAGTTGATCAATCCATTGCTGCATATGGCCTTGATCAGCCAGATGTTCAGCACGAATAGCTGGCATATAAATCATCTTGTCCAGTACTTCTGCAGGGTATAAACGTGACAAGCGCTCTATGGTCGCCATCACTTTACGGTATTCCTGAACCAGTTTTTCCAAGGCTTCGCCGGAAATGGCCGGTGCATCGGGATTGACGAACAGCGCCGCATCTTCCAGGGCCGCCTGGGTCAAAAACTCTGTCATTGCTGATTCGTCCTTCAGATATTGCTCCTGTTTTCCTTTGGCGATCTTATATAAAGGTGGTTGCGCAATGTAAATATGACCGCGTTCGATCAGTTCACGCATTTGACGGAAAAAGAAGGTCAGTAACAAGGTACGAATATGTGATCCATCAACATCCGCATCGGTCATGATGATAATGCTGTGATAACGTAGTTTTTCCGGATTGTATTCGTCTTTGCCTATGCCGCAGCCCAAGGCGGTAATCAGTGTGCCGACTTCCGCACTGGCAAGCATTTTGTCAAAACGAGCTTTTTCCACGTTAAGGATCTTGCCTTTAAGTGGCAGGATTGCCTGGGTTTTCCGGGCGCGACCCTGCTTGGCTGAACCACCTGCAGAGTCACCCTCTACCAGATAAAGCTCTGATAATGCTGGATCTTTTTCCTGACAATCAGCTAATTTACCTGGCAGACCAGCGATGTCCAAAGCCCCTTTACGACGAGTCATCTCACGTGCTTTACGAGCGGCTTCACGTGCACGAGCGGCATCAATCATTTTGCCTACAATTGATCGCGCTTCATTGGGGTTTTCCAGCAGATAGGCATTGAAATGCTCAGCCATCTCCTGTTCAACCGCCGTTTTTACTTCCGAGGACACCAACTTGTCTTTGGTTTGGCTGGAAAATTTGGGATCCGGCACTTTTACTGAAATGATAGCGGTCAACCCTTCACGAGCATCATCGCCCGTTGTGGCAACCTTGGCCTTTTTATCTATACCTTCTTTCTCTATGTAGGTATTCAGTCCACGAGTCAGTGCTGCACGGAAACCAGCCAGATGTGTACCACCGTCACGTTGTGGAATATTGTTGGTGTAACAGAAAAGGTTTTCCTGGAATGAATCATTCCACTGCAAAGCCACCTCAACACCAATTCCGTCTTCGCGAGCGTTGGAAACGAAATGCACCATCTTATTAATAGTCGTTTTGTTTTTATTGAGATGGTCAACGAAAGCCTTTAGACCACCTTCATACTGGAAGACTTCTTCTTTGCCGCTGCGCTCATCTTTCAACACAATACGCACACCTGAATTGAGGAAGCTCAGTTCCCGCAAGCGTTTGGCGAGGATCTCATAATGAAATTCGATATTGGTAAAAGTCTGGGCTGAGGGTTTGAAATGTATTTCGGTTCCAGTTCCTGCCGTATCACCTATGACCTTCAAAGGTTCATCAGGTACTCCATGACGGTAAATTTGCTCATGAATCTTGCCATTACGACGAATAGTCAACTTCAGAAATTCAGACAAGGCATTTACTACTGAAACACCCACTCCATGCAAACCACCAGAAACTTTGTAAGTATTATCATCAAACTTACCGCCAGCATGGAGTACGGTCATGATAACTTCTGCTGCCGACACACCTTCCTCATGCATATCGGTCGGAATTCCACGGCCATTATCAGTAACCGATACCGTTTCATCCGGATGGATAATGACTTTTACTTCCGTACAATAACCTGCCAATGCTTCGTCTATAGAGTTGTCCACCACTTCAAACACCATATGGTGTAAACCCGAACCGTCATCAGTATCACCAATGTACATACCGGGACGTTTACGAACAGCATCCAATCCCTTGAGAACGCTGATGCTGGATGCATCATAAGCCTTTTCTTCTGTTGGTTTATTGTCTGACGGGTTTTGCTCATCGGTCATGGTTTTCTCCACTTTTCATTGATCTCGCTTCATTAATTACCAGGCTGATTCTGTATTTCCAAAACCCTGCCCTGTTCCACGTGGAACACTTTTATTTGTTTATCTCTATCCACAGACCAGAGTCGTCGAAGGTCTAACTCTTTGACGCCAGTAATGAATACCTGTGTTTGCATTTTATCTAACCAAAACACCAATTTCTCCCGGTGTTTATCATCCAACTCTGCCGGTAAATCATCTATCAAATAAATAGCTTTTCTACCCGTTACAGCCTGAAATACCAAGCCCTGGGCCACCTTCATAGCACAGACAAGAAGCTTTTGTTGACCTCTCGATAAAACTTCAGCTGCCGCCAAACTCTGAAGATAAATTTTTAAATCTGCCCTATGACTTCCAAAATGTGTAAGGCCATGAGCTATATCTCTTTCCCGGCTGGCAGCCAATACTTCAGCATAAGTCCTGTCTTTACTCCAACCGGGATAGTAACCCACAGTCAGACCATCCATCTGGATAAAGTCGTTAATTAATAATTGAAGCTGATGTAGAAATAGATCAAACACCTTGGAGCGATATTGATCTATTTTATCTGTTAGCAGTGTTAACTCAGAATCCCAAATATTTAATTGTTGTTCGTCAATTCTATCATGGCGAAGAAGGCTATTGCGGTGTTTCAGGCAAGTTTGCTGGTTCTTCCATAAAGGGAAAAAACGAGGTTCCACGTGAAACACCAACCAATCTAAAAACTGCCTTCGTTGTATTGGACCACCTTCCAATAATAAAAATGAATCTGCATTAATTAATTGCAAGGGAAGAAAGTTTGCCAGGTCCGCAACTGCTGCAACAGTTTCACCATTCGCCTTTAATAAAAGCTCTCCCTGAATATTTCGACTGATTCCCAATGCAACCGATCCTTTATCTGATTTAAGGCTGGAAAAAAGTGTGAAATCTACCGACTCTCGATTAATAAGGGATTTATGTTTATGACTACGAAAAGAGCGACCTAATCCCAAAATATATAAAGCTTCCAGCACACTGGTTTTACCTGAACCATTTTCTCCAAAAAAAAGATTCACCTGTGATGATGGACTTATGTCCACTGCCATCAAGTTACGTAACTGTTGGATTTTAAGGCGCTCGACTGCCACAGCAGCCACCGTGAAACAGAAACTTAAAGGCGCATTGGCATAACAACATAAACCGAATCACTATTCTCAGGCTCTTCAATCAAAGCACTGGAGTTTGCATCTGATAATGTAATCTTGATATTGTCATTAGTGATCACATTAGTGACATCTTGCAAGTAACTTACATTAAAGCCTACTTCCAAAGAATCCCCTGTGTAGTCCACAGAAACTTGCTCTTCAGCTTCTTCCTGTTCAGGGTTATTAGCCACAATAGTCAAACTACCAGTATTAAGAAGTAATCTGACACCACGATATTTTTCGTTAGAAAGAATCGATGTGCGTGCAAAAGCCTGCTTTAAATCAAGCCTTGACCCTATAACCGTTTTATTACCGCCTCGAGGAAGAACTCTTTCATAATCAGGAAATTTACCATCCACCAATTTTGAAGTGAATGTGTAGTCAACAGATGTCACTCGGATATGATTGCTACTTAGTGTGAGCTCTATTTGCGCAGTGGAATCATCCAATAATCGAGACAACTCCAATACCCCCTTTCGAGGAAGAATTGCCTGAACAACTTCTTTGGACGTAACACCAACAGCACGCGTACACATGGCCATTCTGTGACCATCAGTTGCAACAGCCCTTAATTGATCCTGACGAACCTCCCATAACATACCGTTCAGGTAATAACGAACATCCTGTTGTGCCATAGCAAAAGCTGTTCTCTCAATCAGGCGTTTAATTTCTTGCTGAGCACAACTGAAACGCAAATTACCCGGTGTATCTTCAACATTTGGAAAGTCAGAAGCCGGTAAAGTAGATAAGGTAAAACGACTTCTGCCAGATTTAACAATAATGCGATTATCTTCTTGAAAAAAGTCGATTGTGCTGCCATCTGGTAGCGATCTACAGATATCTACCAACTTTTTAGCAGGAACAGTTATGTCACCGGATTGACCTGCCTGTTCCAGATTAATGCGCCCAATGATTTCTACTTCAAGATCAGTCCCGGTAAGAGACAGTTGATCATCCTTTAATACTATCAACACATTGGATAAAACCGGCAAGGTTTGTCGGCGTTCAACCACGCCAGCAACCAATTGTAATGGCTTAAGCAATGCCTCACGGGATACTGAAAATTTCATGAAATTATCTCTTCAAAAATCATTTGCAATAATTATTGGTAAAACCTGACATTTATAAATCAAGTTGTTAAAGAACGCAGCAAATTTTTCATATCTTCTTCTATATCTGCGCTTTCTTCCTGCAACTCCTTAATTTTGCGACACGCATGTAATACTGTGGTGTGGTCGCGTCCGCCAAATGCTTCACCAATTTCAGGCAAACTATGATTGGTTAATTCTTTGGCCAATGCCATGGCCACTTGTCTTGGTCGAGCTACTGAACGACTTCGGCGTTTTGAAACCATATCATTCATTTTAATTTTGTAGTACTCGCAGACTACACGCTGAATGTTATCAATACCAACCTGTTTATCCTGCAAAGCCAACAAATCTTTAAGCGCTTCTCTCACTAAATCAACATCAATAGGCCTACCAGTAAAATTGGCGCTGGCTATCACTCTTTTTAGTGCACCTTCAAGGTCGCGAACATTAGCACGAATTCGTTGTGCAATAAAAAAAGCAGCATCATTTGGTAATTCAATACCCGCTTGTTGGGCTTTTTTGATCAATATAGCTACACGAGTTTCAAGTTCCGGTGGTTCAACAGCCACTGTCAAACCCCAACCAAAACGTGACTTTAATCTTTCTTCAAGTCCGTTAATCTCTTTCGGAAAACGATCACAAGTCAAAATAATTTGTCTGCCACCCTCCAATAAGGAATTGAATGTATGGAAAAATTCTTCCTGTGATCTTTCTTTACCGGCAAAAAATTGGATATCGTCAATTAAAAGAGCATCCATAGACCGGTAATAACGTTTGAAATCATTGATCGCATTTAACTGTAAGGCTTTTACCATATCAGCAACAAACCTTTCCGAATGCAAATAAACAATTTTTGCATTGGGATTTTTTGCCAACATAGCATTACCCACAGCTTGCATTAAGTGAGTTTTACCTAACCCTACACCACCATAAATGAAAAGAGGGTTATATGCGCCACCCGGGTTTTCTGCAACTTGCTTTGCAGCGGCTAATCCCAATTGATTTGATTTACCTTCAACAAAGCTGGAAAAAGTACTGGCTGCATTTAAATAATGACTATGTTTTAAACCACCCTCGACATTCAAATCGGGAGTATCTGTATGGGCTTCTTTTATTACTTCTTCAATTTTATTTTTTAGAGAACCCGCATAATTTGCACTGGATACCAGATTAACTACAGGTTTTTCTATTTCAGCAACAAAAGCCGAGGTATTTTGCCTGGGCATAATTCCCAACATAATACTCAATGGTTGATGATGATATTGACCTGCCAATTCCTTAATTCTATGCATGAATTTTTCGTTGACCCAATCGCAAATAAAACGATTGGGTGCGAGCAATCTCAGTTCACCGGATGCACTGGTGTTATCAATTTGTAAGGGTCTTATCCAAGTATTGAATTGTTGTGACGACAGTTCATTTTGAAGACTTGAAAGACAGGATTTCCAAAGTGAATCAAACAAAAGCCAAGCCCTCTCTTATATTGGAGGCTAAGTGTATTCCACAATAATCAAGTTATCCACAAACCAAAAAAATATTTTTTACAATAGTGATAATATACAGAAAATACAGTTAAATCAGTTAGTTAAAATAATACAAACTGTGGATATCTCTGTTAATAATCTGTACATTTTATGAGCATAACCTGAGAGCAAACCGGTATAGATAAAAATAAGTATGTAATTTCAACAACTGTAGAGAAATTGTCCAAAATTATTTGCTTTAAACTGTTTATTTATTTAGAATCGCGCCCCTTTCTACCCTTACCCACCGGTTGGTGGATTACAAACTTGAGTTTTTAAGGTTGCTCTTATGAAAAGAACATTCCAACCCAGTAATTTAAAGCGTGTACGTGTCCACGGATTTCGTGCTCGTATGGCTACCAAAAATGGCCGTCTGGTATTGGCTCGTCGTCGTGCCAAGGGACGTAAAAGTCTGACCATCTGATAATTTTGTTTTCGATGAGTCATCAGAGTGAAACTAGGTTTCGGCAAATCTCTACGTTTGCTCAACTCTGGTGACTATCAACAGGTTTTCGATTCTGCTGTTTTCCGTATATCTCACCAACACCTTCTTTTATTAGCCTGTCATAATAATCGTGGACTTCCACGCTTAGGATTGGTAATTGCCAAAAAGCATTTGCGCCTGGCAGTTGACCGGAATCGTATCAAACGTTTAAGCCGTGAAAGTTTCCGCCAGAATCAAAATGAACTCATGGATTTGGATCTGGTATTAATGTCTCGTAATGGATTGGAAAAACTCAGTAATCCGGAAATCTTTCGTTTGTTGGATAGCCAGTGGCAAAGACTTATTAAGAAAGTCCGGCAAAAAACGAAGTCTGATGTACCAATAAGAGAAGCAGGAACAAACAGTGAATAAACTAAATATGTTGTTGGTATGGACAGGAATAAAACTGATCCATATTTACAGATTATTGCTGAGTCCCATTATTGGTAACCAATGTCGTTTTTACCCCAGTTGTTCACGTTACGCAGAAGAATCACTAACTACTCACGGTTTTTGGCGCGGGACTTATCTAACTGTGATTCGTCTTTTAAAATGCCACCCTGGACACCCAGGCGGAGAAGATCCGGTTCCGCCTAAAAATAACCAGTGCTGTTCGCACTCTCATTCACATCATCACGGCAGTCATTAAGATGGATTGGCAAAAAAATATTTTGATAGTAGCAATTCTTGCAGTCAGCTTGTTATTGGTTATTCGCTATAAAGAATTCAGTGATGCGCACCCCACTGCAAACAATATCACCAGCAGTTCAACTGCAACACAAAGTAATTCATCAATAAATTCTACAGTAGAAAATAACAGTGTAACCGAGATTAATGCCCCTGTTACCAATGCTACCCAATCCAAAATTATTCATATAAAAACAGATAGCATGAATGTTTCTATTGATACTTTAGGTGGCGATATTCTGGAAGTTTCTTTACCTAAACATTCAGTTTCACTGGATAAACTAAATGAACCTTTTATTCTGCTTGATCAACGCGATAATCATACTTATATCACCCAATCAGGTCTTTTCGGTGTTAATGGTACTAATGGAGTTGATGGTTCAAAGCCTTTATTTTCTGCAGAAAAAGAATCTTATGAATTAACCAAAAATGAAAAAGAATTAACTGTTAATTTAGTTTATCAACAAGGCTTGGTAAAAATTACCAAACAATTTATTTTTAAAACAGGCGAATATCAAATTGGTGTGAAATATATTATTGATAACCAAAGCGATAATACATGGAGTGCAAAATTTTTCGCTAGAATTATTCATGATGGGAAACGTTTCACTAAAGTCAGTGCTTTGGAAATGAATCCATTTTTAGGGATTGCCACCACAACCAATGATGAAAATTACAAAAAATATCATTTTGAAGATATAGCAAAAGAAAATAATTCGAACGTTAGTTTTTCACATCAAAATGGCTGGATATCACTGGTTCAACATTACTTCATCAGCGCCTGGATCCCAAATCCAAATAGTATGATCCAATATTCAATCCGTCAGGATAAATCTTCTCTGCTTTATGTATTAGGATTTGAAACACCTGATTTGGTTGTACCTGCCAAACAACAACAAACTGTTGATGCAATTTTTTACGCAGGTCCAAAAGATACAGAAAAACTTGAAGCTATCTCACCTTATCTCGATTTAACAGTTGATTATGGTCTTTTGTGGTGGATAGCCAAACCTTTATTCGCACTAATGAAATTTATACATCAGTTTTTGGGTAACTGGGGATTAGCCATTATTGGCCTAACTTTAATCGTCAAATTGGTTTTCTACAAATTATCCAAAGCCAGTTATGTATCAATGGCCAAGATGAAAAAGTTACAACCAAAATTAGCAGAATTAAAAGAACGTTATGGCGAAGACAGACAACGTTTTTCACAAGAAATGATGAAATTATACAAGACAGAAAAAGTAAACCCTCTCGGTGGGTGCTTGCCTTTATTAATTCAAATGCCAGTCTTTATCGCACTTTATTGGGTATTGATGGAATCTGTTGAGTTGCGTCACTCACCGTTCTATTTGTGGATAGAAGATTTATCACGTATGGATCCTTATTTTGTACTGCCGGTTCTGTATGGTATTTCGCAATGGATTACCATGAAATTCAGCCCACAACCACCTGATCCAATGCAGGCTAAAATCATGCAGATGCTGCCATTTATCTTTACCTTTATGTTCCTCTGGTTTCCGTCAGGTTTGGTACTTTATTGGTTAACCAACAACGTATTACAAATCATCCAACAACAAATTATTACCAAACAAATTGAAAAAGCGGACGCTAAAGCCTGATGATTTACACTGATACCATCGCCGCCATAGCCACAGCAACCGGCCGTGGCGGTGTGGGTATTATTCGTGTATCCGGTAAAAATGTTTTATCTATTACACAATCTATCGTAAAAACTTCTCTCAAACCTCGGCAAGCACATTACTGCGATTTTTATTCTGCTGATCAAATTATTGATCAGGGCCTGGCAATATTCTTTCCTAATCCTCATTCATTTACCGGTGAAGATGTTCTCGAACTACAAGGTCACGGTGGCCCTGTAGTGTTGGACATGCTGTTAAATACAGTATTAAAACTGGGTGCAAGATTAGCCAAACCCGGTGAATTTTCCGAACGCGCATTTCTAAATGACAAAATCGATTTGGCACAAGCTGAAGCTATTGCCGATTTAATCGATGCCAGTACCGAACAAGCTGCACGTAATGCCTTACATTCTCTTCAAGGTGTTTTTTCCAAACGTATACATGAATTGGTTGAGGCCTTGATTCAATTACGTATTTATGTGGAAGCAGCAATTGATTTTCCAGAAGAAGAAATTGACTTTTTAACAGACGGAAAAATTCAAAATGATTTGCTCAATATCGAAACCCGTCTCACACAAATCTTTCAGGAAGCCAAACAAGGTTCTTTGTTAAGAGACGGAATGCGTTTGGTTATTGCAGGCAAACCGAATGCGGGTAAATCCAGTTTGTTAAATGCCTTAAGCGGACGTGATTCTGCAATTGTTACGCCCATCGCAGGAACCACACGTGATGTATTGCGTGAACATATTCATATCGATGGCATGCCTCTTCATATTGCCGATACTGCCGGTTTGCGCGAAAGCCCGGATCAGGTGGAACAAATTGGTATAGAACGCGCCTGGCGAGAAATAGAACAAGCTGATCGTATTTTACTGGTCGTTGATGCCAGTCAAAATTCTATGACGGATATTGATAATCTCTGGCCTGAATCAATTAATAAGATTGATAAAAGTAAAATTATTTTAATCAGAAATAAAATTGATTTAAGCCAGGAAAAGACAGGACTAATAAAAATAAAAAATAATCAGGAATATTTAAATATTAGTGCCAAACATCATCATGGTATTGACGACTTAAGAAACTATCTGAAATCCATCATGGGTTTTCAACAAACCAACGAATCCGGTTTCACTGCACGTCGTCGTCATCTGGACGCTTTACAACGCGCTTATGATTTTATCCAGCAAGGCAAAATCCAATTACAAACCTTCGCTGCCGGTGAGCTGCTCGCTGAAGATTTACGACAATCCCAAAATGCTTTAAGTGAAATCACCGGTGAATTTACACCGGATGATTTGTTAGGACGAATATTTAGCAGTTTTTGTATTGGTAAATAATCCAATTGTTAAATGGATATATTTCTTTTTGATTCCAACCAGTTTGCTATTAGTGTAATCACTAAAAAAATAACACCACAAAACAAACTCAAATAAAAACCCGTAAAAACAGTCATTAAGTAGGCTTCCAATAACTTACCTTCATGAAGATGAATATTCAGCCCTAAAAACTCCAGAGTAAAACCAGCGGCAAAACCGGCGTAAACATCAATTACAAAACACAATTGCAATGGAACTCTGATTAAAGCACTGATAAACAATCGTCGACTTTCTTTCTCACGTCCTGATTCTCGTAATAGATAATCCACCAGTACATAAGTGAAATACCAAGTCATAACACCCAAAACCATGCCGGTCAGATACAACTCACCTTTACCGTTATAGCCCAATAAAAACCCCAGGATTGTGTTAAACCAAACCACCAAAAACCATTTGATCAATATATTCATAACAAAAACCTTGTTCTGATTGCATTTAAACCAATTACAGAATGGCAAAAAAACGAATATCGAGCTTGAGGGTTGGTAGCTTTTATGAAGTTTTACTGAAACTACTACCAAACATTACCCTAACAGAAAGGTTTATACCGCCTTATCCTGATGTTTTTCCACAGGTTTACACAGCTTATCCACAAATTTAGGAGAGGTATTCGTTATAAGTAACTGTTTTTTAGTGATTTTTATTTTATTAACAAGCTTATGGTAGTAATCCTTGTAATAGCATTACATAAACTGACGATGGAATTGGGGATAACTCGGCATTTTAAGTTTTTATGTATAAGTGACTGTTTTATACAGAGCTTAAACCCAGCATCCATTCAGGATAATCAAGGTATTTACACTGGCCTATCATTCTTTTAATTCATTGTTTTTTAAGGATTTAATTAGCTTATACACAGAAAAATGACGCTATAAAAGCTTTAATAAACATAATCCTTTCTAAATAACATAAAAAATATTATTTAATTCTTTTTTTCCTTATTGTTACAAAAACAGCGTGAAAATAATTTTTAAAAACAGCTGTTTAAGTCCTGTACAAGTTTTGTGCAAAGCGATGACTCGCTCTATAATGCCTGCCCTTTTTTCCAAAGCCGTTTTCCAGAGGTTGTAACAAATGATATTTCCCGATCGATTTGATGTGATTGTCGTTGGCGGTGGCCATGCGGGAACAGAAGCTTGTTTGGCTGCAGCACGCATGGGCTGTAAAACCTTGTTGTTATCACACAACATCGAAACCCTCGGGCAAATGTCCTGCAATCCGGCCATTGGTGGCATAGGCAAAAGTCATCTGGTGAAAGAGATAGATGCCCTAGGTGGAGCCATGGCTTTGGCAACAGATAAGGGCGGAATTCAATTCCGTGTACTGAATGCTCGTAAAGGTCCGGCAGTGAGGGCAACACGTGCGCAAGCTGACAGAATTCTCTACAAGGCGGCCATCAGGCACACTCTCGAAAATCAACCCAATTTATGGATATTCCAACAAGCCGTTGATGATTTGATTGTTGAAGCAGATCAAGTTCGTGGTGTGATTACACAAATGGGGTTGTCATTTATGGCGAACCAAGTTGTGTTGACTAC
The DNA here is from genome assembly GCA_946481095.1 of uncultured Cellvibrio sp. The sequence continues at coordinate 21,541 of CAMLML010000016.1, forward strand.
CGGAACTTTTTTGGGTGGATTAATTCATATCGGTTTACAAAACTATTCGGGTGGCCGTGCAGGTGATCCACCGGCGATTGTATTATCCAAGCGTTTGCGTGAATTGAATTTACCCGTGGGCCGTTTAAAAACCGGAACACCGCCGCGTATCGATGCACGCACAGTTGATTTTTCAGGTCTCGAAGAACAATGGGGTGATACACCGGTACCGGTGATGTCAGTGCGCGGTAATCGCAACATGCATCCGCGACAAATTTGTTGTTACATGACACATACCAATGAGCGCACGCACGATATTATCCGTGCTAACCTTGATCGCTCACCTATGTATTCCGGTGTGATCGAAGGCATAGGTCCACGTTATTGCCCATCAATCGAAGATAAAATTCACCGCTTCGCGGATAAAAACTCACATCAGATTTTTATTGAGCCGGAAGGATTAACAACACACGAACTTTATCCCAATGGTATTTCAACCAGTTTGCCGTTTGATGTGCAATTGCAAATTGTGCGTTCAATGAAAGGTTTTGAAAACGCGCATATTCTGCGCCCGGGTTATGCAATTGAATACGATTATTTTGATCCGCAAAAATTACAACACAGTTTGGAAACCCAAGCGATCAAAGGATTATTTTTTGCCGGACAAATTAATGGCACCACTGGTTACGAAGAAGCAGGCGCACAAGGTATTCTCGCTGGCATAAACGCTGCGCTGCGCGCGCAAGAAAAAGAAGCCTGGGTGCCCAGCCGTGATCAATCCTACATTGGTGTGATGGTTGATGATTTAATTCGTCTGGGAACCAAAGAACCTTATCGCATGTTTACCAGTCGTGCGGAATACCGTTTGTTATTGCGTGAAGACAATGCCGATTTACGTTTAACGGAAAAAGGTCGTGAATTAGGGGTTGTGGGTGATGAACAATGGGAATTGTTTTGTAACAAACGCGAAACTATTGAAGTGGAAAGACAAAGGTTGAAATCCACCTGGATACAAGCTGGTTCTGAACAAGCCACATTGGTTGAAGCAAAAACACAAACCAAAATTATTCGCGAATATTCTTTATTTGATTTATTAAAACGTCCAGAATTAAATTACGCTGATGTAGCTTCCTTAAAAGGTGATGCAATTGCAGATGAATTGGCTGCTGAACAAATTGAGATAGATGCAAAATATTCAGGTTATGTTGATCGCCAGCAAGATGAAATCGAACGCTTGCGTGTTTATGAAAATACATTGATTCCGGAAGACTTTGATTTTTCATTGGTGGAAGGTTTATCCAATGAAGTTAAACAAAAACTCACGCAAGCAAGACCAAAAACACTGGCGCGTGCACAGGGTATTTCCGGGATTACACCGGCAGCAATATCGCAATTGCTGATGTATTTGAAAAAGCAGGGCATGTTGAAGCGTTTGAAATCAGAAGTAGTTTAATCAAGGAATATTTGTGCAAGATATAAGAGCAGCATTGATTAAAGGTGCCGGGATCATGGAATTGGCACTTACTCAGCAGCAGCAGGATCAGCTGCTTGCGTACATCACAGAATTTGAAAAATGGAATAAGGCTTATAATCTTTCAGCTGTTCGTGATTTACAGCAAATGGTACCTCGGCATTTGCTGGATAGTTTGAGTGTGGTGTCTTGGTTAAAACAGCATACAGAACTGGAAGCAATTATTGATGTGGGTACAGGTGGAGGTTTGCCGGGTATTCCATTGTCAATAATGTTTCCGGAAAAACGCTGGACTTTGTTGGATAGCAACGGTAAAAAAATGCGTTTTTTATTTCATATAAAAACGCTGTTGAAATTGGATAATGTGACAGTTGAAAATCGTCGGGTTGAAACTTTCCAGCCAGAACAAAAATTTGATGCAGTCATCAGCCGAGCTTTTGCCAGCTTGCAAGATATGACAGAAAGTTGTAAACATCTGTTGAAAGACAAAGGACTATTTTTGGCGATGAAAGGTTTGTTTCCGCAGGATGAAATGGATGTAATAAAAAATAAAATAGATTTAATTGAAACACAAAAATTAGTTGTAGCAGACACAGACGGCGAAAGACATTTGTTAGTGCTGCGACCCCGTTAATCTATATTCACCACTTTGTGGTAAAGGATCATTAAGTGACAAAAATTTATGCGATTGCCAATCAAAAAGGCGGCGTCGGTAAAACGACAACCTGCGTGAATTTGGCGGCGTCTTTGGTGGCGACAAAAAAACGTGTGTTGCTGGTTGATCTGGATCCACAGGGTAATGCCACTATGGGTAGTGGTATTAATAAAAATGAAATTGAAGAATCCATTTATGATGTATTGACAGATCAGGCAGCTATTCAAGATTGTCTGGTTGTTTCTGAATCGGGTAAATATCATGTGTTACCCGCGAATGGTGATTTGACAGCGGCAGAAGTTGAAATGCTGTCTTTGCCGAATAAGGAGCGTCGTTTGCAAAATGCGCTCGCTAAAATTCGCGATCAATACGATTATATTTTGATTGACTGTCCACCATCACTCAACATGTTGACAGTAAATGCATTAACCGCTTGTAACGGCGTGATTATTGCCATGCAATGTGAATATTATGCTTTGGAAGGTTTGTCTGCATTGGTCAACACTATTAATCAGGTACAACAAGTTTTAAATCCTGAGCTAAAGATAGAAGGTTTGTTGCGCACCATGTATGATCCCCGCAACAGTTTGACCAATGATGTATCAGTACAATTGCAGCAACATTTTGCTGATCGTTTGTACCGCACATGTATTCCGCGAAATGTGCGCTTGGCAGAAGCTCCCAGCTTTGGCATGCCGGTAATTTCGTTTGATCGACAGTCAAAAGGCGCTATCGCTTACTTGGCACTTGCAGGTGAAATCATTCGCCGCAATGAAGCACAACATAAACAACCGGTTGCGCTTGTAACAGAATAATTTTTTGGATAAGACCATGGCAAAAAAACACAAGGGTTTAGGTAAAGGATTGGATGCATTATTAAGTGCAGGTTTGGGCATCAGCGCACCTGCACCACAAATGCCGATAAATGATGACGCTGAACAAAAAATGCCGGAATACAAGGATGGAAAGTTGGCACATTTACCAGTCGATATTATTCAACGCGGAAAATATCAACCACGCCGTGATATGCATCCGGAAGCGCTGGAAGAGTTAGCGGAATCAATTAAAGTTCAAGGCGTAATGCAACCAATTGTTGTGCGTTCAATTGGCGAAGGTCGTTATGAAATTATTGCCGGCGAACGTCGCTGGCGAGCAACACAGTTAGCGGGTCTTGATAAAATTCCGGCAGTCATTCGTGATGTACCGGATGAAGCCGCGATTGCTATGGCGTTGATTGAAAACATCCAGCGCGAAAATTTAAATCCCATGGAAGAAGCCATGGCGTTAAAACGTCTGCAAGATGAATTTGAATTAACTCACGCGGAAGTTGCACAAGCCGTTGGAAAATCCCGCACCACAGTCACCAATCTTTTGCGGTTGATCGCGCTCAATGATGACGTCAAAACTTTATTGGAACATGGCGATATAGAAATGGGTCATGCCCGCGCATTGTTAACTTTGGATGCTGAAGCGCAACGTGATATCGCCAAACAAATTGTCGCCAAAGGATTATCAGTTCGTCAAACTGAAACGCTTGTTAGATCCTACCAAGAACAAAAAATAAAAACCAAATCGCAAGAACCCGTGAAAGCTTCCGCCGATATTCGTCAACTGCAAGATAAATTATCGGATACGCTCGGCGCAGAAGTGCTAATCCAACATTCCGCCAAAGGCAAAGGCAAATTGGTCATCAACTACAACTCGCTGGATGAGTTGGATGGGATTTTGAATCACATCAAATAAAAACATTTACATTAAATTTACTAGCCAATCCATCATATAAATGTTAGCCCGCCCGTTGCCGGGTTGGGGGCGAGTCTCTATAATGCGCCGCATTTGTGCGTCTTGTGACAGGCGTGTTACCAATGGTAATGGCGTAAAATTTGTGACAAAATGCCGCCGTTTTTTGGGTGCCTTATGTCGAACAGTCTCAAGGGACGCACCTACGCGTTGAAAATGCTGGGCCTGCAAGCCGTTTTGTTGGCGGTTATCAGTGCAGCCGCCCTGATTTGGGATCAACGCATTGCCTTAAGTTTATTCATGGGTGGAATGATCAGCTTTCTGGCGAACCTTTGGTTTGCGCTGGTTGTGTTTCGCCCGCCGCTAGGCTCGCCGCCGGGGCGATTACTAGTGGCGTTTTATCTGGGAGAGGCCGGCAAACTCCTGGTGGTAGCCCTGTTGTTTATCCTGGCATTTAAAAAATTGCCATGGCTACAAGACACCAAAATGGGTTTGATCTTGTTAACCGGTTTTATCGCAGGCCAGGGAATTATTTGGGTCTATCCCCTGATAAAACACAGATCTGCCACTCGCTGAGTGCAGACTGGAAACCGTTTTTATATTTATTGAGTGGATACGCACATGTCTGGTACTGAACATTCGTTGACATCAACGGAATACATCAAACACCACCTGACCAACATGACCTATGGCAAGTTGCCGGACGGTAGTTGGGGTTTCGCAGAAAGCGCAGAACAAGCTAAGGCTATGGGTTTCTGGGCGATTAATGTGGATACCATGGGTTGGTCTCTCTTCCTCGGTATTTTGTTTTTCCTGCTTTTCCGTTCCGCCGCTAAAAAAGCCACCTCAACCTCAGCACCTTCCGGTCTGTTGAATCTGGTTGAGACCTGCGTGGACTTCGTTGATACCAACGTAAAAAGTATGTTCCCCTACACCAATCGTATGGTTGCGCCTTTGGCTTTGACCATTCTGGTCTGGGTGTTTTTCATGAACTTTATGGATTTGATCGCGGTGGATTTGATCCCCGGTTTGGCTCAGCAAATCGGCGGTGCCATGGGTTATGACCCGCACTCGGTATTCTTCAAAATTGTTCCTTCCACTGATCCTAATATCACCATGGGCATGGCCTTGTTTGTGTTTGCACTGGTGGTGTTTTTCAGTATTACTCAAAAAGGTGTTGTAGGCTTTGCCAAAGAGCTCTGCCTGCATCCTTTCAGCAGTAAAAATTTTGTTCTTCAAGCCTTGTTTGTGCCGGTTAACTTCGTATTGGAATTCGTTAACCTGATCGCCAAACCTATTTCTCTTGGCCTGCGGTTATTCGGCAACATGTATGCCGGTGAAGTGATTTTTATTCTGATCGCCATTATGTTCGGTGCCGGTTATCTGCTTGGTTTTATGGCGGGTGGATTGCAAATTATCTGGGCCCTCTTCCACATTCTGATTATTTCGTTGCAAGCGTTTATTTTTATGGTGTTGACCATTGTGTATCTCAGCATGGCCTTCCAGGTGGCTGAAGATCATTAATTGATTTTTTGTTTTTGATTTTGTTTTTTGCTTTAACTTTTTATTTTTAACTTTAACTTTTGGAGAACGACAGTGACTGAAGCAATTGCGTTGTTATATTTGGCTGGTGCCCTGGTAATCGGTTTGGGTGCCGTTGGTGTTGCTATTGGTGTAGGTATCCTCGGTGGTAAATTTTTGGAAGGCGGTGCTCGTCAACCAGAATTGATTCCTATGCTCCGTACACAATTCTTTATCGTAATGGGTCTGGTTGACGCCGTTCCAATGATCGGTGTGGGTATCGGTTTGTACATTCTGTTCGCTGTTGTTGGTTCGTAATTCCGACAACGTCATTAAACCCTTTACGAAAGGCATTTATACGTGAACATCAATGCAACCATAATCGGGCAGATGATTGCTTTCGCAATCTTCATCTACCTGACCTATAAGTTCGTATGGCCGCCGATTGTGACTGCCATGGCTGAGCGTTCAAAGCGTATTGCGGATGGTCTGCAAGCGGCTGACAGAGCTGAAAAAGATCTGGAGCTAGCACAAAAGCAAGCAGGTGAACAATTGACAGCAGCGAAAAAAGAAGCGGCTGCGATTATTGACCAGGCTAACAAGCGCGCAATTGATATTGTTGAAGAAGCAAAAGAAAAAGCGCGTGTTGAAGCAGACCGTATCAAGCAAGGTGCACAGGCTGAGATTGATCAAGCCGTTGCCCGCGCGAAAGAAGAACTGCGCAGCAAGGTGGTAACACTGGCGTTGGCTGGTGCGGAAAAAATCCTGGAGTCTTCCATCGACCAGAACGCCCACAACGAGTTGGTAAACAAACTCGCTGCTGAGCTCTAATCGAGGTAGTTATGGCAGAACTCACCACCCTCGCAAGACCCTACGCCAAAGCTGCTTTCCAGCACGCTTTGGCGGCGAACCAATTGCAGTCATGGTATGACGCGTTGGAAGTCGCTGCTGCTGTTGCAGAAGAGGCATCGGTGAAGAAATTGTTAGTCACATCGAGCTTGTCCGCTGCACAGAAGGCATCCGTTTTTATCAATGTCTGCGGTGAAAAACTGGATGAAGCCATGAAAAATTTCATCCAAACCCTTGCCAGCAACAAACGCCTGGCGTTACTGCCTTACATCAAAAATCTTTTTGCTGCTATGAAAGCGCAGCAGGAAAAAACGCTTGATGTAGACGTAACCGCGGCCTATGAACTGCCAGCAGATTTAATTAACAAATTGGCTCAAGTGTTGAGCGCCAAACTGGATCGTAAAGTCAATGTACAAGGCTCGGTAGATAAGGGCCTGTTGGGTGGAGTCGTGATTCGTACGGGCGACACCATTATTGACGGATCCGTTCGTGGTCGCTTGGCAAAACTTGCCGAAGCAATGAAATCCTAATCAGGATTGAGGAACAGAGCATGCAGCAACTGAATCCTTCTGAAATCAGTGAAATCATCAAGCAGCGCATTGCTGGCCTTGAGTTTTCAACAGAAGCCAAAAACGAAGGTACTGTGGTATCCGTTACCGACGGTATTATTCGTATTCATGGTCTTGCCGATGTTATGTACGGCGAGATGATCGAATTTGAAGGCGGCGTTTACGGTATGGCACTTAACCTGGAGCGCGACTCCGTAGGTGCGGTAATCCTCGGTGATTATCGCGGTGTTGCCGAAGGCCAAAAATGTAAATGTACCGGTCGTATCCTTGAAGTCCCTGTTGGTCCGGAATTGTTGGGCCGCGTGGTGGATGCATTGGGTAACCCGATTGATGGTAAAGGCCCGATCAACAACAAGATGACCGATGCTGTTGAAAAGATCGCGCCTGGCGTGGTTTGGCGTAAGTCAGTTGATCAACCGGTGCAAATCGGTTTGAAAGCAATTGATGCCATGGTGCCGATTGGTCGTGGTCAACGTGAGTTGATCATCGGTGACCGTCAAATCGGTAAAACAGCCATCGCTGTTGACGCCATCATCAACCAAAAGAACTCTGGCATTAAATGTATTTATGTTGCCATTGGTCAAAAAGCCTCGTCTGTTGCCAGCGTTGTGCGCAAGTTGGAAGAACACGGCGCTATGGATCACACTATTGTGATCGCAGCTACCGCATCTGACCCAGCCGCTATGCAATTCCTGGCTCCATTCGCCGGTTGTACCATGGGTGAATACTTCCGTGATCGCGGCCAAGACGCTTTGATCATTTATGACGACCTGACCAAACAAGCCTGGGCTTATCGTCAAATCTCCTTGTTGCTCCGTCGTCCACCAGGCCGTGAAGCTTATCCTGGCGACGTATTTTATCTCCACTCACGTTTGCTCGAGCGCGCGTCACGCGTAAGCGAAGCTTATGTTGAGAAGTTCACCAATGGTGAAATCAAAGGTAAAACCGGTTCTTTGACCGCATTGCCAATGATTGAAACCCAAGCCGGTGACGTATCTGCATTCGTTCCTACCAACGTAATTTCGATCACCGACGGTCAGATCTTCCTTGAATCTGGCATGTTCAACTCAGGCGTTCGTCCTGCGATGAACGCCGGTATTTCGGTATCGCGTGTTGGTGGTGCAGCGCAAACCAAAGTCATCAAGAAATTGTCCGGTGGTATTCGTACCGCGCTGGCGCAATATCGTGAGTTGGCGGCCTTCTCCCAGTTCGCTTCTGATCTGGACGAAGCTACCAAAGCGCAATTGGAACACGGTCAACGTGTAACTGAATTGATGAAGCAAAAACAATTTGCTCCATTGAGCGTTGCACAAATGGCCCTGGTACTTTACGCAGCCAACGAAGGTTATCTGAAAGACGTTGCTGTGAATAAAGTACTGGATTTTGAAGCGGCCCTGCTCTCCTTCGCCCAAACCGAATACGCAGACACCATGAAGCACATTGATGCGACCGGTGACTGGAACGGCGAATTGGAAGGCAAGTTCAAAGAGCTGATCACCAAGTTGAAGGCCAGCCGCAGCTGGTAATCCTTGGGATCTGGAGGAGCCGGTTCCGGCTCCATAACCACTTGAGAGTCTTTGAATATGGCAGGCACCAAAGAAATACGGACCAAAATATCCAGCGTGAAGAGTACGCAAAAAATTACCAGCGCCATGGAAATGGTGGCGGCTAGTAAGATGCGTCGCGCGCAGGATCGTATGGAATTAGGCAAGCCCTACTCACAACGCATTCGTGAAGTGATTGGGCACCTGGCCAATTCCAGTCCGGAATACAAACACCGTTTTATGAAAGAACGCCCCGTCAAGCGCGTGGGTTTTATTCTGGTGTCGAGTGATCGTGGTCTTTGTGGTGGTTTGAACGTCAACATGTTTAAAACTGCTATCAAATCCATGAAAGATTGGGCCGATCAACAAGTACAAATCGATTTGTGTCTGGTAGGTGCCAAAGCCGGAGCTTTCTTTAGAAGTTTCGGTGGCAATGTTGTCGCCAGCACACGTGATTTGGGCGAAGCTCCACAGGTATCGGATCTTATTGGTAGCGTTAAAGTCATGTTGGATGCTTTCGAAGAAGGCAAAATCGACAAACTCTATTTAGTCAGTAACGAGTTTGTGAACACCATGACCCAACAACCGACCGTTAGTCAGTTGTTGCCCTTGCTGGCAGAAGATAACAGCAAATTAAAGCACCACTGGGATTACATCTACGAACCGGATGCTGAAGTCTTGTTGAAAGGTTTGTTGACTCGTTTTATCGAGTCACAGGTCTACCAAGCCGTTGTTGAAAACGCAGCCTGTGAACAAGCAGCGCGTATGATTGCGATGAAAAACGCAACCGACAACGCCGGTGAACTGATCGACACCTTGAAACTGATTTACAACAAAGCCCGTCAGGCTGCCATCACCCAGGAAATTTCCGAAATTGTGGGCGGTGCGGCAGCGGTGAGTTAATCACCAGACGATTGGGTTTTGATTTAAAGAAACGATTTTCTTTTAAACCTTCTGCCGGAATTTTTGATTCCGGAACCAAGAGGAATGCAACATGAGTAGTGGACGTATAGTTCAAATCATTGGTGCGGTAATCGATGTGGAATTCCCACGCGATGCAGTACCTAAAGTCTATGATGCTCTGGTGATCACCCAGGGCAACTTGACGCTCGAAGTACAACAACAGTTGGGTGACGGCGTGGTGCGTACCATTGCTCTCGGTTCCTCTGAGGGTTTGCGCCGCGGATTGGAAGTGACCAACACCCACAACCCCATCAGCGTTCCTGTCGGCCGTGAAACTCTGGGCCGTATCATGGACGTTTTGGGTAACCCTATCGACGAGTTGGGCCCCATCGGTGAACAAGAGCGTATGCAAATTCACCGCGCAGCACCCAAGTACGAAGATCTGGCTGCCTCTGAAGAGCTGTTGGAAACCGGTATTAAGGTTGTTGACCTGGTTTGCCCATTCGCCAAGGGTGGTAAAGTCGGTCTGTTCGGTGGTGCCGGTGTAGGTAAAACCGTAAACATGATGGAATTGATCAACAACATCGCCAAAGCCCACTCGGGTTTGTCTGTATTCGCCGGTGTAGGTGAGCGTACCCGTGAAGGTAACGACTTCTACCACGAAATGCAGGAAGCAGGCGTTGTTAACACTGAAAACTTCACCGAGTCCAAAGTGGCGATGGTGTACGGCCAGATGAACGAGCCACCAGGGAACCGCTTGCGTGTTGCCTTGACGGGTTTGACCATGGCTGAAAAATTCCGTGACGAAGGTAAAGACGTTCTCCTGTTCGTGGACAACATCTACCGTTACACCCTGGCCGGTACTGAAGTATCTGCTTTGTTGGGTCGTATGCCGTCAGCCGTAGGTTACCAACCAACATTGGCGGAAGAGATGGGCGTTCTGCAAGAGCGTATTACCTCTACCAAAACCGGTTCTATCACTTCTATCCAGGCGGTATACGTACCAGCGGATGACTTGACTGACCCATCGCCAGCAACCACCTTTGCTCACTTGGACTCAACCGTAGTATTGAGCCGTGATATTGCTGCCAAAGGTATCTACCCGGCGATTGACCCACTGGATTCGACTTCACGTCAATTGGATCCAATGGTCATTGGTCAAGACCACTACTCAGTAGCTCGCGGTGTACAAACTGTATTGCAACGTTACAAAGAATTGAAAGATATCATCGCGATTCTGGGTATGGACGAACTGTCAGAAGAAGACAAACTGACCGTATCCCGTGCACGTAAAATCGAACGTTTCTTGTCTCAACCTTTCCACGTAGCAGAAGTATTCACCGGTTCACCGGGCAAATACGTTCCACTGAAAGAAACCATTCGCGGTTTCAAAGGTTTGTTAGCCGGTGATTACGATCACTTGCCAGAACAAGCTTTCTACATGGTTGGCACAATCGACGAAGCTGTAGAAAAAGCCGGCAAACTCAAGTAAAGAGGCATCACTATGGCTATGACGGTTCAATGTGACATCGTCAGTGCAGAGCGCGCGATATTCTCGGGCTCTGTCGAGATGGTCATCACCACAGGTACGCTGGGCGAAGTCGGTATCACTTACGGCCACGCCCCACTGCTGACCGGCATCAAACCCGGCCCTGTGCGTTTGATTAAAGCAGGCGGCGAAGAAGAAATTTTCTACGTCTCCGGCGGATACCTCGAAGTGCAGCCTTACCACATCACCGTACTGGCCGACACAGCCCTGCGTGCAGATGATATGGATGAAGCCGCTGCCCTCGAAGCGCAAAACCTGGCGCAACAACAATTGGCAAATCAATCTTCCGAGATCAATTTCCAACTGGCCGCTGCCCAACTCGCCGAAGCCGCCGCGCAACTGCGCACGCTACAAGCGATCAAGAAAAAAGCAGGCAAATAATCCTGCTGAAATACCAAAAAAGGGTGACTTTCGAGTCGCCCTTTTTTTGTTTTTGGGGTGTGATTGACCTGATCTATAAGACAACCCAAAATGTGCATCCATTTTTATCTATTGCAGTATTACTGCCTCGCAAAAGGAAGAAGCGTATGTCTAAAAAAGATTTATCAGCAAAACATCACATAACCTTTGAAAGCATTCGTCAGCTGGATGACCTAGGGAATGAATTCTGGTCTGCGCGTGATTTGGCGCCGGTACTGGAATATCAAGAGTGGCGGAATTTCTCGCTAGTAATAGATAAAGCCCGACTTGCTTGTGAAAAATCAGGCCGATTAAACACAGACCATTTTGTTGATATCAACAAAATGGTTGAAATTGGTTCGGGTGCTAAACGGGAAGTAGCAGATGTAAAACTATCTCGCTATGCCTGCTACCTGGTTGTACAAAATGGCGATCCATCTAAACCTGTTATTGCCAATGGTCAAACTTACTTTGCGTTGCAAACTCGACGACAAGAATTAGAAGATGGAAAAAAGTTTGGCCAATTATCAGAAGATGAAAAGCGTTTGGCGATTCGGAATGAACTGGCGGAGCACAATAAAGATCTGGCTGCTGCAGCGAAAGATGCAGGTGTAGAAACCCCACTGGATTACGCCATATTTCAAGATCATGGCTATAAAGGTTTGTATGGCGGGCTAGGTGCAAAAGATATTCATGCTCGCAAAGGTCTGAAGAAAAGCCAAAAAATTCTGGATCACATGGGTAGCACAGAATTAGCCGCTAATTTATTCCGTGCTACACAGGCAGAAGAAAAATTGCGTCGTGATCAAGTGCAGGGCAAACATCAAGCCAATCAAACGCATTTTGAAGTGGGTAAAAAAGTACGAAAAACGATTGAAGAGTTGGGTGGCACAATGCCAGAGGCTTTGCCAACACCAGAACAAAGCATCAAACAAATTGAAAAAACTAAAGAGAAAACTGATAAATAAAAAATCAGCAACAGAAATTACTTTTACATAGGAAACATTATGCTCGACATCCTCATTCTTGCCGCCGGTAAAGGCACACGCATGCGCTCCGATTTACCGAAAGTATTGCACCCTGTGGGTGGCAAAGCCTTGGTGCAACATGTTGCGGATACCGCGCGAAAAGTCGGCGGCGAGCAGCTGTTAATAATTGTGGGTCACGGCGCAGAAAAAGTAGAAGAAAAAATGGCGGCGCCGGATGTGAAATTTGTGTTGCAGGCGCAACAACTCGGAACGGGTCACGCAGTACAACAAGCCCTGCCCCATTTGCGCAATGATGCAAGCGTGTTGATTCTCTACGGTGATGTGCCATTAACCAAAGCAGAAACTCTGCAAAAATTAATTGCAAAAGTCAGTGATCACCAAATGGGTTTGCTCACAGTCAATATGCAAAACCCAACCGGTTATGGCCGCATAGTGCGCGATGCCAACAATAAAGTGATTGCAATTGTTGAGCATAAAGATGCGTCCGACGAGCAGAAAAAAATTACCGAAATCAATACTGGAATTATGGCCGTCAAAGCCAAACATCTACAAAAATGGCTGCCGCAATTAAGCAACAATAACGCGCAAGGCGAATATTATTTAACGGATATTATCGCCATGGCGAAAGCAGATGGCATTGCCATTGAAGTTGAACAACCGGATGCTGTTGAAGAAGTTGAAGGCATCAACAACCGTCAACAACAAGCCGCGCTCGAACGTTTTTATCAACAACAAAAAGCTAACGAATTAATGGTCGCCGGTGTGACCTTGCTTGATCCCGCACGCATCGATATTCGCGGCAATTTAACTTGCGGTCGCGATGTGGTGATCGATGTGAATTGTGTATTTGAAGGTGATGTAGTTTTAGGTGATGGCGTAGTGATTGAACCCAACTGCGTTATCATCAACAGCAAAATTGGTAATCAAACGCAGATTAAATCTTTTAGTCACATTGAAGATTCAACACTCGCCGCTAATTGCGATATTGGCCCCTACGCACGCTTGCGCCCCGGCACAGATTTAGCGGACGACGTAAAAATCGGTAACTTTGTTGAAACTAAAAAAGCGGTGATTGCCAAAGGCAGTAAAGTGAATCATTTAAGTTACATTGGCGACGCAATTGTTGGCAGCAAAGTGAATGTCGGTGCAGGTACGATTACTTGTAACTATGATGGTGTGAATAAATTCAAAACGGAAATTGGTGATAATGCGTTTATTGGTTCCAATTCGGCATTGGTGGCACCGGTAAAAATTGGTGCAAACAGCACCGTAGGAGCAGGCTCTGTAATCACAAAAAATACGGACGAAAATGATTTAGCAATTGCACGCAGTCAACAACGCAATATTAAAGGCTGGGAAAGACCGAAGAAGAAATAACGATACATAATTAAAATTTTTATTCATGCAATAACAACAATGAGGTCAATTACTATGTGGAAAATAACGCTTTTTTGCTTGCTCGCTTTTTTAACCGCTTGTGATTCAGGTTCGAATAATACACCAGTAACAGATTCATCACTTGTGGCATCGTCGGTTTCGCAAAGCAGTTCGTCAATTGCGGTAACAGATCTGAGACTAATTGGTCGATTCGATAAAAGTGTTGAAGGTGAATATAGTTTTACCTGGCCGGGTTCTGCGCTTGAATTTCGTTTTGAAGGTACCAGTGCAAAATTAAAAATGGCCAGTACAAGACGAGTGCGCTTTGAAGTGGATGTAGATGGGACAAAAAAAGATTTATGGGTTGAATCGGGAGAAGCGGTTTATAGTTTGGCAGAGGATTTGCAACCCGGGGCACATCAAATCCGATTAACGCGACTTATCGAATCCTTTGAAATAGTCACTCGCGTTATAGGAAAACCAATCGTTGACAAACTATTGCCAGCACCCGCATCACCAGAAAAAAAATTATTGGTGATTGGTGATTCCATCACGGCAGGTTACGGTGTAGAAGGCCCTGATCAGAATTGTCATTACGCTATGGAGACCAGCAATCAACAATTAAGTTATGCCGCAGTTGCTGCAAAAAAATTGGGTGCAGATTTACACGCAATTGCCTGGTCCGGTATAGGTGCATGGCGTTCTTATGCGGAAAAAACACCGGTTAATCCCAATATTCTAACGCGCTATCAACGAACACTGGCAGATGATGCAAACAGTGTTTGGGATGTGACGGCTTACAATCCGGATGCAATTTTAATCAACATAGGTACCAATGATTACTGGGAGGGCTCTGTTGGTGATGAGTATCGTCAAGGGATGTTGAATTTGATCAATCGCATTCAACAGGATTATTCAGGAAAACCCATTTATTTGATCATCAGTCCAATGCTGGGTGGAGCAGCGAGAGATTCGCAACAATCGGTTTTAAATTCGTTTGTATCCACACAAATAAAATTATTGGATTTGGGAAAAATAGAATCGGCGGATGGTTTGGGCTGTGATTATCATCCTAACACTACCACCAATAATCGAATGGCGGCAGCATTGGAATTGCAATTGAAAACCGATTTAAATTGGTAATGCGCGTAAGAAAAAATAATGTAAAAAAGCCCGGTTTTCTCCGGGCTTTTTTATTCGTTTGTCGATGCAAACAGCTTATTGCCAAGTGAAAATTATTTTCCAGTGTAGGGCAAAGATGAATGGTGCAGCACTATGCGAATCTTGCCATCATCGGTTTTTTTAAAGCCCCAGGTTTTATCGACGGTAGTCACTTGGCCACTTTTGTCTGTAAGCGATACTTTACCCATGGTAATCGCCATATCACCATTGATATAGACGGCTGCATTTCTGTAGCTGTAGTCAGTCCAACTTTTCAAAGCAAATCCTTTGTCTTGGGTATATTGCTTATTACCGCCTACAAAATAGGATAAGGCTCCCTGATAATCTGTGCGAAATGTTTGCTCGCCACCACTCAATGTGGGTTTAAATAATACTGGCCCAAGATTGTATCCGTAAGCAGAATCCAACACGGTTTTGGCCGTTGCTGTGGCTTTTTCCAATCCACTTTTATCATAGTCTGAACTGATTTGAATAAGCGCCTTGCCCCAGGCATCTTGTGCAGCTTTGACTTCCGCTTCAGTGATGTTGGTATTCAGGGTTTGGGAAAAAACCAAAGGTGAGTAAAGAGCAACCAGGGTAAGTGCGGTGCGAAATAGTTTGTGGGTATTCATAAAAGATCCTCATTAATTGTCTTGGTGAGGACTGCAGTATCCAATTGCCGTGAATGACAGAGGATGGATTGAAAATGAAAATTTGGGTTAAACAAGATTAACATCAGATTAACGACAGGCTTTATCGCGAACGGATGGTTTACTCTATAAACCGGTATTGATTAACGTGAAGTGCGCAGGAGTAAATGTGTTCCGAAGCAAATTGTATTTGACCTTTTTTCTATTATCAGCGATTACCCTTGTGCAAGCCGGGTTGGCGATTTGGGCTTCCAACGTTGCCAGCTACCACGTTGAGCGTAGCCGTGTCGCCAATCAGATGTTGGCCGAATTTATTACGCTCGGGGCTGACAAACAGCGTTTGAAAGTTTGGCTGGCACAATCACTTTTAGTGAAAGATACGACGGTGGAACAGCGCGATAAATATTTAAAACAAATGCAACAAAGTTTGAGCCATCTCAATGAATTATTGGCGCACGATCAACAACTATCAAAACACCCGGAAGATTTTTCGGCAATTGGCCAGCAGCTAAAATCCTTGTTCATACTTGAAACAAACGTTGCGGCTTTGGAAAAAAGTTTGCGCAACAAACAGGTTAACCCAAAACATGAGGCTGAAATTTGGCGATTACTGATCCAGACATTTGACAATCTGGAAGGGCTCGATTTAAAACATTTGATTTCGGATTCTATCGAACTGCAACGAAAGCGGTCAGCCGAAGCGGAAAAAAAAGCAGCGGCGGCATTACAACGTGTTCGACTGTTAGTGATTATCGTATCGGTATTTGGTGCAGTCTGCGCAGTGACCCTGACCCTGGTGTTATCGAGAGCGCTGTATAAACCCATACAACAACTATTGACCGGCACATCGGCCTTATCAAATGGACAGTTGGATTATCGACTTCCCGAGTTGGATCATTCTGAATTTAGTACGCTGGCGCGAAGCTTTAATCAAATGGCGGCAGGTTTGGAAAGAGCGCGACAACAGGAGGAGGATCACACGCGCAGAGTGGAACAGGAAGTGAAGGAACGAACGCAACAATTGCAACATGCGTTGGAACAGTTGCAGCAAGCCGAGCAACAACAACAGCGATTTCTTGCCGATGTAAGCCACGAATTACGCACACCGGCAACCGCCATCAGAGGGGAAGCAGAAGTGAGTTTGCGCGGTGGCGATAAAACACCGGAATTTTATAAAGATTGTTTGGTACGTATTGCGGATACCAGCGTTCAACTTTCACGTCGTATTGATGACTTACTCATGTTGGTGCGTGGCAATCAACATCTTCATTTAAAATATCGAACAGTTTCGTTGCAAGATCTATGGTTGCAAATAGAGGAATTGACACAGCGACTCGCATCCAGTTATTCGATACATATTAACTGTGCTGCGTTTCCCAAAGAGTTGGCCGATGTGAAGTTATGGATTGATACCGAAAAACTATTGCAAGCACTGCAAATCATTTTGGATAACGCCATACGATACTCAGGCAAACAGAAAATGATAGATGTCAGTCTGCAAGTGGATGAACAATGCAAAATCGATGTGAGAGATTATGGAATTGGTATAGCACCCGACGATTTACCGCAGGTATTTAATCGCTATTTCCGGGCGAATAACGCACGCGATGTGCGCCCCGATGGATTGGGAATCGGTTTGTCGCTATGTAAAACACTCATACAGAGTTTACACGGCAGTATTGAGTTATTCAGCGAACAACACCAGGGTACGAAAGTGACCCTGATACTGCCACTCATAGAAGAGGAAAACTGATGCAGATATTAATCGTCGAGGACGAAAAAAAAGTAGCCGACTTTTTAGTAAGAGGATTACGGGCCGAAGGTTATTTTATCGATTGTGTTGATGATGGCAGTGAAGTCATGGGAGCATTAATTGAGCTGAAACCGGATCTGGTTATTCTGGACAGAATGTTACCCAAACTTGATGGCTTGCAGATCTGCAAATTAATCCGATCGCAACAACTTCCAGTGCGAGTGTTGATGTTGTCTGCTTTGGCGGAAGTGTCTGATCGTGTCGATGGATTAAAAGCAGGAGCTGACGATTATTTAGTTAAACCATTTGCATTTGAAGAATTACTCGCACGAATAGAAGCTTTATCAAAACGCAATCCATTCGCCAGTCCTGATCGCAATTTGGTGGTTGGTACTCTGGAATTAAATCTGGACAGCATGCAAGCGAAACGGGACGGAATTCCATTGTCCCTGACCGCAAAAGAATTAGCGGTTTTGGAATTGCTGATGTCCAGTCCTCAAAAAGTGTTTAGCCGTGAACGTATATTGGCGACAGCATGGGGAATTAATGAAGACCCATTAACCAATGTTGTTGATGTGTACATAAGACGTTTACGAAAAAAAGTGGATGCACCCTTCGAAAAACATTACATCAAAACACTGCGAGGAATAGGTTACTGCCTATCAATTGATGGTGAATAATCTATACCGATCCCATACAAGAATTGAGCTTGATGAAAGTATTGAAAACAATATCAGGTGCTGTCGTGCCCTTGTCGTGTCAATTTCGTGTGGCTGTCGTCACCGGTTAAGCGTTTTAAATTAATACTGCTAACACCACAGCAGGAGATTATTTATGTCGATTCAAAAAATGCGCCTCAAGCGAGGCTGGTCTCAACAACAGCTTGCAGATGCGAGTGGTTTAAGTGCGCGTACCATACAGCGTATTGAAGCCGGGCATCCGCCGAGTGTTGAAACATTAAAATCAATCGCTGCGGTATTTGAAGTTGATTTTCAAACACTGACCACGGAGATTGTTATGAAAGACCAAACTGATGAAATGCAAAAAGCGCAAGAGCGAATTGCGTTTAAAAAGGTAGAGCGCTTACGTAAATTTTATTTGCATTTGATGATGTATATTGTGACTAACGCTGGATGCATGGCTATCAACTTGCTGACCAACCCTGACTACCTGTGGTTTTTCGGAACCTGCATTTTTTGGGGCATTGGTCTTGTTGTGCACGCGCTGACGGTATTTGTTTTCGATAAATATTTTACAGGCGAGTGGGAGTTAGCCAAGGTTGAACAATATTTGGGAAGGAATTTATAAAATCCAGCTCCTGAATTGGGATGCGAATTTTTAATTCAGGTGCGGGATATTGAATGGACAGCAGGGAACAGAATTGACCTTATCACGCCGCTATCGCGATAGCTTTAAAGCGCGATTGGTATCAGGCTGATAAAAGTTCACAGTAATCTCCTAAAAAGCCCAGTTAAAAACCGGGCTTTTTCTTGTCAATCCATATGAATTATTTTGTCGAGCCAGGCAACAAACCTTGAGTTGCTTGTTCGATCACACTATTGATTGGGTTACTGGTTGCCGTTGTATCCGTTTTGGCGGTGAGCTCCAATCTGGTGGGTTTAACAATTTTGTCGAATTCAAATTGACTGAGTTTGAATACAGATGACTTGTCGCTGCGGCTAACAAAATAATTATTATTGGCAGAGACCAAATCATATTGGTAGCCACCCGGATTAAGAGTAAAGGTTTTTTTATCTCCGGCAGGCATCTCATTGGCTAACTCCATAATTTGAAGATTGGCAAAAGCATTGGCCAATTCATTCGCTTTAACGGAATCAACCTTGTCACTGCTATTAACAAACTCCCAATTGCTGTTGTTTTTTCGCAGGGCGAAATCAGCGGCGGTGATTTGTTGGGCATCTTTGAATGCCAGCAAATCTTTTTTCAGCCAATCGTTATTACCGGTAGCGAATTCAAAGCTGCTGAGTTGCACGGCATAAACGGAGTCATCACCTTGTTTGCGCAAGTGAATTTTTTTGAATCCGGGTGATGTACCCAGAAACAAATCAACCGCTTTTTGATCACCTTTGTAAAACTCCACATGGCGTTGGAATTTTTTCTCGCTGACATCAAAGCGCTCGTGGCTGGTAGAGCTGGTGGTTACCGGCCAGGTTAACTTGGTGCCTTTGAGTTTATCCAACAAGTCGTTGAGTTTTTGTTCATCGACTGGCAGTTGTTTTAAATCAGGCAACTGCCACAGACCATTCACTTTTTGCAAAGTGACACTTGCATTGGCATCGCGAATGACAATTTTATCTGACTCAAGATCAGTTGCTGATAACAGCGGTTGGGAATCGGGTATCGATTGCCGGTTTTGATTCCAGGCAAAAATACCTATCACCAATAACAGTTGTACAAACAACAAAACTGTGAGTCGTTTCTGTAAATTGTTGAGAGGCGATTGTTTAATTTCAGTATTGGAAACTTCAACCGCTGATTTTGGAAAATTAACCCATTGATTCATGGTATTGATCTCCTAGTTTGCCAGCCATTGTTGATATTGTTGTTCGCGTGCGCGCTTGAATCTGTGTTGGATAAAACCAACAACGAGTAATGCCAGCAGCGCCAGTCCGTAATTCAAATATTCCCAAAATGCTTGCGTCGATTCTTCCAAGGCGGGCAAAGTGCGATTGAAATTGCCACGCGCACGAATCGTCATCAAGCCCTCGTCTTCTACCGCGTAATCAAGGGTATTTGCCAGCAATTGAATTGAATTCAAATACTGACCACCATTAGCCACACTTGCCATGCCCAATAAAGTATCGTTGAGGAAATCATTGGAGCTGAACACAATAATGCGCGCGGAATCGGGTGAGTGTTGAATCACCGGATGAACTTTTGTTGATGTATTTTCTGCCGGTTTTTGCTCACCTGAAGCGGGATCAACTTTTGCGAGAGGTGATTCTTTGCCAGCAAACCAGGATGCAAATTTGCCTTGTACCACTGCACCCAGCAACTGGGATTTTTGTTCTCCATCAGGCGTATAACGTGTCAAACCTGAATTGGTTACTTGAGGCATCACATCAGTACTTGAACTTAACCAGGATTCATCAGAGCTGCGCAATAATTCAGTTACTTTGCGCGATTTTTGTTTTTCCTGATCGATAATAATCGGCGATGCCCAAGCCAATGTGGTTTGTGGCAAGCCGCTGGTGATGGCGGAATCTGCATTTAAACCTGCACCGCGAATATCCACAAAATAGGGATAATCCAACATGCGCATTTCTTGCAAACTGAAACCGCCCACATTGCGTTGCACAGGCACAGGGAAAGGAACACTTTGTTTATCCAACACCAATTTTTCATCGAGTGTAATGCCGTTGTGTGCCAGCCATTGCTTCAAACCCGAATTTTGTTGTTGCAGACTTAAACTGCGTTGGCTGATGTTAGCGGAATAAGGTGAGCTGGCGAGAATCACGCTACCACCTTGCATCAGGAATTGATCTATCGCGAAGATTTGTTTTTCATCCAGATTTTTTGGCGCGGTCACTAACAGCACATCAGCATCAGCCGTTACAGAACCATCTTTCAAATCATCGCGCACAATATTCAATTCAGCGCCGAGGAATTGTTCCAGCTGATTGAATTGGGCACCACCGGGATTGCCATGATAGCTACCGGCATAATCCGGCTCGGGCACCACCAGTGCAACCGTTTTGGTAAAGCCACTGGCAAAACGTTTTACTGCAGCATTGAAATTGCGTTCAAAACTGGTCGCTGTTAAATCATCCAGCGGAATTTGCACACCCTGATCATTTTGCGACAAGGTTAAATAAAAATAAAAACGTTCGTTGCTTAACAAATTGGTGGCCATAGGTTGGAAACCAAAATCTTTGGCAATTTGTTCAGCCAGTTTGCCGCCGTCAGCTTCGGGATCTTGAATAATGACTTGCAAGCGATTGGAAGATTTTTCCTGTTGTTTTTTCAATTCTGTTTCCATACCGGTTTTAAAATCTTTCAAGGCTTGGGGTAATTTGTTATCAGCCGATATATAAGCCTTGAACACCAACTCACCTTTGACTGTGTCAAATAAATTACCGCCGGCTTGATAGGACTGAAGTACTTTTTTAATCGCACGAGTCAGATCGTGTTCGGGGTTGCGCAACTGAACATCAATTTCGGTTTCAGCTCCACCGGATTTCACTTCGATCAAATCGCGGAAACCCAACACCTGATATTCATCACCATACTGTACCAGCACATTGAAATAGGAATTCACCAGCGATGCCTGATAGCGATTCGCCATCTGAAACGGAACCGGTTGAATAGCATATTTTTGATTGGCTTCTTCTTCCAATTCGGGATTGGTAATAGGGTCAACAAATTCCACCCGCACCTTACCCTGACTTTCAATTTCATATTCTTTCATCAGGTCGCGAATTTGCGGTACCAATGGCGATAAAAGTGGATGGGTTTTACTGCTGAAATAGCCGCGCATCAACAGCGGTTCTTGCAATTGACTTAAATAATGTTGGGTTGCGGGCG
The DNA here is from genome assembly GCA_946481095.1 of uncultured Cellvibrio sp. The sequence continues at coordinate 43,195 of CAMLML010000016.1, forward strand.
AAATGGAATATTGATTGCCGCGAGTGGCATCAACACGCAGGCTGTTGATTTGCCCCAGCCACAAATTAGCGCCCAGTGCATTTGCTAACAACAGCAAAGTGATTGTACGCCACGCGTGATGATGTTGTTTGTTACCGGTCGCTGCCCAGCGTTCACGTTCAAGTGTGAAAGTATTCAGCGCAAGAAATACCAGAATCAAACTTAAATAATAATAAAGATCCCGCAGATCAATCACGCCGCGCGTAATCGATTCAAACCGTGAACCTGTGCCCAGCAGTCGCAACCATTCACCGGTCGTGATGCCGAAAAAATCGGTGAGTGATTTGCTTCCCAATAAATAAAAAAATCCACACACAGCAACAGCAGTAATCAAACTGACGATTTGATTATCGCTGCGTGACGACACAAACAAACCAATACTTAAATAAGCAGCACCCAGCAATAAAGTGGCAAGATACCCCGTCACTACTGGGCCCCAATCCAAATCACCCAAAATGGCAACGGTGATAGGTAGCGGCAAGGTAATGATGAGTGCAATTGCCAACAAGGTCATACAACCCAAAAATTTGCCCAATACAAAATGCCACAGAGGAACGGGTTGGGTCAGTACATGCTCCAAAGTGCCGGTGCGTCTTTCCTCACTCCACAAGCGCATGGTCAATGTGCTGGCAAGAAAAATCAGCAGCAAGGGCATCCACTCAAACAGCGGACGCACATCGGCAATATTGCGTGCAAAAAATGCTTCGCCCCAGAAAAAAGTAAACAGACTGACCGCTGCAAAAGCGGCTAAAAATAAATAGGCGATGGGCGATGCAAAAAACAAATGGATTTCTTTTTTGGCGATACGCCCGATAGTTTGTTTAGGCTGCATGGCGAACCTCCTTCGGAGTAAACACAGAGTCTTGTGAATTCACTTCGCGGAATAATGTTTCCAGATCGCGGGTTTCCGCTGTCAGTTGATATAAATCGGCACCCGAATGGATGATGGTTTTGGCTACCGCTGCGCAAAGGTTTTGCAGATCTACATCGTCATGCACATGCAAACGTAAAGTTGTCGGATTTTGCTCGACAAGATTGACTTGATGCACATTGGGTAAGGCGTTTAAAAGTTCAATCGCGTTATCGGCAGACGCATTGGTTTTTACCAACAGTGAACGACTTAAACGCAGTTCCGCCAATTTTGCATCTATCACCAAACGACCCGCGCGCATCATCAACACACGATCACACAATGCATCCACTTCTTGCATGATATGAGTGGAGAGAATCACGGTGGCATCTTTGGCGATTTCACGAATCAGTTCACGCATTTGTTGGGTTTGTTGCGGGTCGAGACCGTTGGTGGGTTCGTCGAGAATCAGCAACGCCGGTTTTCCCAATAATGCCTGGGCAACGCCCACTCGTTGTTTGTATCCACGCGACAAGGTATTAATTGAAGCTAATAATTTATTGGCAATATCGGTTGCCTGGATAACACGTTTCACTTCGCGTTGTTTTTCCACGCCGCGCAAACCTTTCAGCTCGGCTGCGTAATCCAGATAATCAGCCACCGACATCTCGGGATACACGGGTAAACTTTCTGGCAGATAACCGATTTTTTGTTGCAGGGTTTTTAAATGTCGTGCAAGCGATTGTCCATCCAACACAATCTCACCCGCACTGGGTTCAAGATAACCGCTTAACATTTTCATTACAGTGGTTTTGCCCGCACCATTGTGGCCGAGTAAACCCACGATTTCGCCTTTGGCAATTGAAAAACTCACTGCATCAGTAGCGACAAAATCACCATAAGCTCGCTTGAGTTGCGACACTGTCAGCATAAAGCCTCCTCGTTTGTGAATTTAAAAAAACAACAAATTTGGCACGTAGAAAAACCTTCCCTTTAGAGAAAAAAGCAAAACAATGTGGTTTTTTAACCGGGCGGTATGCCGAACAGAATGGTTGTCGCGAGCAGCAAAAAGAGTGTGCGATACATTGTTTTTTCCTCAGTGACGGGGGTTATTCCCACAAAACAATCGTAATGACAATCAAAAATTACCTGTATTTTTCAGGCGGGCTTTAGATAGGGGCAGATAGCAAAAGTTCAAGAGTGAATTCGTGCAAAGGTCTCAAGAACGGGTTCTAATAACCGTAAGAGCTGAAAACTTGTCTACACTTGAAGAGTTCAGATAATGGAGTAATCGATGCAAATAAAAACAGCCCTGTCTTCTTTGGTTCCGCTTTACCGTATGCTTGTGGGTTCAACCTTGTTGGCATTGGTCGCAATATTGGCCTATTTCATATTGCCTGAGCGTAAATTACGAATACTGCCGAATCTGGCGCAGGAGTCTCATCTTTTTTTCGATGCTGAACAAGGTGGAAAAACGACGGCTGAGTGGGTTGATCGTGGCAGATTCGACTTCGTCTGTCGCGCACCGGCAGACAACATTCCAGTGCCCTATTGTGGGTTGAGTATTAATTTCCGTGAAGATGTGGATTACTCCCGCTATCAACATATGGAATTGAAAATCCATTACAAAGGCAGTAACGAGAGATTGCGTTTGAAAATGCATAGCTTTAAACCTGCGGGTGCCGAAGATTCGCGGGAGACATTGCAAGGATTGGAGGTGAGCTTTCTGGCGTTGGAAACAAGGGAGTTGATGATGGTCAATAATTATGGATGGGGAATTCTTGCAAACTCCCAGAGGGGTTCTACACATGGTGCGGTGGCCATCAGTATTGATCTGGTACCCCCGATAGTGCCGGGTGAGCACCAGATCCAGCTGGATTACATTGATATTCAAGGTGAATTATTGGCGGCTGAATCCTGGTATTTGGGGGTGGCGATTCTCTGGTTGATGTCCAATCTTTTGTTCATTACTCGCCATTTAATGTTGCAGGAAAAGCGAATTCGCAATGATTCCCAGCGACTGGTAACACTGGCGCATTATTCCGATGATTTGCAACAGGAGTCGCAACGCTACAAATTACTTTCCAGTACAGATTCATTAACCGGTGCGCTTAATCGAAATGGCTTCGCCACTGAAATGAGCCAGCGCGCGCCGACAGGCAAAATGCCACTCAACACCATGCTGATGATTATTGATCTGGATCACTTCAAAAAAGTAAATGATAACTATGGCCATGATGCTGGCGATTCAGTGTTGCGTGAAGCGGCACAGGCGATTAATAAAAACATCCGCGCAACAGATCGTTTTATTCGTTGGGGCGGAGAAGAATTTTTACTCTTCTGCGAGAATACCAACGAACAACAGGCTTTATTAATTGCAGAAAAAATTCGTGCAGCTATTGAGGCTATGAGCATTCGTTATCACGATGAATTGATCCCGGTAACTGTCAGTATTGGCATTGGTGTTGCGATAGCCTATGAAGATTTTGATATTTTATTTCAACGCACTGACAGCGCACTTTACAGAGCGAAAAATTTGGGGCGTAATTGTATAGTGCTTTCTGATGCTGAAGATAAACAGCCGCCCGCTGATTGATGGAAATGAATTAACAAAATGACGAAAACCCATACTCCTGCTTTAATCAATATCGAAATTTTACGCGACTGGCAAAAAGAATTTGATTGCGTATTACTGGACGCCAGCATTCCACCCATAGGCACAGCGCCGGAAAATATCGTTAAAGAAACCATTCCGGGCAGTTTGTTTTTTGATATTGAAAAATCTTTCAGTGACCCTGATAGCGGCTTACCACACACCTTGATTAGACCCAAAGAATTTGAACAAAAAGTTCAAGCGCTTGGTGTTAATCAACATAGTGTGGTGGTGGTATTCGATGCTTACGGTGTTTATTCATCGCCACGTGCCTGGTGGATGTTTAAAATTATGGGACATGAAAAAGTTTTTATAATAAACGGCGGCTTGCTGGCCTGGAAAAATGCGGGCTACAAAACCGAATTAACTTTTGCACAGCCAAAAAATCCCGGAGATTTTCAAGCAAATTTTCAAGCGGATCGTGTGGTAACAAAAGAACAAATCAAAGCGCAACTCCATAATCCAATCTACAACATTTTTGATGCACGCAGTGCAGCCCGTTTTAATGGTCAGGTAGATGAACCCCGAAAAGGTTTACGCAGAGGTCATATTCCCGGTTCGCACAATATTCCTTTTGGCGAATGTGTTGAATCCGGTTATTTGAAATCGAATCAGGTTTTATCATCCATAGTTAAAAACGATTCTTCTATGCAGAATGTTTTCACTTGCGGCTCTGGCATTACAGCCTGCATCCCGCTTCTGGCATTTTATGAAGCGGGATACAAAAACCTTTCGCTCTATGATGGTTCCTGGGCGGAATGGGGTGCGGAGTAAATAAAACGCCAATAATTTAAAAATAATTTGTTATTTTATTTTCACAACCACCTTGCCTTTTGCCCGGCCTTGGACGAGGTATTCAAGCGCGGATTTTGCTTCATCAAATGGAAATACCTTGTCGATCACCGGTTTGATGCGCTCAGACGAAAGTAGTTTGCCAATCTCGGCGAGTTGGGCACCATCGGGACGCACGAAATGAAATTCGTAGGAGGTACCCTGCTTCTTAGCGAGTTGTATGATTTTGCGGCTCATAAGCCCAAATACAAATCTCAAAACGAAGTTCAACCGCTTGGCCCGTGCGAAAGCGACATCCAATGGCCCGACAATAGATACTATTTTGCTGCCTGGTTTAAGAATATCGAGAGATTTTTCAATCGCATCGCCCTTGACTGTGGCGAATACAGCGTCGTAACCATGCAGTACTTTTTCGAATTCCTGTTTTTTGTAATCAACAATCTCATCAGCACCAAGGTTGTTCACCAAAGAAACATTGCCTGTGCTGGTAGTGGTTCCTACCTTGACCCCCAAATGCTTTGCCAGTTGGATGGCAAAAGAGCCTATACCGCCAGACCCTGCAGGAATAAATACTTTTTGACCGGCGCGAAGATTCAGGCGCTCCTTTAACACTTGCCAGGAGGTAAGCCCAACCATGGGTATGGATGCCGCTTGTATAAAATCCAAATTGTCAGGTTTGAGCGCCGCCGCCTGTTCTGGCACCACCGCAAACTCCGCAATGGAACCTGTACCCAAATCGAAGATGCTGGCAAATACTGCATCGCCTGGCTTGAAGCGCGTTACACGGCTACCAACCTTGGTGACAACACCGGCCAGGTCGCTGCCCAATGTTGCGGGAAGTTTGAAATGCAAAACAGGTTTGAACATACCGGTGGGTATTATATTGTCAACGGGGTTTATAGCTGCCGCGTGTACCTGAACCAGTAGTTCATCGGGTTTCAGTGTGGGGAGGGCAACATCTGTGAAACCAATTTCCGGTGATTTGCCATAACGTTTGAAGGTGAGTGCTTTCATGGTTTTGTCCAATAATCAATGCTGGTGGTTTGGTAAATACTCTTTCCTGTTCAGGTATCAAGTTGCAGATTCTTGCGAATAGCTGCATCAAATAACCCCGCTGGCGCGAACCTACGCAGAAACTGCAATTGAGCTGCTGCTTTACCGGCGGTGTAACGGCGCTTGGGTTGCTCTGCACGGATGGTTTTCAACACGACGTCAGCTACCACTGAGGGTTGGTCGCCATTCTCCATTGCCTGATTAACCATCTTGGTAACCTGCGTCCTAATCTGCTGATACACATCAAGCTTTGTATCTGGTTGGAGATTGTTTACCTCGAACTGCGTCTTGGTATACGCCGGTTCGATGACGGAAACTCTTATTCCATAGCCACGTAATTCGTGGTCCAGCGCCTCTGAGTAGCCCTCAACGGCATGTTTGGAGGCACAGTAAAGTGCGGCGTAAGGGACGGACACCAGACCCAAAATGGAGCCCATGTTAATAATCCGGCCACTGCGTTGGCGGCGCATTTGTGGCACAACGGTCCGCGTCATGCGCACCATACCCAGGAAATTGGTATCGAAGACTGATTTGGCTTGTTCTATGGAACTCTCCTCTGCGGCGGCAGGCGCAACACCAAATCCCGCGTTATTTACCAACACATCGATACGCCCCTCCAGAGCCAGCAGCTGATTGACCGCCGCTACGACGGAAACATCGTCAGTAACATCCAGTGCCAGCATAGGGAAGGAATATTGACCAGACTTTGCGCCACGTCTACTGGTGCCGTAAACCTTGTAGCCCTCTGCTGCAAGTTTGTTGGCAATTGCTTCACCGATACCTGACGAGGCGCCGGTGACAAGAACTACGGGTTTAATGGTTTGCATGGATTTCATCCTCTAAAGTTATTTCTATCAGGTTGTTAGTGAGCGAGTTGATAGCGCTCGGCAACCCGGGCTTGATTGATATCTGACAGAAGCAATTGGCGCGCGCCATCAAGAGCATCCCAGCGGGTAGCGTCTTGCAGTGGTGGGATGGTTACCAGTTCACGGCGATCAAATCCAGCCAGTGCCGCATCTACAAGGTCGTCCACTTTCATCATCGCCGGGAAGCTACTAATGTCGATACCGGCACGGTCCCAAATTTCGGTGTAGGTTCCCGCAGGAAGCACGGCTTGGACATAAACCCCTTTGGCCAGGAGTTCCATTTGCAGACCTTGTGACAAAAACAGCACGAATGCCTTGGTTGCGCCATAGACTGACATTTGAAATTCGGGCGCGAGGCCAACCACAGAACTGATGTTAACGATGGAGCCTTTACCTGCTTGCACCAGACGCGGCGCTATTGCGTTTGAGAGCCGTGTCAGTGCGGTGACATTGAGTGCGATCAGTTGCTCGATTGCGGCGGGAGTCTGTTCGATGAAGCTGCCAGACTGTGCGATACCGGCATTATTGATCAGTGTTCCGATGCGCTCGTCATCGCGCAGGCGTGCTTCAACAATGGCTAGATCGCCGATTTTGGTCAGGTCAGCTTGCAGCACATCGACCTTGATGCCGTATTGCTGCTGCAGGCGGGAGGCGAGCGCATCCAGCCGCGCCTGGTCGCGTGCAACCAGTATCAGGTCGTGGCCACGGCGTGCAAAGCGCTCGGCATAGGTGGCGCCAATGCCAGTGGACGCGCCGGTAATAAGAACAGAATTGAGTGTAGTCATGGGGATTTTGCTCCAGGTTAATTAGTATCTGATGGTTGTTGTTTTTAATGATGACGATCATAATCTAAACTGTCAAGCACTTTGATTATGATCATCATCAATGTAGTATGGAGATATGTTTTCAGGCGAGGGTCAGACAATGAAGGTTTCAAAAGCACAGGTGCAGGAGAATCGGGCACGCATCGTTGAGGTGGCCTCGGTACTGTTTCGTGAGCGTGGTTACGACGGCGTAGGTGTGGCAGATTTAATGGCGGCGGCGGGTTTGACTCATGGAGGATTTTATAAACATTTCCGATCCAAAGCTGACTTGATGGCAGAGGCGGCGGCTGAGGGGTTGGCGCAATCGGCAGCAAATACGGCTGATATCGATGTGGTCGCGTTCGTGAACCAATACCTGTCCCGGCAGCACCGTGATACACCTGGAAACGGCTGTACTATGGCAGCATTGTGTGGAGATGCTGCACGCCAGCCGGAATCGATCAAAGCGGTATTTGCGGATGGTATTGAAAGGCAGCTCGCCGTTTTGGCGAACAACGATGAGATAGATGAAAACGTAAAAAAACAAGTGCGAGCCATGATAATTGACACCATTGCCCATGCTGTGGGCGCGATGGTTTTATCCCGATCCTGTCCGGACGATTCCCGATTGGCGGATGAAATTCTGGAAATTTGTCGAACCAGTATTCTTCGTCAGTATGAGTGCCAAACTCCTTGAATTTGACACATAAAAAAGCCTCGTTAACATTAACGAGGCTTTATATTTTTCGATTTTTGAAGACTATTCCATTTTAAGTTTGTAATGACAGTAGACATCAAGGCCGGGTTTGCCTTTATGGTAAATTTTTTTATTTTGATGCCAGACAATTTCGTTATTGGTGGAGTTGCCATCCACTGACTCCATGGTATTACTCGCGTAATCAATTCGGGTAACGATAAAATGATGATGCACTGCTTTACCTTTTGAATCCGGGGTTTCCCTGACGACGGCAACATCACCGGGGCGCATACCTTTGGCGCTCCAGGTTTTATCGATGCCGGCTCCTACAATGCCTTTTCCTGAAACCCATTTAACATCCAGTCCTCCGTATTTTTTTAACACGTAACAAGCAAAAATTCCGCACCAGGCAATTGACTGCCCATTGATTGAAATATTGCCACTGGCCTTTTTAAACTTTTCCAGATCGCCATTAGAGGGTGCCTTAAGCCCTGCCGTAGTAAATATATCGATCATTTCCAGGCTGGTAGGTTTCCAGTGGGTGTCTCCGTACCAGGCATTTGCTTCGAACAATGCCCAGTCAACAATATCTAATCGCGTTGCCATATGATCTCCTGAATTCAGATTGACGTTATAGAAATAAAAAAGGAAAGATCGAAAATGCGTGATAATCCTGAACGCACGGATATTAACTCTCGGAAAAAACTTCGACTATCGCAGGATTTCAAGAAGTTGATCTGGATTATGTTTTTTTAATTTCACAGCCTGATTTCTTGAATAGACATGGGTTTTCGGGTAGATACCTGCATGGTCTATAAAGTCATATTTGAAAGCAGTCATCAACAGGAATCCACATGAACATCTATAAAACTCCCGACACAGATAGCTCAAAACCTGAAAGCCCGCAATTTAAACCAATCAATGCCATTTGTTATGGGTTATTGATATCGGTTGTACTCACCATGCTTGTCAGCATGGTTGAAGTCATGATTTTTGCAATCATTGTTGCGACAACACAAGGCAGTGAAAATATTTCTGCGGATTTTATGGCAGACAATTCACTATTTTTGATCATTGATTTAATCGTAACGTTTGGCTGTTTGTTTTTTGCAGGAAAAATGACGGGTAAATATGCGGTTGGTCAGGAATTAAAATTTGGATTGATAGTCGCTTCGCTGACACTTTTAATTTACGTTTTAATTTATTTCAGTATAGATGCCACTGCGAGTTATCCGGTTTGGTATGACTTGATGACATACATCAATATTTTTGTCGCTATATTGTGGGGTGCCAAATCGGTTAAGCGATTTAATTCAAAATCGGATAAAGATTAAAGAGCGGACTGATCAGGTTTATTTTTAAATAAAAAAAGCCCGGTAATAAAACCCGGGCAACAACGGTACTAACAACACACAACAAAAACTTTTTATAAAACGATTACGCAATCACAAGATTAAAACTGGCTGATAAATTTCCAGGCTTCTTGTGGAATCCAACTTTCTGGTTGGCCTGCATCATGTTGAGATGGCCAGTGACCGCCATCAAATGCACACCAACGTACGGGATAACCTGCAGTACAGTTTTGATATGAAGTACAAATGTGCGTACCACTTCCGCGTGCGGGTTCTAATGGATTTTGTGCCGTGCATCGGTTGTTTCTCACAGCGCGATCACGTAGCGAACGGCCTTGAGCAATACTCAACACGTTGTCGTCCAAACCGTGAGTTGCAAAATAAGCAATCGGTTGGGTTCCACCATCACAACCACTTAGTTGCGCGCCTGCGTAAAGTGCAACACCGCGAAATACATTCGCACGTGCACAGGCAATTGCGTTGGACATGCCAGCACCGTAACTAAAACCGGTGGCGAAAATTCGGCTTTTGTCGATACAGAAATTGGTTTGGATTTGATTGAGTATGGCGTCAGTGAATGCGATGTCGCGACCACCACTATTGGCCCAACCTTTATCAATACCTTCAGGAGCGATAAAGATGGTGCTGTTTTGCGCAAGGTTCCAAAGTCCGTAATAAGGCGTTTCGGTCGCAGAACCATTACCACCATTAGCGACTTGAGTGGCGTCGCCATTCAACCAGTGATAACCAATAATTAAACGATAGGGATTTTGATTATTGTAATTATCGGGTACACGCAAAATGTAAGAGCGATTTAACCCATTAACGTTGAGATTAATCCGACCGTTTTGCAGACCACGTGCTTTGCCACAACCAGCAGTTCCATTTGGGTTGGTAGCAATGCTGCTGGCAGAAGAACTGCTGCGAGAAGAAGACTGCACAGAAGAACTGCTGACAGAACCACAACTACCCGCTTTCACTGTGCCACCGGCAATGGTCACCGAATCAATATTCGGTAAACCTTCAGCCGTTAACGAAGACAGTTGCAGCATATTATTGCCCTGCACCAGATCCACCTCGATGCTAAGGGTTTGCCAATTGGTCCAACTGCCGGTTGCAGGCAAACTCAAGGTGTAATTACCGTTGCTACCGCCGTTGATGACCAATGAGCCATTACGATTTGTGGTTCCGCCGTTGGCAAAACGGAAGGTCAGTGTGTGACGGCTACTGGTGGCAGCATCAACTGCCCAGACAACCGCAGCGCCTTGCGCATTATTGGTATTGGCGAAACCTGCACCGGTAAAGCCCGCATGGTTGGTATCGACAGTTCCATCCACACGACAGAATCCTGATTGCGATTCCTGAATCAGCAACGAAGCTTGTGCCGATGTACTGGAACGGGAAGAAGACGAGGTCACTGCTGTCGAAGAGCTTGAGCGTGAACTGACAGAAGACCCACAGACTGCGCCATTAATGGTTGGACGCTCGGCAGAGCCACCATTTTTTGAACCCTGAATACCAAAAGAAACGGACTGGCCAGCTGCAATGTTGCCGTTCCAATTCAGGTTGGTTGCTGTGTAAGGGTTGGTGCCGGAGAAATTGGCATTCCAGCCACTGCTCATGCGATTGTTGGCGTATTGCCAATTCACATTCCAATTATTAACGGCTGCACCTGTGTCATTTTTGATGGTGATGCTGGCGGTAAATCCACTCGACCATTCGCTGTCCAGACTATAAATACAGGAAGCTATTGCTGTTTGCGACCAAATTGAAATCAGTGCTCCTGCAAGAATTATTCGGTTTTTCATTGTTATTTCCCCAATTAAGCGAAATTATGGCGATACGAAACTACGCGGCCAGAATGTGGCCACGTAGTTTTTTTACCTGCAGTTATTTGTTCAGTCGCAGCAAACCCAATTTATAAGGAATGGTGTTGTACTGCCCGTCAGGGCTAGGACCTGCTTCACCTTGATAAAGGAACTCTAAATTACAAGGATCAACAGTCAGGCGCTCGTCATAACCTGAACGAATCAACTCACCATGGCTAATACCATTCGCCCATTTTCCAGAAGGCCAGGTCACGTTGTTATTGCCGGCAAATGGGTTGGCATCTGTGTCAGCCAAGGCTGTCCAGGGACCATCCAAACTGGTTGATGTCCAGGAGCGGAACATGCGCGGGCCACTTGGCCAAGCCTCAACCATCAGCAAATATTTATTTTGGCCATCCAGCTTGTAAACGTTTGGTGCTTCAAACAGATACTGGTTGCCATTGCCTCTGTGATCTTCCATTACGATTGAATAACCCGAGAAATTGGGGAAATTGCCAATGGTGGTTTTAGACATGTAGAGCACGCCGTCATCGCGTGAGAAGTACAGGTAGCAGTGGGTATCGTTACAAATCACCCAGAAATCCAGCGCGCCTGCAGGCTCACCTTGTAACAGTTTTTGCTTGGCTGACCAGTTGGGGCTGGCGATGTTGTCAGTAGTCGCGTATGCACCACCCCATTGGGTAATCAAATACCATTTGTTATGCGGACGGAAGAAAAATACCTGCGGCGCAACAGTATTACCAACACGGCTGCCATTCATGGAAATGTGCGGCGCTTGTTGTGCAGTGTTCCAATCCGTAAAGCTGGTGTACATGGACTTATAGGCGGTGTCATAGTAGGTCGCGTACACATGGTAAGTGCCGTTGTATTTCACAACCGATGGATCTTTAATGGATTTCCAATTTGCATTTTTAGGGCTAATTAACGGCCCGGTAGAAGTCCATCTTAATGGTGCTTTCAACTCACAGGTTTGTGACGGTGCGCTTGAAGAAGAACTTCTGGAAGAACTTCGTGAGCTGCTGCTGGAACTGGAACCGGCTTGCCCACCGATAGAGAAGTCATCGGCATAGTAACTGGAGCTGGTGTCAGAGGCTTCAATGATGAAATGCTGGAAGGCGGTAGAACCTGTATGGGTGTAATAGCCTTGCAACAAACGCCATTCACTGGCTGTCGCTGTTGCGGTCGCCACTCTTGAATACTCGTTGTAGGTTGATGTGTCGGAATCATCCTGACGTTTGGCGGTGAGGTTGATCACTGTGTCAGGCGTACCCGGAGCCAGTTTCACCCAAACAGCAACATCGTATTGATTACCGTTGGCCAGAGAGCCCGGATTGAAGGTAATGCCATTCCAGTTCGCTGTTCTACCGGTAATAAGGGCACTGGCCGAGCCACTGCGTCTGTCGGCAGTAGAGCGAGTGACGGTAGCCGCTGTCGAACCCCAGTTGGTCAAACCACTTTCAACCCCGCCGTTTTGGGCGAAGTTATTGGCAGGTACGTTGTAACCGCTGTTGGATGAAACAGAAACTGAACTTGAGCGTGAAGAAGAGCTGGATCGTGACAAGCTTGAAACAGAGCTTGAACGAGGCGAGCTAACAGCACTGCCACCGCAGGCAGCACCGGTCACTGCAGGACGTTCTGCACTGCCACCGTTTTTGGTGCCCTGAAATCCAAAGGACACTGATTGCCCGGCAGGAATACTGCTATTCCATGAGAGGTTGCTGGCAGAGTAAGGGTTTGAACCGGAAAAGTTGGCATTCCAACCACCGGCCATGCGGTTGGTTGAATATTGCCAAGCCACGTTCCAACCATTAATCGCTGCTCCTGTGTCGTTTTTGATGGTGATACTGGCGGTAAAGCCTGTAGACCATTCACTATCGACGCTATAAGTACAAGCTGCTGTTGCTGTTTGGGATAAAACCGCCAGAGCACCGACACCCATCAAACCACAAGTACGTTTCAGTACCCGGGCGAAGGCGTTGGGATATAGATAATTATTCATTGTCATAATCTCCGTTAAAAAGGTTTCATCGGCTCAGGAAATCCATTTCCATGAGCCGGATAAACGATTTATTTATTGATGTAATTGTTGAGTAACCAGGTCATTGCAGGACGTGGTGTACCGTTATCGGAAATCAGGCCTGAGCCTTCGATCCAGGTTCTGCCGCTTACATAACCCCAAATGGTGATGCCTTTAACATGAGGGTGATCCCAGAACACAGGGAAATGCGCCTGGAAGTTCTGAAGTTGAACTTGATCATTGGTATCACCAATATCGTATTCAGAGATGTAAATGGGCTTGCCCACCTGATTCCAGATATTGTCGATAGCCGTTTTCACTTGTGCTGCTGTCATACCTTTCAATTCGTGAGCTTGCAGGCCAACCGCATCGATATAGTTGCCTTGAGCTTTTGCGAGCGTAATAAACTCGTTGTGCTGCCAGCGAATATTGTTGTAGTCGTTCAGAATCAGAATTGAGTTGGGGCAGTATTGGCGAGCCAGTTGGAATACACGTTGAATCCAGTTATTACCAAAGGCTTTTTGTGCATAACCTGCAGGTTGGTGACCAGGTACAGCTTCGTTAACCACGTCGATCATGGCAGTGTCCGGATAACGGGTACAGTAATCGCGAATCCACTCTTCAATCTCGGCTGCCGTGTCTGCTGCGTTCAGGTTGTTGATCCAGGAAGGAGACTGTGCGCCCCACACAAAGGTATGTGCTTTTACAGGGATATTATTGGCACGGGCATATGCATAAATACGATCAACAGGTGCCCAGTTGTAGACATCACGGGTACCTTCAACTGAACCCCATTTGCCTTCGTTTTCGCCTGTGATTTGATTCCAGTAACGATTGAAATCAGATCTCACTGCACCGGAAGTTGTAATGTTGCCAATAAACTTTTTGGTAGTGGCGGCAGTACTTGAAGAACTTCTGGACGAGCTTCTTGAAGAGCTGGAGCTGCTGGAACCGGCTTGCCCGCTGATAGTGAAATCATCCGCGTAGATGCTTACCGTTGTATTGGTGCTTTCGATGATGAAATGTTGGAAAGCCGTAGAACCTGTATGGGTGTAATAGCCTTGCAACAAACGCCACTCACTGGCTGTCGCCGTTGCAGTAGTTACCTGGGTGTATTCGTTGTAGGTTGAGGTATCAGAATCGTCCTGACGTTTTGCTGTCAGCTGGACAACAGAGTCCGGGCTACCAGCAGCCAGTTTTACCCAAACCCCTACAGCGTATTGGTTGCCGTTAACCAGTGAACCTGGATTGAAAGTCAGGCCATGCCAGTTGGCTGTGCGTCCGCTAATCAGGGCACTGGCAGAACCGCTACGGCTGTCGGCTGTAGAACGGGTCAAAGTGCCTGAAGTGGTTCCCCAGTTAGTCAGGCCGCTTTCAACACCACCATTTTGGGCAAAGTTATTGGCAACAGATGAAGCAACCGAGCTTGATGAACGTGAAGACGAACTTGATCGGGAAGAACTGGCAACCGAGCTGGAGCGTGATGAGCTAACAGCACTGCCACCGCAGGCAGCACCGGTCACTGCAGGACGTTCTGCACTGCCACCGTTTTTGGTGCCCTGAAATCCAAAGGACACTGATTGCCCGGCAGGAATACTGCTATTCCATGAGAGGTTGCTGGCAGAGTAAGGGTTTGAACCGGAAAAGTTGGCATTCCAACCACCGGCCATGCGGTTGGTTGAATATTGCCAAGCCACGTTCCAACCATTAATCGCTGCTCCTGTGTCGTTTTTGATGGTGATACTGGCGGTAAAGCCTGTAGACCATTCACTATCAACGTTGTAGGTGCAAACGGCCGCCGCTGTTTGTGATAGGGCCAGGGCAAGACCCAGGGCCAATTTTGTTTTATACATTATTTGTCTCCGTTAATTATGGTTAAAGGTGTGTGTAAGGATTACTGCTGATCACTGCCCCAATCGGTAGTAGTCAAAATCCACGTAGCCACCGGTTTGCTGGGTTCCATAGTTGAACAAGGCGAAGCGATAACCCATGAAATGCTTCAGGTCATAGGTCATGCGAAGCGTTGAACCTATGGCTGTCCAATTGGTACCGTTCAGGCTGTAATAAAAAGTGGCCTGGTCGGTTTGGTTACGGAAGTCCATATCGATGCGCAAGAACACGCGATCCTGAAATAACCCTATACGGGTAACTTCCCGTGGGGTGCCGGATGTGGTATCGACCATTACTATGGATCTGCTACCACCGGATTTGTTGATTCCTACAAAACCATAACGCGCTTGCAAAGCACCCAAGCCGGCATAATCACCATCTTTCATGTTGGCCGTTTCCAGAGCGACGCGCGCTGAGCTTTGCGGGCCAAAAGCGCGTTGGGTCAGGGAGTTACGGGCGTTAACGAAGCTGGAGTCCAGACGTTTGTTAGTGAGTCGCAAATAGCCGGGCCTGCTAAGCAGCGACCAACCACTGTTGTCGGGGTTGTGGTTCCATTGCCAATGCAAAGGAAGTTTTGAGCTGCCCTGGGTGCCCTGGTTGAACTCATCGGAAGTGACTATGCCACCCAGCCCCTGCCCTTGAACGCTGAAGCTCAATTTTTGTGGCACCTTGCCGCCGATTCCCATCACTGGCCAGCCGTCTTGCCAGGTCACTGGAACCAAATACGGAATACGTCCCACAGCACCGCTATCGCGAAACAGGAATGCGTACCAATTACCACTTGGCGTATCAACCAGTCCGCCTTGTGCAACCCCTTGATCTTGCAGGGCAACACGACCTTCATAGGGGCCGGTCAAACTGTTGGAGCGGAAAATTAATTGGGTGCGCGATTTGCCTGAAGGCCAGGTAATCAATGAAACGTAATAACGGCCGTTGATCTTTTGCAGATGTGTACCTTCCGGACGGACAATAAAATCGGAACCGGCAACAGAAGAGGCTTTCGAGATAATGGTTTGGTTCAAACCACCGGATTTGATCGCCGAAGCATCAGCGGTCAACTCGATGATTTTGATATCGTCTATGCCATAAGCCAGAAACACGCGGCCATTTTCAAAAAACAACGAACTGTCGTGGTACAAGCCATTCAGGACAGAAGTAGTCCATGGCCCGGCCTCGATGTTGGTGGTTTTATAGATGTAGGTTCGGTTAGTGGTGTAGGAAAAGGTGCTGACGTAATAGGTGCCGTCCACATAGCGGATACTGCTGGCCCAGGAGCCTTTGCCGTAGGCGTTTTCACCATTGACCAGATTTTGCTGGTTGTTGCTAACCAGGGTGTCATAAGCGTAATTCACCGTAGTCCAATTGATCAGATCTTTGGATTTCATGATCGGCACACCGGGACTCATGTGCATGGTGGTACTGCTCATGTAGTAGGTGTCGCCAACACGAATTATTGATGGATCAGGAACGTCTGCCCAAATCACCGGATTACTGGCTTCTACCAAACTGGCTACAGAAGATGAACTGGAGCTGCGCGATGAAGAAGAGCTTCTGGATGAGCTGGATCGTGAAGAACTCACTATCGGCGAAGATGACACTGATGATATGGAAGATGAGCGAGATAATGACGAAGATCGTGAAGAAGAAACGGTACTTCCACAGAGGCTGCCATTGATAACAGGCACTTCGGCAACAGCACCCTTGGTTCCCTGAAATCCAAACTCGACGGTTTGATTGGGTTGGATGTTGCCATTCCAGGAAAGATGGGTAGCAGAGTAAGGGTTGCTTCCCGACACATTGGCATTCCAGCTGTTGCTCAGGCGATTGTCCCCGGAATATTGCCAGGACACAGACCAGCCATTAATAGTACTGCCAGTGTTGTTGGTGATTTTGATAGCGGCAGTAAAACCACTACCCCATTGGTTGGTGACTTGATATTGGCAAGCGGCTTGGGCGTTGAGCCCGATCAGGGCGCAAGCAAGCCCGGCAATAATTGGTTTCATAGGTTTCATCATCTTGTTTCCCGGTGGTTTTCAGCTGAACCTCAAGCATCCCTGCAATCAAGCCGGTTAATTTTTATTAGTTACAAACACTGCCTGTCACAGCCGGAACCTGGGCGGAGCCATTATTTTTGGTGCCCTGGAATCCAAACTCGACTGTTTGGCCGGGTTGGATGCTGGAGTTCCAGCTTAGTCCTGTCGCCGAGTAGGGATTGCTACCGGAAAGAGTCGCATTCCAGCTATTGCTGATACGGGTGCTATCGGTGTAATTCCAGGTGACATTCCACCCGTTAATCGCACTGGTGCCGTTGTTACGGATACGGATTGCCCCCGTGAAACCTGATCCCCAGTCATTGGTGATCACATAACTGCAATTAGCGGTGTTGCTGGCAACCGAAGAACTTGAGCGCGATGAAGAGGACGAACGTGAAGAAGAACTGGAGCGCGATAAAGAGCTGGAACGGCTCGTACTGGAGACAGAAGAACTTCTGCTGGAAGAAACCACAGAGCTTCTGGATGAGCTTGAACTGGAAGAAGTTGCCGTTCCTTCACTCACAAAAGTGGCAATACTTTGCGGCTCGACATAGACAGTCGCTGCACCATTATTCAATCGGGTGGTGCCGCCGTATCCCACATTGAGCGTTGATGAGGTGCTGTACTTGACCAGATTACCTATGCTGGCATTTTGCAGTGTCAGGTTCAGGCCGCGTGAAGAGGTTCCGGTGTTGACGGCTACAATGACGATTTTATTGTCAGGGCCTTTGAATGCTGTAACGGCAACATCCGAGTAAGGTTTTTCAGTGGCGCCGATACGCTTGAAACCGGGGCGAACATAACGTGCATATTGCGACATGATGTAACCACGTTTGCTTACCTGGCCATTTTCTTTAATAAAGCCGTAAGAGCGACGGATATACCACCAGATATACGCATTGAAATTGGCCACCATGCTGCGGTGCAATTCGGTACCTACATCCAATGCCAGGGGCCAGACGTCAGCATCACTTTTACTGTCGGTGTAATGTTCCGTCATCCAGACTTCTTTACCTTTGCTGCGTGCCAGCGGGTAATCCTGGGGAACAGCACCATAAAGATGACCGGCAATAATGTCGGCGTGTTGCACAGCGGTGGGGCTGTTGAGTACGGGATCCGTAAAACGTTTGGCAAAACCTACCGCTTCACCCACAGTCACCTTGATGTTGGAACCAAAACGCGACCCCTGTGCATTCAGGAAGTTAACAAAATCATCGCCAGACCAATCGCAAGACTCGTAATCCGGGTGCCAGTCAGGTTCATTTTGTACAGAGACTGTATAAAGAGGCGCACCGTTGCGGGACATAAAGTCCACAAAATTCAACAGGTGAGTTGCATAGTCACCGTAATATTCGGGTTTTAACTTGCCGCCATTGATCAGGCTGTTGTTGGTTTTCATATGTGCCGGTGGCGACCAGGGTGTTGCCAGAAGCTTGGCACCCAGCTGACGCGCACGGACTGCAGCAGGTACCTGGATATTCCAAGCGGCCGAGTTGGGATCAATGCGCATCCGCATAATACTCAAACCCAATTGGCCTTCGCCGCTGCCAAAAGCGGTGTCAATTTGCGAACTGGTCAAATCACCGATCCAGCCGACACCGTTCATGCCACCAAAACCGGTAATGGTTTGGTACTCGGTTGCCGCATTAATGGTGACGGATTGTGCAAAAACCTGAGTGCTGATGAACAGACAGGTTCCGGCAAAAAGCCGCAAACAGTTAAACAAGTTTGGTCGGAAATTCATTTTTCTTACCCTTTATGACTTATTAGTAGAAGGCACGGCCGATGATTCGAGTTGTCGGCAGTTGAATTAAAAACGCAGGCAAGAATATGAAAATCGCAAGGCGACTAATTGCAGTTTCGGTAGGATTTTTATAAAACAGCAGGGAGTTAAAGAGTTTATGTAATTAATTTAATGATTTTTTCGTCAAAAAAAGCACAATGTGAACCACTTAACTCCCAATTCATGAAGCGCTTCCATGCGATATGAATCACTAAAAAAACGATTGGAAAAGAAAGGGATTGTTATCAGGTTAAATTAAATAATATTTTTAAGATTTTTTGTTGCAGCTTTCCGTTTGATAAATACCATCGATAACCCGTCGTGAGTTATCGATTGGTTTTCTATATTTCATCCGTCTCTTTTGAAAGGTATAAATCTTTAAATGTTTTTGGCGCGCAACCGTATTCATTTTTAAATAGTTTGTTGAAATAGGAGACGTTGTTATAGCCTACGGAATAGGCGATTTCCGAAACATTGGCGTCAGGGTTTTCAGATAACAATCTGGCTGCTTCGGTAAGTCGCAATTTATTGAGATAAGCCGTAAAAGTGAGACCCAGTTCCTCTTTTAAAATATCGTTGATTTTAGTGCGATTGATTCCCAGTGCAGCAGCAGCACCTTCAAGGCTTAAATCCGGGTTGGCGTACTCGGTTGCCACAAAACGCAAGACAGAACTTTTTTCCTTATCTTTTTGCGGTTCAATCGATAATTTTTTGTACGCGATAAAAGGTTGATCCTGTTTGACCCGCTCTTTCATTTCGAATGTCAAAACGGTTACGTAGCGACGAACCAACCACACAAAAAATATTATCCACAAACATAAACTCAATCCCGCTGTTGCATAAATAAAGCGTGAATCAGTTCCCGTTAATTTCACATCGGTCAATTTCACATGCGATGGTGTATTAAGCGGGCTTTGCAAAGAGTTTACCCAGGCAAACCCCATGGTTTTATCCAGGCGATAACCCGTCTCACTGAAATCATAACCATGACGACCAAGCCACCAATGAGGTGTGTCCAGATCATCAAAATTGATATTCACTGTGGCCCAGTGGCTATCGCAAGAAAATGCAGTGGATGAAACCCGGCGCGATGCCATGTCGTTCAAGTTGGTGACCTTGTCATCAAAACTGAAGAGTACAAACAACAATACATTTTTTGGCGTGCAGAGTATTTGAAAGGAAACTCCCGTATAACGTGACAAATCAATTTGCACAAATGATTGGATGGGATCTACGAAATAAGTGGAATAGTGTGTGTAGGGAAAAGGTTTTTCCGGATCCAGAAAAAAATCATATTCCACTGTTCCTACTTCATTCTTGAGTATCAGTTGGGTTTTACCTTGTGGAGTCTTGGGTTCTATAGCGGAAGCCCAGAGAAAAGCTTCGTCTCGCGCAGGAAACAGTGAGGCATTAAGCCGGGATTTGACGACACCCAGATAATTGATGGCAATTGTGGACAGTATCAAGCCTAATAAGGCGAGGGTCGCGTTTCGATAAAACCTTAACATGTTTGCCCAATGATTATTCTGATAGGGGATTTGGCTGGCGAAAGCTATCCCAATGCCGAATAAAAGACAATTACCCAAAGAGTTTTTGTTAAGAAATGTAGACCTTTACTGATTGAATGGTTAAGACGGATGCCTATTTTTGCGACACTGGTTTAATATGGTCATTCAGTCAATAACCTAATAATGATAAGAGTGTTTTATGAATCTGACCAAGACGTTAATTGCATTGGCTCTGACATCATCCCTGATTGCTTGTGGTGGTGGCGGCGGTGGAGGAAGCAAACCGGCATCATCCAGTAAGGTGTCTTCAAGCTTGAGTAGCTCAATCTCATCAAGCTCAAATTCGGTGTCTTCATCCGTATCCAGTTCGGTATCTGTTTCATCTTCGATATCCAGTTCAATTTCAAGCTCGCTATCCAGTTCATCACACGCAAGTTCGATTTCCAGCTTATCCAATAGCTCATCATCAGCCAGTTCTACACCCGTTGGATTGATTTTTCGTGGTGTAAGTTTAGCGGGAGCAGAATTTGGTGAAATCAATTTGCCTGGCACTTATCTGACAGATTACATCTACCCGGATCAATCCGAAGTTGATTACTTCAAAGGCAAGAATATGAGTA
>CAMLML010000017.1 GCA_946481095.1 uncultured Cellvibrio sp.
AGGGGGGATTTAAAATCTCAGAAAAATTTGACCATCTTAAATCCCTCCCCCGCCTCCCTTTCATAAACTACATCCATGTAGTTTCCCCTTCGGGCAGCTTCGCTGTGCAAATTGCTCCTGCAATTTGTTTCAAAGGGAGGAGCCAAAAGCTACTGATAAATCTGATCAAAAATCCCGCCATCACCAAAATGAAACGGCTGTGCTTTTACCCATCCACCGAAATCATCGATAGTGACTAAATCCAATTTCGGAAATGTTTTTGCAAATTGTGCAGCGACTTCTGCATCACGTGGGCGGTAATAATGTTTGGCGGCGAGAGTTTGGCCTTCTTTGGTGTAGAGATATTGCAAGTAAGCAGTGGCGACATCGAGTGTGCCATTTTGTTTTGCATTTTCTTCAACAACGGCAACAGAAGGTTCTGCAAGGATAGATAAGCTGGGTACAACAATTTCAACTTCATCTTCACCCAATTCGTTTACCGCGAGGAAAGCTTCGTTTTCCCAGGTAATTAATACATCACCGATTCCACGTTGTACGAAAGTAGTCGTTGATCCGCGTGCACCTGTGTCGAGTACGGGAACGTTTTTAAATAATTGACGAACAAATTCCTGTGCACCGGCATCGTCTTTATTTAATTTTTTCTGTGCAAAAGCCCAGGCAGCCAAATAATTCCAGCGCGCACCACCGGATGTTTTGGGATTAGGCGTAATCACTTCCACACCTTTTTTCACCAAATCATCCCAATCTTTGATTTGTTTTGGATTGCCTTTTCGCACCAAAAATACAATGGTGGATGTGTAAGGCGCAGAGTTATCGGGCAATTTGGTTACCCAATCTTTTGGCAATAATTTTCCAATATTGGCGATGGGATCAATGTCGCCTGCCAATGCCAGCGTCACCACATCTGCACGCAAACCATCAATCACTGCACGCGATTGCGCACCTGAACCGCCGTGTGATTGATCCATACTCAGGTTATCGCCCGTTTTTTCTTTCCAATGTTTGGCAAAAGCCGCATTAAATTCGCGATAGAGTTCGCGAGTAGGGTCATAAGACACGTTTAATAAATTTACGTCTTTTGCGAAGACGCTAGCAGACAATAAACTGACTGCAATTAACGATAATGTTTTGTATAAAATTTTCATGAAATTCTACTCACTTAAAAAATTGAAGTTTTCCCTCACCCTAACCCTCTCCCAGAGGGAGAGGGGACTGAATATGCTTCGTAGCAAATTCATTTGGGAGTTCATCCCCTCTCCCTCTGGGAGAGGGCTGGGGTGAGGGCTTTTTTTAAAACCGGAAATCAAACCCAACTGCTGATGCAGAATCCGTTGTGGTTTCAGTGCTGATCGCCTCATCACCTTTCACATCCACTTTTGCGTAAGTTAAAAACACGCGCGTGTTGGGATTGAAGTTGTAATCCACACCTAAAATGATTCCATCCAGTTCGGCATCGCTATAAGCTTCATTGATTGGAGTAGTGGTTGAACTGGCGTATTGAATTTTGGCGAGCCAGGGGCCGGAAATTTTCCATTGCGCATTCAGAACATAACCGTCCTGCTCTTTAAATGCGTTGCCGGAAGCGCCGTCCCATTCGGATAAAGGATTCAATCCGTTTTGTGCGCCGAGTGTGGTGCTGTTAGTGCCGACGAAAGTTGAAAAACCACCGAGAGTATCCACATCATCATGGCGTTCGGCGGTTTGATAAATTGCACCAAGTTTGACGCTGCCTAAGGTAATTTCACCTACAGCACGAACAGCATCAGTGGTGGCTACGTTTGAGTCTGCACCAATACCCACAAACCATTTGGCTTTACCGTAAGTGATGGATACAGATTTTCCGGATGCAAAATTATTGTCATCTTGCTGATTGGTTCCGCTCACCGGTACGCCGGTTTCTTCAGCATTAATTGCAGCGATATTAATTTCCAATCCGCGAAATAAAATCGGTGAGGTGTATTGAATAACATTGTCAGGGCGATTTTCGCCAACAATGTAAGTACCAATGTCGCCGAGTGGTGAATCGTTAAAGCGATCTATATCGCTACGCAATACGCTATTGGTTTGCAAGGTTTTTAATGGTGTATCGTTTTTGCCGACCAACACTGAACCCCAATCGCCGCGCAAACCACCAAAAATATTGCGCTGACTTAATTCGCGGCCATTGCTGTTAGTACCGTTATCCACATCAATGCCATATTCCAAACGATAAAACACAGTGAAATTTTCATTTGCATCGAAATCGCCCTGAATACCCAGGCGCGAACCGGTACTGTCAATGGCAAAAGTATCCAGTTCGCCCGTTACTTGAGTTGCACCTATGTGGCGATAGGTAGTGGCATTAGGCGCAGTTAATGCAAAATCATTTTTTTCCAAATCGTATTGATTGGCCGTTAAATGAATTTTGCCGTAGAGCGTTGGGAAACCTGCGAAGGCTGGGGCTGATATAGCAGTCGCAATCAAAATCGCGATGCTATTGCGACGAAAAGTGGTTTTAAAAAATGATCGGTTGACCGACCTTTGTGTGTGAAATGACATGTTAATCTCCAGAATTCACATATCACTTCCGGTGGTCCGGTCAGTGTTTTTTAATTGATTTTTTTAACTTGCTAACGCGTGTTCTATTTGGCGTTGACGCCTTTATCCCAGCGCTTTTTTTCTCGACGTTCGAGCTGCACTATCTGGCCGTTATGGATTTGAATCTCCAGCGAGCCGAACTGGATTTGTTCTAACTGGTGTTTGATTTCCATTAGTAACTCATCCACATTTGTCAGGTTTTCTGTTGTATGAGCCATAGCCTTCTCACTGGACTAACCTCGTGTGTAGTTTTTTATTCGTCGTGTTCACGGCGACTGCGGCATACTAATAAAAAATTTTTAAAACAAAAAAGACTGTTTTTTTATTAGCTTATAACGACATTTGAATAAACTGATTCAAAATTAAACAAGGGGGAGGGCAGTAAGCACCTCCCAAAGGAGGGTAAGAGATGGTTTATAAAGAGCAGGCCATCATTGCATTTGCTTAAAGTTACGTAGAATTTGCAAATCCAATTTGTCAAACACGGGTAATGGATAGGTGAGATTTACGTTAATGTTTTGGGTCGCTGTTGTCATTTCAACAGTGCCATTTGGTTGTTTAAGTAATTTTTTAAATCCATTTTTTAGATACCAATCAACTGACATGGAGGGCGCGAATGTATGCAAATCCATATCACCTTTTGCTGTGCGGAGCAAAATTCTACCTATGCCGTTGCCGCGATATTGACGAGATACAATTAAGGCATCAATTCTGCGGATAGGTTGATCATCCGCTTCGGTGTAAATAATCATGCCAATTGGTGTGCCACAATTAAGTTTGACGAGAAGCATTTCCGACTTCCCTTGTTCAATCATGACATGTGTTTTGATAAGTTCGGTGTAACGATGCTCATTTGACCATTGCAGCGCTACTTGCATTTCAACGCCAAAAAACATAC
The DNA here is from genome assembly GCA_946481095.1 of uncultured Cellvibrio sp. The sequence continues at coordinate 3,476 of CAMLML010000017.1, forward strand.
TGATCATCATAGGGACACAGTCATCCGTATTTAAATCTTCCTTTCTGATGAGTTGTATATAAGAATTTTTCATGCCGATAGTACCTTGTGTGTGAAACTTAGTTTGATTTTTTAATTAAATGATTAACCTATGCTTATGAAATATAAGCATTAAATGATCTTAACTTGCAATTTTTTTTCGACAATAGATAGAAACTATTTACACGACACTCATTTATGAAATTATCAAAATTTGTGTCGGTTATCACAATTTAATGAGGGAAAATGTGCTCGCAGTGTAGTTGCAACATTTATGAAATACTTTTCATATAAGTCGAAAGGGCTGTGCTGATCGCCATGAAGGACTTGAAATGCTTATTCAGTCGATTGACAGTAATATTTTTGGGTGTTGGAAATACTCAACTGCATTCGCACTCATGGTAGTTTGTGTGAGTGCTGTGTTGATATCTGTGCCTGGTTGAAAAAAACTTTAACAACTCCCAAGCCAGCAGCGGAATAGGAAAGAGCTGCACATGTAAAAAAGACTGTGTTAAGAGAATAAGCGGAGCAGATGGATCACTTAAATATGGCACATGTAGGGCGGATCAAGACCCGTATGTGCGGAATGAGATGTATTAAAACATACAAAATTATTACTTGAAAATGTAAAATCAAAAGCGTCATGAATTAAAACACCGATCAACGCGGGTCTTGACCCACCCTACGGAAAACAAGTTTATGAAATATATTATTGCGATAATTATTTTATTAATGTCTGCATGCTCGACAAAAAATAATCATAAAATAGAGAAGAAACAGAATCATGTAATACAAGAAAATCGTTATAGGGATTACGCCATAATTCGATCTGTTAATAGAAATCATATATTTGACTTAAGCACTACTTGGTCAAAGATAGAATTAATAGAAAGAAGTGATAAGGTAGTGGTCTATAAATATTCTGCTTTGAATTCGAAATCTTTTCCTTTTGCTAAAATCATTCCCGGTAAATACAAAATTAAATTCACCTGTCGAAATGGTGATGGCTGGAATAAAAATTATCTAGATATAGAGCCAGTGGCAGGAGAAGATTACACGGTATTTTGTATTAGGGAAAACAGAGGAAAAGATATTTATGGGAATCACAGAATTGCGGCCTTTCATCCATTTTTTGAAAAAACTGATGAGGTTAGTATAAAAAAGGATGAGTATCAAAAAATTATTAATGATCCTCCAAGAGATGACCTTAAATATGAAGTGCCAATTGGACACACAAGAGTTATCGTTTATTATGAGCCTGCTACTATTTTTGGAGCTGAAAATCATTTCACATATAGTATTTCAATCGACGGAAAGATTAGAGGTGCGGTAAATGCTTTAAAGTATACAACTTTAATATTACTTAATGGTGAGTATGATGTCGAAATGTGCAGCGATGCCGCAATATTAAAAGATACTGTTAAATTTAATTTAAAAGCTGAAGGAAATAATTTATATGTTAGGTGTAAGGAAAGCCACTTTACGTCCATGAAGTGTGAGATTATAAAAGAAAAGCCTGATAATTTTGATGTTATGGTAAAACCTATGAAAATCTTTATAAAATAAAAAAATATTATAGTTCCTAAAACGATATGACTAGATAGGTGATGACTCAACACAGCAACTATAAATGGAGAAAACATGAGTGACGATGGCAATAAGACAAGGGTAAACATGGCCCCGGTATTAACAGTTCATTCCTTGGTATTAAGCTACAACGGCAAAGACTACATCGTTGATGCAACAAAAATCCCATTTACCATCGGCCGCGATGAAAGCTGTAATTTAACCGTTGATAGCAATTTTGCTTCCAGACAACATTGCAAAATACTTTTTCATAACAAGAACTACATCCTTAAAGATAACAGCACTAATGGTACCTACATGCGCATGGGGGCATCGGCGCCTGTCAAGCTTCTTGACAGTATGCAAGCATTCACCAGCAATGGATCGATCAAGCTTGGTGAAGCAATGGCAATTGGCGATAAGGATGTTATTAGCTTCAAAGTAAATTTTTAAGAATGAAAAGTGGCTTTGGCGGTTGAGAAAGCTGAATGGGAAAGTCGTCCAATTAAAAATCTCACAATGAAACTGATGTGTTATTTTATTTAACATAATCTACATTATGCGCAATCAAGGATTGGCCGAGTTTCATAGTTATGCAACCGGCCACACAATCCGCAACAGATGTGGACGCCAAGCCAACAACATTCCTATTGCCGGTGCTGTGGCAGCCAACAGCATGATCCACACCAGAAATGCCATGGATGGACGGTCAGCCAGGGAACAGAAAACAGCAGAAAGTAGAAGGCCAAGACAGCCCAGAATACGCAGTGTCTTACGTACATGGGCATTTGGTGAGCCGGTTTTCATTACCTGTTGCCAATGACTATTCATTGCCAGTGCAAACCAGGCAAACCCCATCAAAGAGCTGATACATGCCAGTATTAATGCAATCCAGGGTTCAACCATGATCGACCTCCGACATCATCAGAGCTGGAGCCGTTTGTCCCTTGTCAGCTTTAGGGAGCAATACTTTTGATTCCCGTAAAACCAGTAGTCGTGCAGCAACAAATGACAAACAAGCCGTAGCCAACAAGCTTAAATCAACACCTGCGACTGCAAGGTAAGGATCACTGATCAGGGTTTTGTACAGGTTGTCACCAGTGGTCACCCAATTGAGCAATACTGCCATAATTGAGGTTATTGATATAACCCAGGATTGCTCTTTCCACGCAGGATTGATACCCGCCTGTGCCACCGGAGCACTGCGCCATGCAGCATGCAAAAATGCCAGAATCCAACTGCCCCAGAATGCCTTGATTTCCCAATCACCTTTGCCAGATAAGTCTTCCGGCAACAAGCGATTGACCAGCAACATTACAATGGTGGCTATCAACATTCCTGTAACAGTTGTCACTGCAAGTGCATCGACAATTCGGGCGCCCTGATTATGATTTTTGGCATGTTGTTGTTTGCGCTTTTCTACAAAGAAAACAAATCCGGTTGCAATACAAATACAGCCCAGTAATCCGCCGATAACGTAAAGCCAGCGTAGCATCCAATGCTCAAAGTGCTGTAAATGTAACCCGGTCAAAAACTCATTGGCATTAGAAACCAAGGTGCGTGGTGGATCTTCACGCAATAGCTCACCTGTACTGGCTTTGAAGTGAATGCCCTCTCCCACCAATGCAACCCGGTCACTGCCTGCCCGATAAATACTCACATAACCATTCTGATCACCCAGGTGATCAATAAACAGATAACCCACCTCACCTGCCATATCACGTTCCGCCCAACGGCGTTTGGCTTCGGCCACCATAGCGTCTACTGAAGCCATAGGTGCTGCAATACCTGATGCTTCATGTGGCAATCCGGTGCGTTCTGCTTCCAGTATTTCATGTTGGTCATGCAGCGGTTTGAGCATGGTGTTACCTACAGGAAGGTAAATACTGGCAAAGATAATCAATCCGGTCAGTGCAAAGAAAAAATGAAATGGCAAGGCAACAACACCCGTCATATTGTGCAAATCCAAAGTGCTGCGCTGAAGCCTTTTTTTCGGGCGAAAAGTAAAAAGCTCCTTAAAAATCTTCCTATGCATAATCAATCCGGTCACAAGGGCTGCCAGCATGATCAGTGCTGCAAGGCCAACTATCCAATAACCTAAATTCTTCCAATGCCAATTAAGACTGTAATGCATAGGGTAAAACCAACGGCTGCCAATTTTCAGGGCATCATCAGGTATAGCCTCACCGGTACGGGGATCTATAGTTGACCAGCCATGCACATGCAGATGGTCATCATTTGGATTAACCGGTTTATTCGGAATACTGAACTCGGCGCCTATGGAAAGTACCGGATCACGATGAGTCGTATAGGCATAAAGTGATGCCATAGGCATAGTGTCCGGGTGTGGCAAATCACCAATCACCCGTGCAGCAGTGGCAGCCATATCGTCAGGATGCGCACGCATCTTTTCAAACACAGGTTTGAGCAAGTGATCAAAAGATGGCATGGGCTGGGGTTCAAAGCGGGTTTTGGGGATTGCCCAACGGTCAATCTCCCGATCAAACACCGAAAGCGAACCAAAGAAGAAACAAATCATGAGCACAAAACCCAATATCAGACCAAACCAGGTGTGAACCCAGGTCATGGAAACACGGAAATTATTAAACATATGCTCCCCTATCCCACTAAATGACTTTGTAAGACCAGTGCTGTACAAGTCATGGATAAAGTACCGATCACCAGCACTCCCCACACTTTCAGCATATTTTGGGCGGCGAATGTCCACAGGAACAAACCCAAAAACACCAAAAAAGAAAGCAACAACACGCCCGTTTCGGCCTCATGAAAATCCACACCCAAAGCCACCAGTGCGGCAATTCCAAGCGCGGTGAAGCCCCAGGTAAAAGCATAACCACCTAATAAGGCGGCTATTATTCGATTAATAATGGGTAGGTACTGTGTCATTACATATCCTGCAAACTGAGGTGACACATATTTCCATAAATGATAATTATTCGCAATATATATTGGATATCAAACAGCAGAAGTTACTGTACGCGAATCTCTAATGGAAACTCGGTTGAGTTTTTTGTGCGGGATATATTGAATTCGATGGTTTCCGGAATTTGTTTTACATCCAATTCAATCGTATTTTTTCCGGAGCTGGTTCGTAACTCTGCCGGTTGGCTAACCAGCAGACCTTTTTCATCGAGTGCTCTTACTGCCATTAATTCAGGAAAACTTCCTTCAACATCAAATATCAAATGGCCCTCTTCCCATCGGCGCAATTTTAAAACACCCTCATTAGCGTTCCATTGCATACCAAACTGGAAAGGTACTTTGATGGGCACAGGATCTTCCATCGCGGTAAACACCAGTTTGCCCCAGAAGGCAATCGCATCTGAGTGTTCAATTGGCCGATCCCGTATTTCCAGAACAGCACGCAACCACGGGCGGTTGGTATCCGCTTCAAAAGCCACAGGTGTTCGCTGATTGACTGTATGCAAATTGCCGGAGGAATCTTCTATTTCCGTAATAATCAGACTTACTGTACCCAATTGATCCGCAAGGGGATGTGAATTGCGGGTATAAATGTCTGCTGTCAGTGATAATTTATTGTCTGAAATACGTAATTCATTCACAGCAATCACCGCTGGCCCCGCAGTAATGATTTGCGCAGGCTGTGTTGGATATGCTACATCATTCGGCGGAGTATCTTTTTCCAACGCAGGCAAATTCACTTTTTTCAAATACACGGGTTCAGGTTTTTCCTGCACAAAAGGTTTTGCCGGTGGAAAAAGCCTCGCAATACTAAATTCGTAATTTTTTTGTTCAAATTGGGTAGCAACCACGATTTCTGCGGCGGCAATCTTTCCCTGAAAATCAACACTCATTTTGTTTTGATCAAAAAAACTATTGCCACGAACAGTATTTATTTTTGCCAGAGCATTACCCGCTTCATTTAATGCATTCACTTGCAAGAGCGCGTCAGTGTTACCACTCATTTGAAAATACAAACGATTGGAGTCAGCATTAAAAAAACGAAATTTAATACCCTGCACTTCCAGCGTTTTTCCTGCCAGAGGGCCATCGATTTTAACCCGCTCAATCGCTAATGGTAATTGATGATGAATGACTCCTTTCACTGCACCTACATTGGGTAAATCAATTCCTGCAGGCAGTACAATATTTTTCATCCCCTGCAAACCGGTGAAAGTAACAGGCTGATCGTTTTCCATCACTGTGCCCTGGTACACTGAGTTGATCGGTGTCGATTGCTCTGATCCGCATGCTCTATTGGTAAGTATCGATTGATCCTGATGATCTACAATATCGGTGATTTGCAAAAATACGCTGTCATTTTCTTTGCTGAGATTCGGCAAATTAAACGCTTTAACATCCATATTAATTTCCACACCCTGTTCTGTTTTTTCTATATCACTTACACCTATACCAAAAGGGCCGGAAGATGTTTGGGCAATAAATGATTCATTAAAATTTTTTACTGTATAGGCAGGTAAATCACCGGATGGCAAACTGACAAAGGCTGGTGATGTATCCAATTGTTCTTCCGTAAACTCGCTTGCCGGCGCCTCCAACGCAAATGCCTTGCTTGCCAATGATGCCAATAAAATTTGAATTTGTTGTGGCGCATTTTCATCGAGATTTAACCTGGCGCTAACCTGATTCACATCTTGTGAAATTTTTAAATGCTCGTAAAGCGATAATGTTTCAGGCCAATCCATTACCAAAGTAGTTTTTGCTGCACTTGCAGCGGCCGCCAACTTTTTTTCCGTGTCTTCAAGAAACGGTTTGTCTTCACTCAAAATCCTCGCATTAAACTCCACGCCTGGTGGAAACATTTTAGGTTCAAGCCCAAGGTAAACACCCTGAACAGGTTCAGCGGGAATTGATAATTTCCATAAGGCACTGGCAGCTGATCTTTCTGACAGTTGTGCCGGGTGAAACAAGACTGCAGATGCCATTTGGGTCTTATAAACGTTTGACCAGGTTTCAAGATTTTTTTCCGAAGCCGCTCCAGCTTGCAATCGTCCATTAAAAGTTGCCACCAATTCCGGCACACCTATTACAATCCGGGTTTTGCCAATACTTGCTGAAAACACATTTTTTTCACAGTTGCTGTCATTTATTTTGGAAAAAATAATACCGTCCGGCGTATCTCCATCAATCAAATAATTTTTTTTGAATGCATCTCGCCATTTATCAACAGGAAAATTTCCTTCCAGCACCCACAAAATTTTATGCAGGTTATCTTGTTCATAAACCGCTAACCATGCGTCATCTACCTGTTGGTTTGGATCAATACCGGAACCGGTAATATTTTTCCAAAAATTAGCTTCAGGGCCAGGAAATTGCGTTAGAACATTATTGGATGGCGAAAGAAATTGTAATCGACTGACATCAAGATGAATCAATCCAAATAAACTGCTAAAGCCAATAGCTTCGGTAATTTTTGCCTCCTGGGGGGCAACGTCCACCGGAGTCCAATTGGATTTTTTCAACCAGAAAATAGCAGCTGCAGTTGCAATTATCGCCAACAATATCGTTAGCATTCCCCACACAAAATAGGATTTGTGGAAATTTAATTCCTCATGAACATTTTCATCTACATCTTCTACCAACACGAGTGACGGACGCTTTTCTCCACCCTGCTTCCCGTCAGTTGTATTGGAAACTGGAATTGTTTCAGCACCTGTATGCTCTTTTCGGGTTACCGGCAGTAAATTATCACTGGCCAGGGGCAGATCTTGTTGAATTGGTGGTACTGGAGGAGTTGGGGGTTGTACCGGAGATTGTATTGGCGCTTTCAAAACCGCATTTGTGTCCGGTTGCACAACCTCGCTTTCAGTATGTTTTTGTTGTGTGGTGACTAAGGGTTTTTCCGCTAATTGTTTTGTAGGTGCAGCTTTATCTGCAGATTTTTTAACAGGAACTTTTTTAGTAGTAGTCGATTTTTTTGTAGATTCCTGATTTTTTGCAGACGCCGGTTTTTTGTCAGGCGAGTCAGGCGATGCAGTAACCGATGCTGCATCAATTTTTGCAGTTTTGGTTTTTCCTGCTTTTGGTTTTACTGCCGCTTTTGTCGTTTCCGTTTTTATTTCAATTTTTTCTGATTCGGATATGACGTTCACTTTTACTGCAGCTGTTTCAGCTTGCATGTTTTCACTGTCGGGAACCGGCTCTTGAACACCGGGTTCATCCAGTACCGCATTTTTTGCTTCTTCCAATAACTGTTTTGTTAACGCATCAATTTTGGCAACAGATAATTCGTGTATATCAGGAATATCTTTGAGCACAGACGCAACTTTCACAGCTGTACTCTCTTTTGCAACAGCCACCTGAGGCTCAGTTACGGTCGCAGCCTGGTTGTCATTTTTTGGGGAAGTTGATTCAGGCAGTTTGCGAATCAGGTAGTTGCGCTCATCCGGTTCCTCATCCTCGTACGGATCCAGCTCATGTAACTCCAGTTCAAGCTCTGTTTGATCCGCAATCGCTTCCGCGTTCTGGGAGTCCACACTGACCACATCCAGATAGACGCCTGCATCCTGAAAAGCGGCACACCAACGTTCAGCTTCGCTTGCGGAGTCAAGAATTTTTATCACACCATGGCGGTTGGACAGCAAAGCCAGACGCACAACCTTGGGTTTGAGATTTAATAGTTGGGCCAGGTTGCCGACCACCTGGTCCTCATCAAATCCTTCGACAAATTGACCTTTATAGGTAAGTTTGTACACAAGAACTCCTGCAGTATTCAGTAACCTGCCCTGAATTATTCAATTTATGGGCAGAAATCAGCGTCTTAAACATTGATTATTTGATGAGTTGCAGACATTTTGCCTGTTTTTGTAGTTAGAAAACAGTGATTATTTTTATGTGATCACAATCACAAATTTCAAGAGGGCCTAAAAAATGGAATTCCCAACTGACGATTTTTCATAATCAATCAATATTAGTCAGCCGCCAAACTTTCCGGCAGCAAACCCAATACAAGTAAAAACTCAAAGCTTGGATTTTCAGTAAGAGTTTGCACGAACAAAATTTCAATAAAATGAAAGACCGATCCCTGCTTTCGCAGGGATGACGATGAGATCAAGCAAAAATTGTTTCGTGCAAAAAAACCTTGATATTTAAATAATCCCCGAACCGGTTGCCTTGGGGTCACGCGGACGTTTTGGTGCGACATTTTTTCGGTAATCAAATGCGCGATAGGTTTGTAATGGATCTATTGCTGCGTCTTTGCGGTAACGGGCCATTGCCAGAATGGGGGATACATCCAGATTGAATGCTTTTTTCAATTCACAGGAAGCCATCATGGCATCGTTGGCTTGTTGATAGCCATAAAGTGCTTCGCGGTTTATCAGCAATGCTTTTATATAAGAGCGTTGCACTTCAATTGCGGAATTGATCAGGCTTTCAATAGGGTCTGTTACATTGTGTGATTGATCCAGCATATACGCAGGATTAAAGTCAGATTCCTGTCGATAGGCAGCATCCACCAATTCATTAAAAATCAAAAACTGCTGGTAAGGCTGTAATGAACCGCTATCGAGATCGTCATCGCCGTATTTACTGTCATTGAAATGGAAGCCACCGAGTTTTTTAAATTGAATCAAACGCGCAACAATCATTTCAATATTGGTATTGGGTGCATGGTGACCTAAATCCACCAGTGATTTACATTTTGGTCCCAATTGCATAGCCGCCAAAATACTGCTGCCCCAGTCCTGAAGCACGGTTGAGTAAAATGCAGGTTCATACATTTTGTGTTCGAGGTGCATTTCCCAATCAGCGGGCAAAGCTTTGTAGATTTCTGCGGTGCTCGCCAGATAACGTTCGAACGCACGCTGGAAATGTTGTTGGCCGGGGTGATTGGAGCCATCCCCTATCCACACGGTTAAACTTTTTGCACCCAGTTGCAAACCATAATTAATGCAATCGATATTATGTTGAATTGCCAAATCGCGTGAAGCTTTTTCAGTATTTGCCAGACTGCCATATTTATAAGATGCAGTTTGACCTGGTTGATCCTGAAATGTATTGGAATTGACTGCAACCCATTTAATACCATACTGATCCGCATGTTGTTTCAATTCACCGAAATCATTTACTTTGTCCCATGGAAAATGAGGTGACACACTGCCAGTGCAACCGGACAATTCATTAATAACGGAACAGTCTTCTATTTTTTCAAAAATATTTCGCGGTTCGCCCTGACCGGGAAAGCGCGCAAATCGTGTACCCCCTGTACCCGTTCCCCAGGACGGAACAGCGATTTGAAAATCACTTGCTGCCTTGGTCAATACTTCAATGTCGATTCCGTCACGGCCAAGCTTTTCGCCCAAAGCATCAAAATCTTTTTGCAGGTAATTTTTTTCTTTTTCGTTTTTCTCTTTTACAAATTCCAGATCGATTCTTCTCATAATTATTTACTCTTAACGATTATTCACTTAACGCAAGAAAGCTTCATGCAAACCGCCATCTACACTAATCACCTGCCCGGTAGTTTTACTCAGCTGACCAGAAATTAATAAATAAGCCGCTTCAGCTTGATCTTCCGGAGTAATAGGTTTTTTGGTGAGTGTGCGCAAGGCATAAAATTGTGCAAGCTTGTTACGCAGTCCCTCTGTTGTATCATTTTCATCAAAAGGAATTTCATATTTTTTTAATGATGAAATCACTCGATCACGTGGAAACATATTGCTGCCCTGCACCACTGTTGCCGGTGCCAGTGCATTAACGTTAATTAATGGCGCCATACTGACAGCCAATTCTCGAACCAAATGATTGGCGGCCGCTTTACTGGTGTCATAGGCCAAAGAACCTTTTTTGGATACAGCTGCATTAACACTGGTAGTCAATACCATAGCACCCTGCAATTTCTGTTTGATCCAAATATCCTGGGCTTCAGATGCCACTATGTAACCACCCTTCACATTGACACCAAAACTGACGTCAAAAATTTTATCATTTTGTGAAAGGTCTGCACCTTCAGCCATAAACACACCGGCAGTTACAATCACATTATCTATGCCGCCGTAAGCAAGAATGATTTGGGTAAACATTTTCCTGACTGTTTCACGTTGAGTGATGTCAACTGCCAAGGCTATCGCAGGACCACAACTGGAAATTCCACTACCGGCGACACCAATTCCCTGCCCATATATTTTGGTTAATTCTGCGGCTGTTTGCTCTGCTGCTTCCAAACGTAAATCTGCACAAACTACATGTGCACCTTCTTTGGCAACACGATGCGCAACCGCTTTACCAATACCATCACCTGCGCCAATCACCACCACCACATTTCGTGCAAGGTTTGCTTCTTTTGGCATACGTTGTAATTTCGCTTCTTCCAACGCCCAGTATTCAATATCAAATGCTTCCTGCATTGGCAGAGCTGTGTATTCTGAAATTGCTTCAGCGCCACGCATAACTTCAATTGCACAATTATAAAATTCTGCTGTCACACGCGATTCCGATTTGTTTTTGCCCCAGGCAATCATACCCACACCGGGAATCAATACTACTGTTGGACTCGGGTCACGCATGGGTGGTGAGTCTGCATGTTTGCAAGCTTGATAATACGCAGCGTAATCTTTTCGATATTGTTGTAAACCTGTTTTAAAACGATTGATTAACACATCCAGATTATCTTTCTGCGGATCAAACTCAACATAAAGTGGTTTGATTTTGGTTCGCAAAAAATGATCGGGGCATGATGTCCCCAATTCTGCCAAACGCGGAGCATCCACACTGTTGACAAAACGTAAGGTTGCTGCGTCAGTTTGTATGGTACCGATAAATTTTACTTTTTCAGAAATCAAACCGCGCGCTAAAGGTAAGAATTCACGCAGCAATTCGGTACGCGCTTCATCACTTAAACTTTGGTATTTCTGGCCACCAAAAGTTTTTTCACCTTTATCCCGTTGCTCAATATAACGCGCTGCAGTTTCAACAACCCAAAGTGAAATTTCATAACAGTTTTTACTTTCAGATGCCCAATTGGTGTGTCCATGTTGCCCCAGCAAAATTCCGCAAATATCAGGATTGTTTGCGTAGGTTTCTTCACATACTTTGGCGGCTTCCCATCCCGGGCGCATCCAGGGAACATAAGCTAATTTCCCACCCCAAATTTCTTTCGTCAATTTTTCCTGATCTTTACAGGACGCGATTGAAATTACTGAATTAGGGTGTAAATGATCAACGTGTTTTTCAGCGATCATGGAATGCAATGGTGTATCGATAGATGGTGCGCGTGGATTCAAACAAAAATTGCAATGAGTGAACATCGACACCATGCGATCTTCACCCGCTGATTTGTAACCCTTGTCCGGATATTGTTGGTAGACCTTATCAAGTGCTTGCAACTTGCCACTGTATAAGGAGGAAAAATTTTCTTTTTTGGAGGTGCGTAAATCACCACCCGACCCTTTCACCCAAAGCACTTCAACTTTTTCGCCCGTGAGCGGATCGGTTTCAATCAATTTCGCTGAGGTATTGCCTCCGCCCGTATTGGTAATGCGCAAATCCTCACCTAATTTGTTGGATCGATATACCAGGTTTCCAACCGGATCCAGCTTGTCTGCCACTGCATCATCCCAAAGATAATTGACATGTTTATATTCATCTGGCTGGTAAGGCATCGGTTTTCCTATGAACTTGATGTGAATAAGATTGGATTGTTCTTTTTGTAGTGTCTCGAAATTGACTGAGTCAATATAACCAGATTGAAGAGCATTTACAATCATTTCCAATCATTATTTGTCGCGAAACAAGCATGATTTCGATCAAATAACGAACTCTGCGATTGATTCAAATGATATTGGTCATAATGGAAGGTGCAGGAAAATTGGAAAACCGGTGTATGCAAAGAGATCAACACCGGTTTTGAGTGGCATTAATCACAGGCATCTACCACAACAACTTCTATACCCTGATGTTCAAAATGTTGCAGTATTGATTTGTCAGCATTGCTATCTGTAATCACCATATCTACACCTGACAAGGGACTGAAAATCAAATTGCCTTTCACGCCAATTTTGGTGCTGTCAGCGAGCACAATCAGTTTGTCTGCACGTTTACGCAATTTTTGTTCGGCAAGAATCAGCAGCGGATCTGTTTCCATTACACCGATTTCACTAATACCGGGACATCCCATGAACATCTTGCTGCCATGATAATTTTGCGTGGTGTCATTTTCGAATGAACTGAGAATGATGCTTTGCTTGCGATACACTTCCCCGCCCGGCAAGGTGATTTGATTTTGGCTATTTTCCAAGAGTTCCTGAGCTAATACGAACGAATTGGTAAGTATGTTCATGCGGCGATCTTCCAAAAATTCTGCCATCATAAAAGTAGAAGAGCCGCCGTTGATAATAATCGATTCACCATCACCACAAAGTTCTGCTGCACGCTTGGCAATCATGCGTTTGGTGTTAACATTTTTTTCTTTATCAACCCAAAAAGATTTGCCGGTAATTTTGGTGGAAGGCAAGACTTTGGATTGAATAACTTCTGCACCACCGCGAATTTTTTTTATTTTTCCAGATGCAGCAAGCTTATTCAGATCGCGACGGATAGTCGCTTCGGAGGCATTGAGTTGATCACAAAGAATACGCACACTGGCAAACTTTGCTTCATCCAGAAAATCCAAAATCAGTTGTTGTCGCTGCTTCTCTAACATGAAATTACCCGCCCGGTTTGAATGATAATAAGAAATAAGTCTGCAATCGGATGATACGCAGACTACCAATCATAATCAATCAAGGCAAACGGAATTTGATTGAAATACAAACAAAAACCAGCACAGCTTGATTATTTATCCGAACATTTATCAATAATCCCATGCCAATGGTTTTTATATTTATCCAGAGAGGTGAAATTTCCAGGAATACAGACTTCAAGTGCAAGAGAAAACGGATTCTGACCAAAATCCGTCAACAACAAGGCTCCCTGTACTGTGCCCGTATCATCGCTTGAAAGATAAACCGTCTGATCAGGTCTCATTTGTGCAACAAGCTGACATAACAAAGGATTTTTGAGAAATGCACCCTCAATGTAAATGGCGCCTGTCGATTGCAGGTCAGTCAATCGCTGGTCGATCATCAGAGCACAATAAAGAGTAGCCACTGCAGCTGGACAAACGGCAGGGACAGGACAATCAATAACCGGTACAAGCCCGGCAAAAGGGCCATTACCACCACTGAAGTCCGGCGTGACCAGCCACAGGTTATCAATTGCCGTTTGTATATCAGCCATCATTGGAATCTGGATATCCCCACCCAAACGCTGGCAAATCAAATCGTATTCACGCCCACCCATAAATCTTGCGCAAGCAACAGGGTCGGCATAGACATCGCAATTGGCCAGTATATCTCGCCCGGCCTTTAAGGATGACAAGCCCGTACGCGCACTCATTAAAATCGTCCATGTCCCCGTTGAAATAACAGTGAATGCTTGCGGGGTTTTGTTGTTTAACAAATAACGCAAGTAACTGGCATTGCTGTCATGTATTCCGAGGTAAACCTTGCAGTCAGAAGGCAATCCTGTTTTTTCTGCAATCTGCGGACTGATAAAACCTAAAACATCCCAGGCCGACCTCAAAGGCGGCATCAAGTCCTGCCAATCACAATCCGTTACAAGGCTGGAATAAGATTTTCCTGGAAGCCAAAGATCGGTATGACATCCAAGGGAGGTCACCTCCCCCGCAAACACACCGGTTAACCGCCAACCCCAATATTGCGGATACATCAGTATGTGAGTAACACGGGAAAATTCAGACGGAAACTGTTGCTGCAACCAAAAAATCTGCCGTCCCAGATTCAAGCCTGCCGGTAAATCAGGCGATAAGCTGACACTGTAATCCGGGCGCAAACGAGAATAGGCAGTATCGCAACTATTCACACCTGTGAATTCATAATCCAATACCGGCAACACCAATCCATCTTCACCGGCTTCAGCATTTATCAGCGCAGCAGTCGCACCATGGGTAGTCACAACCAATGCACGAATATTTGCAGCCTGTTTACAACCCGCCAAAGTTTCCAGTAACCATTGCCATATACCGCTGATATCCATATGCGGGTATGGTTCCTGATTCAGCACCGTATTTTTGCGCGAATAGCTTTCGCAAAGGCGCCCCTGATTGTTCACCAATTGAAGTTTGACGTTGGTTTTACCAATATCGAGAACGGCTTTCATAACAGCATTCATAAATGATTCCTGATTATTTATTTTTAAATAACTCGAATGCATCCAGAGTAACACCGGCATGCAAACCATAAATATTTAATGTGTTTTTATCTGTCTTGTTCAGGGCAATCGGTTTACACGAAGCGCGATCATTATTTAACACTCCCTGAGCCCATTCAGCGCTGCCATCATTCACCTCAAGGGACATCAATTCAGGTGAAGTTTGATTGAGGCCAAGTGCATAAATAAGTTGCGTTCCTGTCAGTGGATGTGTGGGAAGTAAGTGAATACATAACTGATACTGACCTGTGGGAATTTTCAGTTCGTAATCCAAACGCGGTGCTTGCTGCCATTGATCAATTGTTAAAACCGGTGCAGTAACAGGAAATACACTGGTTGAACCAGAACCTGATCGACCAAGGCCATCAATTATTTCCCAACGACTGTGAGTACCTTGCTTGCGTGCAATAAAGTTTTCTGCTTCCAGTCGCAGAATTTTTTCTGCCGATCTTATAGTTGATGTTTCAATTTTTTTAACGTCAGGCATTTTCCATGGCGAAATCCGGTATTTGTCCCACTGCGCATCCGCAGGTTCAAGCGCCATAAAATGTTTCCATTTTCCTTTTGACAGACGGGTATTCCAATGACTGTGTTTTGCTTTCAGCTTTCTATCTGCATCGATTGCTGCTTTGCGGTTACCTTTCTCTCCTTCAAGGAAACGAATATTGGCCAGAGCTGAACCTTCTATCGGATACCTAACCAATTGAAAAAATGCGTCTTGATTTTCACTGCTAATTTTTTCAGCCACTTTTGCTGTGCGCAAATTTAATTGTGTAAATGCCTGTAACCGCCGATTGGACTCATCTACAGATAAATTACTGAAACGGGGCGCTGTACGCGGCAACCACCATTGCAAGTGTTCCGGTTTTCGCTGGAAATTCAGTTGATAATAATCTTGCATTAATGCTGCAATGTCTGTTGCTTGTTGTTCGCCAAATTCACGTACAGCCCACTCATGTAAATAGTACTTTTGATTATGACGCTGCCAACGTTTGATATCCCATGCCATTTGCAAAAATAATTCTGTGCCTATTTCTGCCGGTTTCAAATCGCCCACATTCACAATCCAGATACGATCAGCACCCATTTCATAAGATTTGAACATCTCTTGCCAAATCAATGCAGGTGGTGTGGTGTTTAACCATAGATACGCCATGGGTGCGCCCAAATAGGACAGGTGATAATAAACTCCAAAACCACCTGCACGCTTTCTCTCTTGCGCATTGGTAAAATTTCGAACATAACCAAAATTGTCATCGGGCCACACTATAGTGACATCATCAGGAACGCTTAATCCATGACGATAAAGCCCCAGCACTTCTTTGTAAGCACAAAACATCTGTGGTACTTTTTCAGGTAGTATTTTTTCTGGTGATCGCCGGGCGAACTGTTTAATCAATTCCTGCTGGTCAGCAAAAATGGTTTGCAAAAGTTTTATCCGTTCCGTGTCATTTGTTGGCCCTTGCATCAAGGAATCGTGAATACCACGCATGCCAAGAGTGTAAATATTTTCAAATTTACCGTTGGTTTGCATACGCTCTTGCCAATAATGCTTCACCACATTGCGATGAGTCAGATAATTATATTGTTCATGAGCAAATTTCCATTCACCTACATTATTACGCAACATAGGTTCAGCATGTGATGACCCCATGACTATGGCGTAATCATCCGCTATCTGTGCATTTTGCGAAACTCTCTCAGGCAGAGCATGGTTAAACGGTTTTGTGGTTGGATGCATTGCAGGCCAAAGAGTATTGGCTTTCAAACGCAGTAGCAGTTCAAATAATTTGCTATAGGTTTTCGGGCCTATACCACCATTTTCAGGTTCAAATGTTTTTTCTGCCCAAACCTGCATACCCCAATCTTCATCATTAATAAAAATTCCGCGATATTTCACTGAAGGTGGGCCGAAGCGCCTGATTCCTGCCTTAACAAAAAGCGATGATTTTTTTGCGGAACGACATCAGCCCACCAATGCCAGGGAGACACACCAATGGCTTGCGATAATTCATAAACGCCATAAGCTGTACCACGCCTGTCGCTGCCTGCTATCACCAATGCACTTTTCACATTGGGAAAAGGTTGATCAATAGTCAGTATCAAAAAACTTTCCCATTGATTTTGCAGTTGGGTAACGTCTATTTTTTTCGTTGCAGTTAATTGATCAATCAATGGACTTTTACCCAGGGTACCAATAATAACAGCCGATGTAATCGCAGCAGTTGTGGAATTATCCAATTCATTTTTTAATTCCGCTTTACGTCCGGTTACCCGTTCTATATCCGATACCAAATCCCGGGCAGCAATGCTAACGACCTTGAAATCATCAGATGAATAAATAACAGAGGCGAGTTGTGTTTCAGTAGCCAACGGAAAATCATTTTTATGTTTTTTACTGTCTACCCAATGGGTGTTTGCTTGAGCATTTGCTGCAATTAACATCCAACCTATTGAACACAAAAGAGAGATTATTTTTAGCATTTTATTGTTGCTGCGCAGCTAATAAGTCGACCAATACCGGCGCATTGCGATCAGCTGTTAGCTCACCGTCAAGGTATTTTAACTCCGCAACTTGAATGGAGCTGCGTTTTACATCAGGTGTCGGTTGTTTGTTATAAACTGTCTCGGCATTCACGCCCGGATGTACAAAATAAAAAAGATATGCACGATCACCACTGACAACAACTTCCGGATGATGCCCTGCATTCTGATCATCCACGCCCGTTCCCGGCACATCAAGCAAATTATTTTTTTGTCGAATCCAGTTAAAAGCATCACTGGATTTGTAAACTCCCAAGCCATTATTACCCAGCAAATCATTAATCAACCAATAATGCCCTTGCCAAAAAAAAGCAAGCGGTGCTTCGCCTCTATCGTCAGGAAGATTTGCCGAACCTTTGTCTACCCAGTGATAAAGATCTTTACTGTCGGCATAAAACGTTTTTTTCCCCGCAGGTTCATTGTTGTACCACAGTCGCCAGGAACCATTTGGCAAGCGCAACACACAAGCATCAATCACTTTGTTATTGATCAATGGCAATTTACTCTGATACTGCCAATGATTTAAATCGCGACTGGTAAGATGAACAATATTGCGGGGATGATTCCAGTCCTCAAATACACCCGGAACTATGGTGAGATACATGTGATAAGTTCCTTCATGTTCCAACACAGCTGGCGCCCAGTAAGTGGCCAGATCAACATTCTGTGTGCCAGGAATATCGTTCGGAAAATTCACTCTGCCGCGATAAGACCAGTGGGCACCGTCAATAGATTCGGCAATGGCAATCGGTGTGCCATGCACCCAGGTGACATTGGTTAAACCTGCAACATTAGCGCGACGATTGGTATAAAACATCAACCATTTTTTTTCAGTCTTATTAAAGATAATAGAAGGATCAGCAGCACCGTCATACATGGGATCACGATATAAAGGCTTGGGTGCAAGCGTACCTTGAACAGGACTTTTTTCTTTTGATGAAAGATCAGCACAAGCGGTCAATAACCATAAAATAAAGAATAAAGGGATTCGCAGGCCGGGTAACAATGCCCAACAACGCCTAACAATAAACCTTTGAAAATAGACAGTCATTTAACCCTCGATCAACATCTGAAATAAAACAAAATTTTTATTCAAAATGAAACACTTGATCCAAAGGTTCAACCACCGGGCTATTATCGGGATTAGTATCCATAATATCGGCCATATAAGCCCACCATTTTTTTACCGCCGCCGTTGCTGGCAAATTATCCATAGTGTGATTATCCGTTCGCTTTAATACGGCAAATAATTTCAATGATTGTGGGTGCAAGTAAATTGAATAATCAGAAATACCGGCTTTTTTTAACTCAACCGCTAACTCCGGCCAAAGTTCGTCGTGGCGTTTTTTATATTCCGCTTCAAAGCCGGGTTTTAATGTCATAACAAAAGCTATTTTTTCCATAATCATTTCTCTTTTAATTGATCAAACACCTGGCTGCAACACTCGCCACTCATAAGATTTGAGATGCAGGGTCCCACTGATTGTTTTTCCGCTGATTACATCACGACAGGCTGCAGGTAATTTCACGCTACCGCCCTCGCCGTTCATATTAATAACAACAGAAAGTTGTTTACCCTGATCATCTACTCGTGGACAAACCACTGTGCCTGGTGTTACTTCAAAAGTTCTGGTGATATTCAACTCACCAGCATATTTTTTTATTAATTCCTGAATAAATTTTTTACCCTCATCGCCAATTGGATGAGCAGACAAAAGTACAATCTTACCCTTACCCAACTGACGCTCTGTTAAAAATGCAGTATCAGGAACCAGGTCGGAATTAATTTTTCCAAGTACTTTGGTATCTGTACTGTCTGCTTTTACCGCTGCACACCAACCAGTAAAATTTAATGTTTTATTATCAACACTACCGGTAATTCCTGTTGCCGTTAACGGAAATACCGCCTGGGTTTTCACACCGGCAACTGCATCCAACATTCCCAAACCTGCATCTGTGTGATTGGTGTGTTCGCGTGTGCGCATACCAGTACCTGGCGCAATTAACCAAATGCCTCCCGCTTTTACAAAACTAACTGCGCGTTGCAAAAATTCTGCGCTCACATAGGGCATTGCAGGTGTAATCCATAATTTCAATCCATCAAGTGCAGCACCTTCAAAACGTACATCACGGTGATAACCTTGCTCGAATAAAATTCCATGCCACCACTGGATAACGCCATTGTAGGTTTCAGGAAATCCTGCTTCTTTATCCATAGGTTCGGTTTCAATCATTGCACGTGCATGATCAGACCAGGTCACTGCAATTTCCGGCACCAATGGTTTGCTGGTAATCATCAATGGTTCCAATTGTTTTCGTGCATCTTCCACTAATTTAACTTGTTGATAACCGATTGTGGGTTTAAACCAACTGCTCATCACTGCACTGTGATTAATTTCTGCACCTGTGCGCTGCTGTCGCCATAACCAATAATTGATTGCTTCACCACCCAATCCATAAACCAGAACAGCTTCTGCCATTAAAAATTTTTCCGGATGCATTGCACTGTGAGTCCCCAACCATCCATTGTGACTCACACTGGTTTCCATCAACCAAAATGGACGTCCCGATTTTGCAGCGCGATACATATCACTGCGAAATACCAAAGCTTGCCATTCCTTGCTGGAGGGATAAGCATCGTAAGCGGCAAAATCCAGATTTTTAAATAATCGTTCGTGGTTTACCGAAAAAGCAGGATTGGTATTGTGGGTAATCGGCGCTTTGGAATATTGGCGAATAATTTTACATTGCATGTCAGAAAATTCTGCAATGCTTTCGCGATTAAATAAACGATAAGCGGTGCTCAGGGAAGCATTGTGTAAAAACGGTGTTTTTAATGGCGCCGGTACTTGTTCGAATGTTTGATAATGAGTGCTCCACATATGTGTGCCCCATTCTTTATTTAAACGATCAATCGTGACGTAACGTTTTTTCAACCAGTGATGCCATGCTGCAATTGCGGCGGGACTAAAATCTTCTGCAACATGACATTTCAATTCGTTATCGATTTGCCAGGCAATAATGGCCGGATGATCACCCAAATCTTTTGCAATTCTTTCAACAATTCGCATACAAGCTTTACGTACAGCAGGATGTTCATAACTCACATGCTGACGTGCGCCGTGAATTAATCGTTCACCCTCCGCATTCACAAATAAACGATCCGGTTGATTATGTGTGAGCCACACCGGTGGTGTAGGTGTGGGTGTACAAAAAACCACTGCAATACCTGCGGCATGAAATTTATCCATTACTTCACGTAAAAATCGGGTAGAAATTTTCCCTTCCTCGGGTTCGATACTGGACCAGGTAAATTCACCTATGCGAATCATATTGATGCCCAGTTTTTGCATCTCGACAATATCGCGATCCACATCTTCCTCTGGCCAAAGTTCGGGGTAATAACACACACCATGCCAAAGCTTTTTCATTCGGTAATTATCAAGTGACTGCCCCGTTCCATTCATAGCCGCACTGGCTTTCAGGTAGGGAGCAAGGGCTGTTAATCCACCGGTAGCAGCCAAAAACTTGATAGTTTCACGTCGGGTTGTTTTCATTTTTATTCTCTTACAGGACTGGTGAAGCCGGATTAAATCATATTTTTCAGGAAATTCTCCAGAAATATGATTATTATTGATTGATTATGACCAGTTTAATGATAAATAAAGATTAATATGCACCCAACCACCACCCTGATCCTCAGGATACTGATCCTGATGACAAGCCTTCAGGCTTGTGCTCACAACCCGGTCAATCGCGGCAAGCCTGACCCCAATCTGCCCATGACTTTCCATTTCTTCGTCGCATCCAATGCCGCCAGGATTTATCCATACAACGAATTTCCTGTGACGCCCGACAAGGTCTACACCCCTGAACGCGGTTACGGATTTGATTTGGGCACCCGCATGAACCCTGAAACAAAACCTTTTTACTTTTCAGTTCAACTACCTGAAGGTAATTACAACATCAGTGTTGAATTTGGCAGTACTACACAAGCGTCATCCAATACAGTGAAAGCCGAATCACGCCGGTTGTTTTTGGAAAATATCAAAACAGCGGCCGGTGAAATCATGACGCAAAACTTTATTGTCAATATACGCACTGGAAAACTAAAACCCCCGGAATTAAATGCACCGGGAGGAAGTCGTGTTGTATTAAAAAATAACGAAAAAGATCGTTTGCATTGGGATGATAAACTGACGCTGGAATTTAATGGTGACTCGCCGCAAGTCCGATCCATCAAAATTAAAAAAATTGATGTACCGACAATTTATTTAGTTGGTGATTCTACGGTAACAGATCAACCCTTCGAACCGGCTGCCAGCTGGGGGCAGATGTTACCGCGATTTTTTAATGAGCATATTGCAATTGCAAACCATGCCGAATCGGGCGAGACCATGAAATCATTTATATCAGGTTTACGCTTCGCAAAAGTATTGGAAGGATTGCAGCAAGGTGATTACCTATTGATTCAATTTGGTCACAACGATCAAAAAAAATATTGGCCACAAACTTATGTGGAAGCACAAACAACATACAAAGATTATTTAAATATTTTTATTTCGGAAGCGCGTTTGCGTGGCGCTACACCTGTATTAATCACATCCATGCAACGTCGCACATTTGATAACAACGGAAAAATTCAAAACAGCCATGGTTTATATCCACAAGCAGTACGCGAGCTTGCCAAAGAAAAAAATGTTGCGCTAATCGATCTTGATGTCATGAGTGTAAAATTTTACGAAGCATTGGGTGTAAATAAAGCACCACTCGCATTCAACGACAATGGCAAAGATGCCACCCATCACAACAATTACGGTGCTTACCAATTGGCACTTTGCGTTGTAAAAGCTATTTGCGATTCAGGGTTGCCACTGACTGAATATTTACGTGATTCTTCTGATCATTCTTCATGTCACTATGATCCCGCAACACCGGTAATCCCTGAAGAATTCCATCTGAAGCCAAGCCCACAAATATCCCACCTGAGACCCGATGGGGATTGATCTGCATCCAGATTTAACCCAAAAAAAGGTTACGATTTTTCCCAAAATTATGATTATTTATGACAACCGGTGAACAGTATAGACATAATTTGACTGGTAATGATTGTTTAATTAAATGACATCTATTAGCATCCGATCAAACACTGCTTCAATAATTCTAAAAAGAGGTTCAGTAGATGATCCATAAAAAATTCAACCCCAAACCACTTTCCCTCTGCATTTTGGCGGCCATTACACTGTCGGCAACAGTGAGTGCGCAGGATGATGTGGAAGAAGTCACCATCACCGGCTTCAAGGCTTCATTAAGTTCCGCGTTAAACCAAAAACGCGAAAGCGCTGCTGCAGTTGACAGCATTATGTCGGAAGACGTGGGTAAGTTTCCCGATTCCAATTTGGCGGAATCCATGCAGCGTATCCCGGGTGTAGCCTTGTCGCGAGGCGATGGCGGTGAAGGCAAGACTATTTCCGTTCGCGGCCTGGGTGCAGAATTTACCCGTGTGCGTATCAATGGCATGGAAGGAACATCGCAAACAGGTTCTTCTGATATTTATGGTGCAGGCAATGGTGGCCGCAGTTTTGATTTCAACGTATTTCCGACAGAAATTTTTTCCGAATTAACAGTGCGCAAAACTCCCAGTGCTGACATAGAAGAAGGATCCCTGGGTGCTACGGTTGACCTGAAAGTACAAAAACCTTTATCGCTGGGTGATGATCTGACCATGACAGGGACTGTGCGTGGGGTGTTCAATGACGTCAGCGAGTCCACTGATCCTCGCGCTTCATTTTTAATCAGTAAAAAGTTCGCCGAAGACAGTATGGGTGTGCTGGCATCCTTTGCTTACTCGGATCGCAACATTCGTGAAGTGGGGTATTCAGCAGTCAATATTCTGCCCACCTACATCAATGGAGGTTTCTGTTCACCAATAGGTTATACAGGAACCCAAAATCCTGCGAACAATGCAACCAAAGGTGCGGATGCTCTGAACTGCAGCACCAACAATCCACGTACCGGCAGTATAGAAGCTTATGAGTTACTGCAGTCCCGATTGGGCGGTCCATTGGGAGTAACTCCCGGTGGTGGTGTATTCCTGCCCCGTATTCCCCGTTATCTGAACTCTGAACAAGATGCTACCCGCACCGGTGGCACTCTGACATTTGAATGGCAACCCAACGAAAGTACCAATATTTCTCTCGATAATCTTTATTCCGAATACGATGTGGTTCGCCTCGATAACTACATAGATGCCCTGTCATTTGCCCGTAGCGCGACCAATAATGGCCAACCGATGGTTTCCATTAAGGAACTGCAGGTAGACAGCAAGGGCTCACTTATTTATGGCTTGTTTGATGGCGTCGATCTGCGCTCTGAAAGCCTGATTGATCGTTTCACTTCCAGCTTCCAACAAACCAACCTGAATCTGACCCATCAATTAAATGATGCCGTCGAGATCAATGCATTAATTGGTCGTTCGGAATCTGTATTCGATAACCCCGAACGCCTGACAGTTAATCTGGATGCAATCGATACTGACAACTTCGGTATCGATTTCCGCAACCGCGGCAATGTGCCTATCCTCAGCTACGGCATAGATCTGACCAATCCGGCCAACTTCCAATACGCTGCAGGTCTAGCCGATGGCACTGTGTTGGGTAACTGGAACACCCGCCGGTTTGAACGCACTACCGAAAACACCACTATGGAGGTAAATGCTGGCTGGCAATTCATGGAAGAGCTCAAACTTAAATTCGGTGTTCAAAGCCGCGAAAGTGATTTCAAAACTGACAGTTTGATCATAGCACCCGGCTTTACTGCTACCCGTAACCTGCCCACCGGTGTAACCGTTGCTGACTTCACTCGTGTAGTGAATGGCGTCAATGACAAGCTGGGTTCAAGAACCATGGGGAATTTTCTGGGTGTTAATCATGAAAAATGGAAGCAAGCCGTAGGCTTTAATGATTTTGTTTGGTGTGGTGCGGAATGTGGTGCGCAATCACCCGGTGTAAAAGAATCGATTGATAGTGGTTACCTGATGCTCGAATTCGACTTCGACAATGCAGTTGTTCCAGTACGTGGTGATATAGGCATGCGTTATCTGGAAACCAAACAACGCAGCCTGGGCTTTATCCCCACTGCCAATCCGACGGGTTCAACCTACCCTACAACGGCAAACCCGGCCAAAGTGAAGCGTGATTATGATGAATTGTTGCCATCCACCAATATTGTGCTGGAAATCAATCCGGACTTGCAGGCACGTTTTGCTTATGCAGAAGTCATGTCACGTCCGGAATTGGGCCTGTTGATCCCAAGCGGTTCCATGAATCCCACTACCCGTACAGCCAGCATCGGTAACCCCTTCCTTGATCCTACTCATGCCGAGACTTATGACGCAGCGCTGGAATGGTATTTTGATGAGAGCGCCCTGCTCTCTGTGGCTTACTTTGTGAAAGACATCAGTACCTATATCCAGTCAATCTCCAGCCTGGTCCCCTACAGCGAATTGGGTCTGCCCAACACATTACTGGAAGGCTCGGCAGCGACCCCGTCTGACCTGTTCACTGTAAACCGCTCAACCAACACGCCCGGCGGTATGCTCAAGGGTTACGAATTAAACCTGCAATTACCATTTACCTTCCTGCCAACCGGCTTTTGGCAAGACTTTGGTGTATTGGCCAATTACACCCATGTGACCTCGGATATTAATTACGTGCTGCAAAGTGTTGGCGGTGTACCCACTCTGACAACCAATAACGACATGATTGGCCTATCGAAAAATGCTGCCAGTGCGACGCTTTATTATGAAAACGAATTGTTCAGCTTCCGCACTACCGGGAATTATCGTTCCGGTTATCTGCGTTCTGTTCCTTCCGGTGGTAACGAGAGTGATGTGCTGGGTAACCACTCCAGCTTGTTTGTGGATGCATCAGCCAGTTACAACCTCACTGACACAGTAAAACTGATTCTGGAAATGCAAAATCTCACCGATGAACGCAACACCTTGTACATAGACAGCAAACGTCAGGATCCACTGTTTGAAACGCGTATTGGCCGCACCTTGACACTGGGTGTTAACGCCAAATTCTGATTTCCTCGTAGCTCTTGCTGCCGGATTATTCCGGCAGCTTTTTTCCTCACAAGATTAATGTCTGTTATTAGACACTCACACTTAATCAGACGATTCAAACACGCTATTCTTGAAAACTGGAATATTGAATTCATTAACCTACCGGTAAGTTCAACTATGACGACTCTCTCACCTTCTGTTGCAAAAACTGATATTGAAAAAACAAAATTTCCTATAGCCGCTCCACAACATATCAAGCCCATCGAAATAATCGCCAACAATTTTGGTGCAAAAGGAGATGGAATTAATGACGATACCACCGCACTGCAAAAAGCAATTGATGCAGCCGCTGAAGAAAACGCGACGCTGATATTAAAACCTGGCACTTATCTAACAGGTTCGCTGTTTTTAAAATCCAATATGGCGTTACGTCTTGATAAAAATGTAACCTTGATCGGCAAGCAAAATATTGACGCTTATCCACGACAAAAAACACGTATTGCCGGTATTGAAATTGTTTGGCCATCCGCGTTATTGAATGTGTATGAACAATCTGATGTACATATTTACGGTGAAGGTACAATTGATGGCAATGGCACGGTGTTTTGGCAATCTTTTTGGGATAAACGTAATGCGTATGAAGGCAAAGGGTTGCGTTGGGCTGCTGATTATGATGCTGAACGTCCGCGCTTGATTCAAATTTATAATTCCAGTCGTATTGAATTGGGTGGTGGTTTGCTTTTATCACGCGCTGGCTTTTGGACATTGCAAATTGTTTATTCCGACAATGTGACAGTCTCCAATGTCATCATTCGCAACAACTCTGATGGCAAGGGGCCTTCAACTGATGGTATTGATGTGGATTCATCACATCATGTGTTAGTAGAAAAAGCTGATATAGATGTAAACGATGATGCGCTCTGTTTAAAAGCCGGGCGTGATGCCGATGGTTTGCGAGTCAATCGTCCCACTGAACATGTGGTGATTCGCGATTCGATTATTCGTCACGCTGAAGCCGGTGTTACTTTTGGCAGTGAAACTTCCGGCAGCATTCGTCATATTGATGTTTCCAATCTGGAAGTAATTGGCCCGGTGTACAGCGGTGTGTTTTTTAAATCAGCGCATGTGCGTGGCGGGACTGTTTCCAATATCAATATTCGCAATATGACCATTAAAAACGCTGAAGCCGCTGTGCGTGTTGATCTTAACTGGCTACCTGTTTATTCCTATCCGGTCATTCCACCCGGAATCAAAAATATTCCTGAGCATTGGAAAATTCTTGCTACACCTGTACCTAAAGAAAAAGGGTTGCCGCACTTACAGGATATTGAAATCAGTGATATCGAAGCCAAAGCTGATGTCGCTTTTTTATTACAAGCTTACGCAGAAGCACCGCTAAAAAATATGCATTTTAAAAATGTGATGATCACCGCATCCACTGCAGGTGTAATTAGCCACGCAACCGGATTCAGCTTCAGCAACGTCACTCTGGAAACTGCTGATCCTGACCCGGTCATATTTGAAAATGTTTCCAATATTCAGGGTGAAATTAATTACGTGAGGTAATTGGAAAATGAATGTGTCGAATTCATTCACTACAGAGAAATCCTATGAAAACAAGAATTAGTATAACAAGAAGGGAATTATTAATTTCTTCCATTAGTAGCTTGCTATTGATGACAGGCAAAAACCTGTTTGCAGATACACAAGAAATATCAGAAAAAATGGCAACGCCATTCAATATCCCGACAGAATGGATTGACCCAATCAGTAATAAGAAAATTATTCGTCTTTCAAAAACCGATAATTCAAAATCACTTTATTTTCACGATAATGCATTCACCAAAGATAGCCAATTCATGGTGTTAAACGCGCCCGAGGGTGTAGGTTTGTACGATTTCAAAAACCATAGGTATTCTCTGCTCGCCGAAGGTCGCTTTGAAGTCATTATGGTGTCCCGCAACCAACCCATTTGTTACGCACGAAAATACACGGGTGAATTTAAAGATAAAGACAACAGTAATTTATTTGATAACATTGAATATTTTGCAATTGATATCTCCAGCGGAAAACAAAAATCCATTGGCGTTTTTCCGCAAGGATTTATTACATCAATCAATGCCAACGACACGCTTATGGCTGGCGCTTACACAACCGGGCTTGTGGAATTACAACCCGGCCCCAAAATCGCCAACACTGATGGTGGTTACAACGCCACAGGAAAAGATGGCAAACCCTTGAGTTTTGCTGAAGCAAAAGAACTGCGCATGGCTGAACGTTTGGCTAAAAAAATTCCCATGGAAATTTTTACCATCAATATCAAAACCGGTGAACGAAAAGTTGTAACGCGCTCTACTGATTGGCTCAACCATGTGCAATTCTCTCCAACTGATCCACGCAAAATACTTTATTGTCACGAAGGCCCATGGCATATGGTGGATAGAATCTGGATGATTGATATAGATGGCAACAACAAACAAAAATTACATCAACGCAGCATGAATATGGAAATTGCAGGACATGAATTTTTTTCGGCTGATGGCAAAACAATTTATTACGATTTACAAACACCACGCGGTGAAGTGTTTTGGCTCGCCAGTTATCACCTTGAAACCAAAAAACGTATCTGGTATCACCTGCAGCGCGATGATTGGTCGGTACATTTCCAGATATCACGCGACGGTCAATTATTTGCCGGTGATGGCAGCGACAAAGATATGGTTGCTCGTGCTGAAAATGGAAAATATTTGTATTTATTCAGGCCGGACATTATTGAGGATTACGTTGTCAGTGCACCTGATGCCGCAGACTTGATTCGCCCTGGCAAACTCACCGGCACCAAACTGGTTGATATGAGCAAACACGATTATCGGGTTGAACCTAATCTGCAATTTTCACCCGATGGAAAATATTTGGTCTTTCGTTCGAACATGCATGGACCAATACATACCTATGCTGTAATCCTGTAACCGATTTCTCTTTTCTGATGGCTGTTACCCAGTGTAACGGCCATTTTTATTTGTTACCGAAATGATCATATTTGACCGTTAAATGACTGTATATGATTGACATTGAAAATTATGTGATTAATATCGGCTTTGTTTAACCATACTTAACGCGCCAATTCTTAAATAATAAATCTGAGGGAAAAAAATGAGTCATCCCAATCATATTAAATCATCCTCTGTTTCCGGGCATATTCCATTTAAAGCCAGAGTTTTGCCTCGTTACATCGCTTCCCTGTTACTGACATCCAGCCTTGGTTTGATTGTGCCGACAACTCTGGCTCAGGACACAACCGACAAAGAAGAAAGCAAAGATGTAGAAGAGGTTATTGTTTCCGGAATTCGTTACAGCCAACGCAGCGCACTTGAACGCAAAAAAGCCGCTGTCACCATGACCGACTCTCTGGTTGCAGAAGATATAGGAGCATTCCCGGATAAAAATATTGCAGAAGCTCTGCAGCGCATTCCGGGCGTGCAAATGTCTCGTGATATAGGTGAAGGTAACTCTGTCAGTGTGCGCGGTGTTGACCCCGATCTTCTGCGTGTTGAGGTCAACAATGTAGGCGCCATGGGTATGGCTGGTAGTCGTGGGGTCGATTTCCGTGACATGGCATCCGAATTGGTGAAATCACTTGATGTAATCAAAGGTTCCGAGGCGCGTATCACAGAGGGTGGGATTGGCGGCACCATTCAAGTGAATACCCGCAAACCCAATGAGTTTGAAAGTAATTTTTTTTCTGCTTCAGGCGAGGTCCAACGCAATGAATTAATTGATGATGTGATGCCTAAATTCAATCTTATAGGTGTTCATAAATTCAACGAAGATCTTGGTGTGCTGGTGAATCTGACAGGTTCTGATAAAAGCACAGTGATTCACGCATTGCGCAATACAGAGTGGGCACGCTTTTCGGATTATGACCAATCAGCCGAGAAATCTTCAGTCAATCCCAGGTTTGATGACATCACCACACAAGCGGGTTGTGCTGCTATTACAGTGGCTGCTGATAGAACAGCCTGTACAGCACAATGGCAAGAATTTTCTCCTTTCCTGCCGCGTTACGGAATTTGGGCGCGTGATGAAAAACGCTTGAGCGCCAATGGTATGGTGCAATATGCCTTTAACGATAATTTATCTGCCTATTTAAGTTATACCTACAACGAACGCGACAAAACGGCTTACGATATTAACCTGCAATTTGATACCAGCTCTGCAGCACGTGTTAATCCTGCAACCGTTGTTGTTGATAACCGACACAATGTTGTGGAATTCGAATCTTCAGCCAGTGGCGCTGTTAGTAATCGTGTGTTGAATCAAGATTGGTATCAAGAAACCAGCATGATAGAAACCGGCTTTGAATATAACAACGAGAAAATCCAACTCTCGGGTGTTATGGCTCAATCAAACTCGGAACAGGATATAGATCAGCGTGGCGCCACCGCATTCGGCAATGCACCGGGCATGAAATTTACATTAAATGATCAAGGTCTACCTGATGTAGATTTATCGGGCGCCTACATCAGAAATGCCAGCAACCCAAGCGACAGATCAAACAGATTTGATGTGAACAGTCCATCAAGTTACACCGGTGGCTCATCCTTTAATTATCGCCCTTTAAAAGACGAAACCCGGGAAGATATGGTGAAGCTGGATTTTGCTTACACACCTGAATCCAATTTTTTTACCAAGTTTCAAACCGGCTACCAATACACCGGACAAAATTTTGCCAACTGGAGCTGGCGCTATGACATCAACCGTAACGTAGGTACAGCTTACAATGGTGTCGTGTGGACGCAGGCAGATCAGAATGCATTAATTCAAGGCCGCACCAAAGAAACCCCTGACTTCTTTGACCAATACAATCTTGGTGTAGATGCCCCACTAAGATGGCAAGCCCTCGATTCGCAAGCATTTATTGACGAGCTGCAACGGGTCAGTGGCGATAACACCACACGCGAAGATCTGGCAATACAACGCGGCAATTTTGATGTTGAAGTATCAACCCATGCCATTTATGCGCAGACCAATTTTGAAACCGCTATTGGTCGATTCCCCCTTGAAGGCAACCTGGGGGTGCGTGTAGTCGATACAGAAACACTGACCAATGGTGATGTAACTATCCGGGTAATGGTGAATCAGTTGGATGCCAATGGTAATCCGGTTATCAACCCCAACACTGGCACTCTTGCTGCTCCCATCGAAAGTTTGGATCACCCTGACCGATTCAATGGCCGTAAAACGATTACCGAAGGTTATACCGAAGTGTTACCCAGTCTGAACCTGACTCTGGGATTAATCCCGGACGAACTGGAACTTTTTTTTGGCGCTTCCAAGGTAATGGCTCATCCACGTATTGCAGATATCAACGTCAATGCGACTTGCACAATCAATGATGATATTCAGGCAAATATAGACAACCTGCCAGATACCTGTACTGCAGGGAACCCTGCTCTTGATCCTTATAGTGCGACACAAATGGATTTGGCATTGAACTGGTACCCCAACGACTATTCCATATTATCAGCTGCCTTCTTTACCAAAAAACTTGATACTTGGACCATCGATGCTACACGAAACGAAGATGTGGACTTTTTTAACGATGGCCGATTGTGGGATGTCACACAAAAGCTCAACGGCAGTGGGGCAAAAATAAAAGGGATTGAATTACAAGCTGGTACCACTTTTACTATGTTGCCAGCACCACTTGACGGCTTGGGTACCAAAATTGGTTATACCTATATGGAAGCCGAAGATGTAGGTTTATTTAATAGCCTGACAGGTGAAGAGCTACCCTTCCCTTCACAATCAGAAGACAGTTATGACATTACCGCTTTTTATGAAACAGACGTCTGGGGTGTTCGTGTTTCCTATAATTATCGAAGTCAATTTCTTTCAAATCCAAGAGATCGTTCAGGCAATCCGGCTTTTACCGAAGCAGCGGGTTATCTGGATGCCAAACTTAACTACAACATTTCCGAAAACTTAAAGATTTACATTGATGGCCGCAATCTGTCCAGCGAAGTACAAACCATCAATGCAGGACCAGGGCGTATGTCCACCTACGATTGGGCGGGGCGCGAATATGCGATAGGTATTTCTTACAAAATGTAATTTCTGTCCAACCTGAAACCCCGCGTAAAACCGGGGTTTTTTTATCGCTGTTTGAAAACTGGATCTCCGCTTCCGCGAGGATGACGAGCTTGAAATCAATCCATTAATTCACCGGAGAATTAATATGAATAAATCTATAAACCCTGGTAAAAAATATTGGTCAGGAATTTTATTGAGTGCCCTGCTCTCTGTCACATCCATCAGTGTGATGGCTGAAAAAAATGTCGAAGATCTTGATCGCGGATTGATAGTGATTCCAGCAACACAAGGTAATGCCATCAGTTGGCGAACGCTGATCAGTGATCCAGAAAAAAAAGGGTTTGATATTTATCGCAATGGCAAAAAAATTAATAAAAAGCCATTTAAAGATGCCAGTTTTTATCTGGATCCCAATGGAAAGCCTGGAGATTCCTACAAGGTGGTTATGGAGCATGAGCATCAACATCACTCTGTAAATGTACGTCCGTGGAATCAGCCCTATTTATCCATTCCACTGAACAAACCCAAAAGTGATTCAATTAAAGGAGTTGTACACAGCTACTCTGCCAATGATGCCAGTGTTGCGGATTTGGATGGCGATGGCCGTTACGAAATTATTTTGAAATGGGAACCCACTAACGCCAAAGATAATTCACAAAGCGGTTACACAGGCCATGTTTTTATTGATGCTTACACCCTGGAAGGCAAACAACTCTGGCGAATTGATTTGGGAAAAAATATTCGTGCCGGTGCGCATTACACACAATTTATTGCTTACGATTTTAATGGCGATGGCCGCGCTGAAATTGCCATGAAAACAGCCGATGGCACTATCGATGGTCGTGGCAATATTATTGGCAATGCCAATGTCGATTATCGCAATAGCGGTGGTTACATTCTTTCCGGTGCAGAATATTTAACTATGTTTGATGGTTTGTCCGGTGAAGCGCTGGACACTATCGATTACACACCTGCGCGTGGAAATGTAAATGACTGGGGTGATAATTACGGCAATCGCGTGGATCGATTTTTAGCAGGTGTTGCTTATTTTGATGGTGAAAAACCCAGCTTGTTTATGGCACGCGGTTATTACACACGTGCTGTCGTTGCTGCCTATGATTGGGTTGATAATAAATTCAACCAACGCTGGGTATTTGATACCAATAATGGCAATGGCGATGAAATTGTTTATGGTCAGGGTGCGCATAGTTTGTCAGTGGCCGATGTAGATGCTGATGGTCGCGATGAAATTATTTATGGTGCAGCCACTATCGATGATAACGGCCATGCACTTTACAGCACCGCACTGGGTCACGGTGACGCATTGCATGTTAGCGATCTTGATCCAACACGCTCTGGTATGGAAATTTTTATGGTGCATGAATGCCCAAGCTGTTACACCAAAGACGGTGTTGAATATGGAGTTGAAATGCACGATGCCGCCACCGGACAAGTTTTATGGAATCGTCCAAGCAATGCAGCCGATGTGGGCCGTGGTGTGAGTATTGATATTGATCCCAATTTTGTCGGAAATGAACAATGGGCATCGCGTGGTGGATTGGTTGCAGCCAATGGACAACTGATTGCAGAAACGCCACCACCACAAATGAATTTTGCATCCTGGTGGGATGGCGATTTATTGCGTGAAATGCTTGATGGTAATTCCATCTACAAATGGGATTATGAAAATTTCACATCCAATAAAATTCTGGATGGTTCATTATTTTCTGCAATTTCCAACAATGGCACCAAAGCAACACCGGCGCTTTCTGCCGATATTTTGGGTGACTGGCGTGAAGAAGTCATTTGGCGCAATACAGATGACACCTCGCTCATGATTTTTTCCTCTCATATTCCCACGCAATATCGCATTCCAACACTGATGCAAAATCCGCAATACCGCGCAGCAATTGCCTGGCAAAACGTGGGTTACAATCAACCGCCCCACCCTGATTTTTTTATGGGTGGAATTGAAACTACTCCTCTTGTCTACAAAGCAACAACCAATAAAGGGAGTGAGTGGGTGAAATTGGTTGCGCGGGGTTACGACGATAAAGTTATTGTTAATCTTTACAGTCATCTGTTGAAATTCAAATCAGCAGAAATTTTCCGCAGCATAGAGAATGATCCAACAACCCGTGTCAGCATAGGTTGCATTACCGAAAACCATCCTGAGTTGATTGATAACAATGTGGTGCCGGATGTTGATTATTTTTATTGGGCTGAAATTAAAGGCAAAAGAAAAACCGACCTCGATCCCGGTGTATCCAAAACCAAATTATCCATCAGTTTAATTCCGCAAATAGAATTCAATATCAATAATAATGAGGTGCCTGTGCAATTAACCTGGCGCACAGCCAATATGGATATACGTTCAATTAACATTTATCGTGCAGAAACAACAGACGCCAATTCCCCCGCTGATTTTTCAACAAGCCAATCAGTATCAACACCTGCAATTAACAGTTTAAGTTGGGCAGATGCAACAGCAACTGCGGGTAAAAATTATTACTACTGGATTGAATTTGATAATGCAGTAACCAATCAAATTGTGCGCTCGGAACCTGTGTATGTTGCAACTGTACTGACACCCAAAACCAATTTAATCAGTGCAAAAACTGACGCCGGCATTTCACTGAGTTGGAAGCTTCAGGATTTTCCACAAGCCATTAGAGTTGTAGAGGTATATCGCAATACCCGCAACCAAGCCAGTGGTCGCACACGAATTCTGGCCAGCGCACCACAAGAAGGAACCCTGCTCGATACCAGCGGCTTGGTTGCAGGTACTACTTATTGGTATATGTTTAAATTAACCATGAGTGATGGGACTACGATCAACACACTGCCGGAAGCCATGATTACTTACTAACAAAAATGTAATTCTCCGAAGAGTTTTGCACGAATCAGTTTACCGTCATCTCCACAATCGCAGTTGTGGGGATGACGAAACAAAAATGAGTTCGCCTTTTTCACTGGATGGAAATGCAGATTCCCTATTACATTTTCGGTATTTTATATTTAATCACCAGCACCAACTCCTCAAGTTTTTCTATTTGATCAGCAGCAATAGATAAATTAAAAGGTTTATCAATTTTTATGGCATCAGTTTTTTCGCGGCATAAATTTATCTCGCTGCTAATCTTTGCCAAATCAATAGCTGATCCGTCAATGTTTATTGCGTATGAGGCAGGATTATCTTTAACTTGAGCTAAAAACATTACTTCTTCAATAGATGGTTTATCGATGATTTGAACTATATAGGGCAATCTTGATTTATCAATTTTCAGATCAATCACACCCGTTTTCCTGAGCATATGCCAATCATTTGGAAGGTCGTGTTTCATGTGTAAAGCGATGTGCAGTCCTGTTTCATTAAGCGCTTGGGCAATATTTTCAAGTTGCTTGGACAGTGATTTATTTGCTGCTGCTTTAAGTATCTCACCACCTTCATTGGCGGTGTATTTGATATGGACAATGGCATCAGAAATAGATTGATAATCAAATTGTCTTATCTTCGGTAACTCCAGCCGCCATTTACTAATGACACCCGCACCTTCAAACGGCAGATAACGTTCATCTTTAAAATTCAGCTCAAACATACCGCTATCATTTTGTCCATGACTAACAGCGACAGCATTAACTGGAATTTTATACGTACTGAATCGTAAATCCTCGCTTTCAGTTTCCTCTTCGTAACCCTTGCCGCCTATTGCCGTATTTCGAAATTTATTTTCCAGAAGAGTTAATGTTGCATTGACACCTGTATAAGGGCCAACAATGCATGGAATGGATAAGGAAACTGATTTAATCCGGCGTTTGTAATGACCCGGAAAATCCAAATCAAAAATAGCTTCAGGGATTACAAATTCGCATTTTCCTGTTTCACGGAGCTGGATGATTGCCAAAGGATCAAGCTGATAAAGCGATAGGTGTTTGGTAATTTCATAATCGTACCCACGTTCGTTTTGGTAGGAAGCTTCTAACTGCTTTAAGCCAACATACAATTGCTCACCTGCTAACAAGCCCTCACGCCCAGCATCGAAATAACCAGATTGGATAAAATTGGAATTACTCAACCCACGCTCAAATTGGTAAGTTTTTTCGGCTTTTTTAGCAAGGTCGTAAGCAAGGTTGTAAACCTGACGATATAAGGTTTTTAAACTGCCACGCATCCATGTATAGAGTTCTTCATTAGTAAATTTATTTTTTAAGAACTCTTCAAATTCAGCTGAATTGTCAATAGCTTTCTGTTGATTAGTGATTTCCAGGTTTGCTATGTCAACACGGATTTGTTGGGCGAGAATTTGTTTGTCTATTTGCTTGAGTTCATAACCTGCAGAATTGGCTTGGAAGATACGGTCCTGCAAGGCGCGAGTGAAACCTCCTTTTTTTCCTGCACTAGAACTAGCAAAAGATAAATCACTGGCGCGAACTTGAAGTCCTCTGCCAACTGCTTGCGCTGCATTCCCAAGCATTGTTCCTGAGAAAATAACAGCTTTCATGCCAACTCCCCAAGGAGCTGTTGTTGGCTCAATAGATGGAATGACATGATGTATGCTAGCTAAAGTTTCAACAATACCGATTCCTCTTTGCCAATCTTGTGCTTCGCTGGCCTTATCCATATCCTCCTTTTCAAACGAAATTAATTTCAATCCACTATCACCATCGACAGTGACAATTTCGTTTGGAATTCCATTAAACTCAGCAGCATCACCCGGTACTAAACTTTCATCCAGACCAGCTAATTTCAAATAATATTTCATCCTGGCTTCTGGTGATTTACGGTTTTGCTGTAAGCTTTCAATATTTTTTTGTGCTTCTTCCAATTGTTTTTTCTTGATTTCCATCATCAAATTTTGCATAACGCCTTCATGTTTTGCGCGGATCAGCGCAATAGTTTCATTATCTTTTTTCTCAATTGCAGAAAGCATTGCACCGCCTAATGATTTTAATTCATTACATAACTCAAGCGCTTTTTGTAATAAATAATAAAAACGATAATTTGGCATTGGGGTATTGAGATCATTCAATACTGAATCAATACTCAAGCCCTGCGCAGCGGCCTTGACCAATAAAGCCGGATCAATCGGAGGCTCAAATAATGGTAGCTTGCGAAATATGCCTTCAATGTTCAGGCAATGGCGGATTTTATACAGCCGATCCGCCAAGGTATCCCAATACCCCATCAACTTGGGATTGTTCGGGATACAAAAATACAGGGATTTGGCAAAACCGAAGATATTGGTGAAACCAATTTCCCCAGTCTTGACATCAAATGATCCAATCGGAAAAGGAGTTTGATTGCTGAATGGCGCAGCCAGTTCCAATTCCACCATGGCATTACCGAAAGCATCCCATTTGCCCAATAAACTGAGATAAGTTTGCGGTTTAACTTTTCCACGTTTAGGAATCATCATGGGTTTAGGTCCCAAGATGTGCCCTGCCAATACATAGAGCTGGGTAGCTTGATTAATGGTTTCAATTGTGTCCTGACGGAATAAATAATCACCCCATGCCAATAAATTATCGATGTATTTCATAACCACCCATTTCATATAGGCGACAGGACGGCGTCTGGCAATAACGTGTGGCATAAATGGTTTGTTGCGCCACTCATTAATGGAATCGTTTGGTTCATTGGGAGTGAGGGAATTGAAAATATTATCTAAAATCCGTTTACTATCAGTTTCTTTGAATGGCTGAAATTGCCAGAAACGATTGTCCTGATTTCCATCAGCCATTGGATTAAACACATAATGAAACCATTTCATGGCTTCTTCATACTGTTGCGCCTTACTTAAGGCGTCAGCCAACAAGATAGGTGTATGGAAAAATAGCTCCCAATTATAAAGTGAATAGGGATGCTTTAATTCATTACAAAACACTTTTCCATCCTGGGTTACCTGCCCAAATTCCTTAATATCAATTTTTATATTCTGCTCAAAGAATTTTTCAAGCTTCCCAAGATTAATCAACTTTAGTAACTCAGGCGTATCAGAATAGTAAAATTTTGTATTGATTCCACTATAGGGAAAGCTAAATTGAGCCGTGCTTGGAGTAACTGTAAATTCAGCGTCTTGATTACCCCAAACCTTGTCGCGAAGCTGTAATGATTGTAGATGAAATGATTGCAATATAATCGATTGCACAATCGTGATATTTCTCCGAAATTTTTGAAATACAGTTTTTCCAAAATTACCTTGAACGCTGGATGGCAAGTATTCAGCTCCATCGTCTACATGCTTATCGTCTTCGATTTTACTACCAGTAAAAGTAAAACCTTTGTAAGTAATCTTATCGTCATTGACCAGATCCTCAACACGTATTTGAATTCCAGTTTCAGAGACATCTGGAATGAAAGTGAATTGATCAATTCTTCTTCCTTTGGTTAAGGGAGCAATTAGAACATTATTGGAGAGTTGTTTCTGAGTCCATTTTGAATTCCGATATTCGCTCCACCCCAACTTTATTTCCCAATAATACACAAGTGGGTCAGTTGGAATTTTTGTAATGGTTGCTCCAGGGTTATCGTTATCATCCGACGACGTTTTAATATCTTTAATAGTGGTGCTTCCTGGTCGTGTTTTTTTAACTATTTGTGGAAAGAAAATCAGTAACCGACCATTCCATGCAACAGGAGTTAAATAACAGCCATTCCCTATGACGTCACTGTTATCATTTTCTAGATCATAACTCGGTATATCCACCTGCACCTTTTCCCAGGGATACCAATTCATTTCATCCAAAGCAAGATAACGATAATAGAACATATAAGGAGCATTGCGAGTGCGAGAAAAAATATGCAGCCTAGCCCCTGGCTTCCACCCTGTACCATCCTCTTTCTTTTCTCCCTCAATATATAAACCAACCACTTCCATATTCGATACTTCGTCCACTTTATACAGATAGGATTTTAGTGCGTCAGTGACATTTTGTTTGCTGATATCTTTTTGCAGAAGTTCGCTTTCCAGTTCTTTAAAGAATGGGCTTTTATCATCGCGCAAATTGCTTTCAATCCAGTTTTCCGGATACAGAAATACCTTACGATTGGCTTCCCATACCCGATAGCGCTGCATCCAATCCCAGCGACCGCGATCCAACACGCCACTCGCGATGCCGATTTCGTTTTTCGAGTTGTCGAGTTTTGATTCCAACCCCAAAAAGCAACGTTGAATGAATAATTGTATTGAGGAAATTCCTTGTTTGATGCGTGAAGTTTCCATACAAGCGCACATCTGCACATCTATCAAAAAATATTCGAACAAACCGTCAGCATCCGTGACATTTGATGCAATTAACTCTGGTTGTTGTAACAAATAAGCTGTCAATGCGTCCCGTTGGTTGTTGCGTAGTTGATCATTCAGAGGTTTGATGACCTGCTCCCAGTCAGTTTGGTTATACCGGGCACGGATGGCGTTTTTGATGCTATCCGCAATTTCCCGAGACTTTTTGAACTTGGAGGTTGGAATAGCCCAATCGAAAAGCAGATTAATATCAACGCTTATTTTATCAGCCACTTTTAAAGCGTTTTGCAGCTTAAGAAGATTTTTTTCATTTCGGTAATCTGTTGGCTGGAGGATATTGAAATGATCTGAAGTGATTAATTTATCAATTCGATCTTTTTTCCAGGCAGTTAGGTCTGCAATTCTCTCGCTCAATTTCGTAGCATCTGACGCTGGTTCGTAAATCCAGTGCCAGAAATCGAGCATATTGATTTTTCTTTGCGATAACGAATTGCGCAGACGTGTATAGGCTTCCAAACGGAGCCAATGTTTCAATTCAAAAAAATTTAAATCCAGATTATCAAACTCAGATTTTTTCTCATGAAGGAAGTGAATTTCTTCAGCACTTAACTCAAATCCTGAAACAACCATAGCTGCTTTTTTTAAGGCAACCAGAGCGGGTTCTGCAGTTTTTGAAACAAAATCAGGAATGAGCGCACTGGAAGGAATGGCGGTAATAGGAGAAGCCGGGGTCTTCCAAAAAATATTTTTGAGTTCTGTAGCAACGCTATTTAATTTGTAAAGCTTGCCTGAAGTTAATTCTATTGCATCACTCCACCATTCATTGGTCGGGTCTTCTTGACGTGTAAAACTGAGTGCAATCCCATTAATGCTAACGACTGGCGTAGCATTACTATCTTTTACAATAAACGTAAAATTAGCGTTCGCGGCCGGTATTAAATAACCATTCCAGTTTGCATCAACCGGTGTTGCGCTATCTTTGATTTTTTCAAAGATATTGTAGATTGGAGATTCTGGATTACCCATCTTAAGGATTTTTGAAACCAATACATCCGTAACTTTACTGTCCAGCTCGGAAAAGCCAGATAGAATGTCTATAACAAAACGGTGGGTTAATTGCTGGCGTAAATAAGGCAGGAAGATTTCAAGAAACGCAACGCGTTTCGGGGGAGCAGTATTGGGGTCAGGATTTCCATCCGGAATATTGGCGATAGGAACACTAATATCACTTGATTTAATTAGGTTTTCTAACCTAGTCTTTTCAGCTGTATTCTTGGTTTTTTCGTCAGCAAACACGCCAGAAAATATTTCCTGGAATAATTTTCTTTGCTGCTTTTCAATGCGAGTGAGTGCATCTTGCCAAGCTGGATCAGCGTTAAGATTTTTGTAATCATTGGCCTCAGATACAGTCAATATTCCCGTAACTTGAATGCTGCCCACAGCTTTATCGTATTTCAGTTTGCTCTTCAGTGACTTGTCATCGGGAACAGCGATAGTTAGATTTTTCGGTGCGTTGGTTTGGTAGGTATTGGTTCCTTCCAAATAGGCGATCAGCTTATCCACAACTGGCATTTCGAACAGCAAGCTGACTTTGGTACGAACCAAATCAGTCGTCGCTTTTTGCTGGATATTTATTTTTTTTGCATCAGCATCTGTTAGGTTGGAATCAGCAGTCAAGTCCTTATGCGCCTCGTCGATGGCATTCAGTCCGTCGTATAAAGTTTTGCTGAGCAAAAGAACTGTTTTCTGATTAGGGGAGAAAGGCTTTCTATCATCATCAACATTTTCAATAATGTAGTTGAGCTGTTGATAGCTAAACCCAGCTTCCTCCATTTTCTCCCAACGTTCCAAAAACTCGAACGAGGCATGAGCATCTTTGAAAAAGTCACCAAATAATTGTAAAACACTAATGAATGCTGGAATTCGCAAGCCTAACACTTTTGATAACAAGCGATACCGATAGAGCAGCGATAAATTAGCCAGGGTTAATTTATCTTTCATGCCAACAGATTTTTTGATGGATTCTATATCGTCAGCAGAAAGATTTAATGCTGCCATGACAGCAGGCAGATGATCGGATAATGTCGTATCAGCGGTTAAATAATTGCCTTTTTCATCGGCTTTAAAGACTTTATCAATGCCCAAAACGTTATGGGTCAGGAATAATCGTTTATAGAGGGATTTATCGCCCGAGGTGCTGATATTTGTCCAAAACCCCAGCAGCTTTATCAACTCCAAACCGGTTTTTTCCAACAATCCGGATACAGCAACTAACTGATGGATCAACCTTGGATTAATGTCAAAAACTTCAACACAAATTTCATCAGAGCAATCGCAACCGCCACAATCATTCCCGAGATCGCTGCAATCATCATCGCAATCAGTGCAAATACTTTCATCGAGTTGGTTCATTACATTTGCAGCAACAGTATTGGAAACACTCAATCCAATAATGGCTTGATCAACCTCGTCAATCGTCCAACCTAGCTTTCTCCATAGACGAAGGAAGCGGTGAATTTTGTCGTATTCAGGTAAGGTGAGCGGCGTACCATCAAGGTGTTGCAATACAGCGGTATCAAGGTTACAAGTATCTTGTTGTTCAAATAAGGCAAGATATATTTCGCCATTAATAGGCAAAAAAATTCCTTTTTCACCTTTGCTTCCATGAAAAATTAAATTTTTTAGTTGATTTAGATCTACAGGAGTATCAGAAGATTTAAATGCCAACTTACCTGTGAGTTTATCTATAGTTGCCCACTCCACTTCATGTGGTTGGGTATTTTCTTCAATAGCAACAAGCGCAAATATTTTACAACTTCTTACTATTAATCTGTAATTAAAATTTTGTGTTGCCTGGGTTAACCCAAGTGTTTGGTGATTGTTTTGAATAACGATCTCGCCATCCACACACCCTCTGCCATTTTCGATAACAATCATCTTGCCGATTTTTTCAAAATAGCATTTCACCCAGCAAATTATGTCCGTATCGGAGATATCTGGTGAATCGTCGCAGGGTTTTGGGCAACTCAAGGTTTTTTTATTGGCAAGCAAATCGATTTGTTCCTTCAGGGCGGGAACCAATTCAGCCAGTTTTTCGCCCCTCACTAAATCTTCGGCCATTTTGTCAATGCCGTATGCTTTGGCGTAGTTCTGTAGAAATCGATAACTGAAATGCAGGCTTTCCATGATAGTCTTTGCCCGACCCTCTGGCAGGCAAGGATTAATAGTTTCCGTTTTTAATAAATCAACCAAATTGAAATAATCAATACCTGTGCGACGTAAAAATTCTTTTTTAATTTGCGCCAAGCCGTTATCGCCAACAAGCATGGTTGCTTCATCGGTATAGCCGTAATATTCATGTACCGGTTTACCGCCAACTAATGTCCAATACTCGTCTTTCGTCAGCGCTGGATTGTTTTTTAATTTCCGCATCAATTCTATGCTTTCAAAACATTCTTTTGTCAGAATGACGTATTCTTCCTTGG
The DNA here is from genome assembly GCA_946481095.1 of uncultured Cellvibrio sp. Next base: position 45,706 of record CAMLML010000017.1, read on the forward strand.
TCATACCCAAATATTCAGCGTCAGCCGCGCGATCAAGTGTTTGATCCTTTAGTTGTGTTAACTCTACATCTGCTCCAGTGTTATTTTTTCGGAAAGTGCTGATCACCTCATGACGGCTGGCATCCAAAAATTTTAGATAAATCCTGGCAGCATCAATTGGCTGATGATAAGGCAAGGTAAAGGGATAAACTTCGTCTTTTAAAATACAATAAGCCTTGTATTCCGTATGTTGTGGTTCAGCCAGCAATTCACTGCTGGTTTCGTCTTTCACATTGAAAGGCTTCAGCTTTTTAAACGCGACATAGTTTTCCATCACCTCGTTTACTAAATCCACATAGGGAATTATGGTGAATGAATTCTGGCAAGTTAGTTCCAGGCAACCTAAATCAGGTCTGCGATCAAATAGTTTTTCCAGTGGTGTGCCTGAAATATCTTTTGGATCTGCTTTTTTGGCGAGAGATCCTGTTTCATCAGGATTGAGGTTGTTATTACGCAGATAATTTAGCAGCTCGACAAAATAGGCGGCCGGACTATAGACCGAATTACATTCACCACATTCGCAAAAATCAGAATCAGCAAATAATAAATCCCACGATAAATTATGTTTTTCGATCAATCCTTTTGCATGCTCTTCCCTGGACTTCTCTATTACAACCGCACTACTTAACGGTCTCATAGCTTGCGCCTGCGGATGAATATAGGAATTTAAACTTTTATCGATCAAGGCGACGCCTGTCGGTTTGGCAGCTTCCCGCACCGACACCATAAATTGCTCGTTACGTACCCGTGTTTGCTGCGCATTATGATGTATTTGCGCCAGAATATTTCCATCCAGCCCACTCTCACTGAGCGCTGCCATAAATTGCTGTTGAGGCATCTCCGAAATTTGCAGAGCCGAATGGATTTTAGCGTTGTACAACACAGGCACCACATCCGGGTCATGACTGACAGCGCTAATACGTTGCAAGGTTTTTAATTGGGTTTTAACAGCGTCTTGATCTTCAACGGAAATATCTTTAAAAGCATCTTCGTTTTTTATCAGTTCGTAAACAGAAGTGGTTTTGATATTGAAATCAGGATGTTTAGTTAAGACAGTAGCGATATTCGTTCCTGTCGCATCATTTAAAAACGGAACCTTCGGGTCTTTAACCATGTTGATCAACAACGCCGTGGGTTCCAGTGTGAATAAGTTGCGGCGCAAGTTAATGGCAAAGGTTTGTTTTTCTTCTGCCGATCCTTCTGCTACAAGATTTTTGACTTTATCGATAAATGCAGTTTTATCCAACGTTAAAGCAATATCACGCATTGAATTAGTGTTGTCATCTTCCTGAAATAACTTAACAAGCTTATCGTTACTGTTACTCCACGCAGCCAAATTATGCGTAAACTCCAACTTTCCAATTAACTGATCATTAAACCCTTCCTTGTCCTTTAATTCGGATTTGATGGCTCGCCAATCTCCTTTATGCTGAGTGAAAACATCGGCAAAAACTTTTTGTTTTTGCTCGGTCAAATCAAAGTTAAAAAATTTGATTTTAGGATCGAATTGCGGAGTATCGTTTGTTGCGGGCATCATGTTCTCCTTAATAAGGTGGAAGCTAATTAAAAATAGATTGCCTTTATTCAATTACGTTCAAATATTTTAGACATGTCTTCTTTCTGAGTGCATGACATACGCTTCTCTATTCCGTTCCTGCATTGCTCCGTACTATTTAATCCATCCCAATTAACTCAGGCGGTGACTTACCTTTTGAATACAAGCACGCTATTTGATGTCAACCCCAGCTCTCCGTTTAGTTCTTGTTGTAAACGCCATTCCAGCGTGCTTTTTTGTGCGGGTGACAGATCAGAATCTGGAATATTTTCTATGCCTTCACTTATCCATTTATGTAGATCTCCAGCGGTTATTTGATTGCCCTGTGATACTGCAGCATTCCATTTGGGAATCCATTTAGAATCCATTGCTGCATGTGCACCCTCCGGTAAATTTAATGTAAGAGCTTTACCAGGACTTTTCTTCAATAAACGATATACAACTTGGGGAACAATATGCGCAGATTCATGTTCTACTAAACCTAATGAAGCCTTGGTTGTTCTTGCTGTGGAATGGCTACCAAAACCTAGCTGGCCTTTATTTTTATCTAATAATCCCGTGTCTCTAGCATCTTTTGCTGTTTGTGCTGCTGATGAACGGTTAGGATCAGCAGCTAAAACTGCATTATCGGTTTTCCCATTTTCACTTGGAAGTATCGCCGCGTCATGCAACCCTTTCGATGCAGGAGCTGTTATCGGTTCTTTTTTATCTTTCGATGGAGCTTCTATTTTCTCTCCTATAGTAGCGCTAGGTGCTTCTCTCTTAACTGATGAATCACCGACACCTGGAGCAATTTTTTTCTCCATAGATTTCTGACGCAAGTATGAATCTCTATCTTCGTAGGTTTTAAACGTTTGTTTTTCCCCTGTATCGGGATCTACGTATTCATTCGTATGAGGTTTGTTGGTATGCCATGTCATAATGACAGCAAAAACAGCAGCACCAATTAAAAAAGGACCACTCAAAAAAACAGCGCCAATACCAGGAGCTACTTTTGGAGTAATATTCGGCTCAGATAACGGGGCTGAGGGGCTATAATTAGGGGGGCTGTAATTATTCGGATCCCAATTGGGTTTCCAACCCTGTGGGGAGACATCATTCATGGGATATGAAGGAGTACTAGGACTCTGTACCGGAACTACTGGAGAAGGAGCCGTTGCTTGATGTCCATTTTTATCAATAAACTTAATCGGATTATTATGAACATAAGTGAATCTGTGCATTCCCCCACCAATCCCAATCGGATCAGCACTTATCCATCTCCCCAACCAAGGCAAATAATACCGAGCCGAGTGATATTCCAACCCGCTCTCCTCATCACGCTCTATTCCCGTATATCGATAACGTTTCGCTGCTGATTTAATCGAAGCATTTTTCGCTTGAAACGCGGTTGTTCCGTAAGGATGAAATTCTTCATAACTGATTACCTGCGCGGCTTCATCCAATTCCAACGATGCCGACCCCAAATGGTTATGCAATTGATAGCGAATTGTTTGTTCGGGACTGGTTCGCCCTGCCTGAATTCCTAAAATCGTTCTGATTTTGGTTTCAGTATCGATCATCACAAAGCGATGCTGTTGATCCATTAAACTCAAACTTGTGCGTTCAAGTCCCGCATCAGCACCGCTGTGCTGTTTATAAATTTCAAAACCGGCGATATAAATTCGCTCGTCTTTTTTAGTCGGTGTAGCACCGGGATTTGCAGTATTTTCTGTGAGTTTTCGAATACGCTGGCCTTGGCCATCGTATTGGTAATAGGTGGTTTCGGGCGTACCGCCGTCAGTACGGCGCTGGCGAATAGTTTTGATTAATTCTTCCTTAAAATTCCAACCGATTTCTTCCAAGTGCGGCATGGCACTCATAAAGCCGTGTTGAGTGTGATGTGGATATAAATAAGTATTTGCACCAATTTGCGTGCTGATGAGCCGATTGTTATTTCCCTGATAATTGTAATTGCGCACCCAGGCATTACCTGAGGCTTGGTGCTTCATTTGCAAAATATTGCCAACGGCATCGTATTGATAATGTTGTGTGTAATTGCGCATTGCTAACGGATCGCCGGGATTTAGCTGCTGCACATAAGCAGCATCATTCCAATTATCGTTGCCATCAAATGTTAAGGGCTTATCGTTTTCCCTTCCGCTGGCTTCGGCCAAGCGATATAAAGCATCGTAACGATACTGAGCAACACTGCTGATTTCCTGATTTTTAAAAAATATCGTTGGAGCAATTTTATCTTCGATGTGCGTGATGTTACCTGCTGGATCAAAAGTGTAACGCCAATCCTGTAAAGGTTCATTATTTTGGCGTTTGGTTTCCAGGCGGATTAAACGGAAAGTTTCTTGATCATAGGTAAACTCACCAACAACATTATTGCCATAAATAATTTTGTTGCGCTGGCCTTTTTCGTTGTAGTCAATGTCTTTGATGTATAGGCTTGGATTGGAAAGATGTGGATGCTTGACGGTTTCGGCATTAAGTAAACCAGCTTCATTGTACGAGGGAGTAATAACGCTGCCATCCGGAGCGGTTTGTTTGGTGATGCGCCCCAATGCATCGGTATTAGTAGTAAACGTGAAGCTGTCAGTTTCCAAATCGTTGAGTAGATTGGCGTCAATCCAGTTGGCGACATTGTGGTAATTTTTAAATAATTTTCGTGTAGTTGATATTGGTTGCCCTTTAAAATCGTACTCTGGTGTTTCGATGACACCACCGGTATCGAAATGCTTAACAATTTTACCACGCAGGTTTTTTATTTCCGGGTCGGGTTCATCTTCACCGTAAAAAATTCGTTCGAAGATATGGTTCAACACTACACCACCATCGCCACCAATAACTTTGCTGTGCGAGGGCCTATGCAGTATGTCGTAAAAATATTGGAATTCGTGATTGCGTTCGTCCCAGGTGCGAAGTGGATTACCCATGACATTAATTAGCAACCAGCGTTGACCGGCATCCATACTTTTTTGGTATACCTTATTGCCAAGCATGTCGTATTTGTATTGCATTACAACATTGCCGCGCGCATCGATGACTTTACGCAGGTTGCCTTCAATGTCCAGTTCCACTTGGGTGAAATAAAACTCATCCGCGCCATTGCTGGTACTGCGATTGTGTTCAACCGATAAAATTGGTCGGCCCAAGGTGTCGAAATATTGCGTGCCTGGTGTGTTGGCATGTTTAGCGGCTTGCTCGGCCGCTTGTTTTTCTTTGTCGGGATCTTTGCCCGCAGAAATTAATTCTGTATCAATCAAGTGATTGCTTCGTTTTCGATACCACTCGGATTCCAAAACCGTATCGTTGGGATCAAAAATTTTTTGTTGCCAGGAATCAAATTCAGTTCGTGAAAAAGTACCATCAGGTAATTCGGTTTTGATTAAACGCCCCGGAGCGTCGTAATACATCAAAGGAGTCACGCCAGTTTCCACTAATTCTTTCTGGTCCTCATAGTGATGCGTGACAGAAAAATAAGGTTCGTATTGCTTAACGGCATTGCCTTTGTTATTCAGCACTGTGCGGCCATTACCGATCCAACGTAATTGCCTGGGATTTTGCACTGAAGTGTTCACCTCGTTTATTTCAATACTGTTGTCATTTTTAATCTTGACTTGTTTCGCCATTCCCGGTTCGGCTTGTGCTTTTTTCATGACAACCTGGCCCACGCCATTGGAATATTCAAAGCTTAATTGCACCGGTGCATTGTTGTTTTTCTTGAAATGTTCTTCACGCAGAATGGACGCAACCACAACAGGCTTGCCAGAATTTTGGTAGCTATTTAAGTCGTATACAAAACGGGCGGTGGCGTGTTGCAATAAATTTTTGCCATGTGAAACGAGCAGATCTGATATCGGAGACTGGAAAAAATTATCGACCACAATAGTTTCCGAGCCATCGGTAAATTCATTCAACCCATTCAAATCATCGGCTTCATTACCTTTACCTAATATAGCCAGGGCTTTAACCATGCCTAATTCATCTACTATGACTTCTGAAAAATTACCGTTGGCATCCTGCATACGCTTCGGCGATAAAGTACGGAAATTGAATTGCTCAACTTTTTGCTTATTGCCGATGGCATCTTCAGTTTCTTCGATGAACAGAAAATAGTTTCCGAAATATCGCACCCTGGATTTTGCACCGAAGGGATCAATATAGGAAACCGGCATATAAAAACGATTTTGTGCATCGAGTGTATTTTCTGTGGCCTCAATATATTGCGTGGTACCGGAGCGAATCCACCAATTGCCATCTCCACCAAGTTGGGTAAATTTACTTTCCAGCATTAACGATGAATCAACTTTACCTGCATAGATGTCAGTTAACAGATCTGGCGTGTAAGCCAATTGATAACTTTCGAAAGGCAAAGCCAGCGATTCAAGTGTGTGCAAAGCTAAAGGCGAAGTCAGGTTATTACCGCGATAAAGTGTGCAAATTTTTTCAATCAATCTTTTTTTCGGTATCCCCTGCCCTGGATTACTGTCGAGCTGCCTATACTCCAGGGCAGTGGCTCTATCGAGAATATTTTCAAAATCTTTAACCCCAAATAAAGTTCCTGATTTTGCTACACCATTAAGCTCGTAAGTTTCCGTGGCTGACGGCAATCCTAGTCGATTTACTTCCGATGTATTAATGTCGTTAGTAAAGTAATTTTTGGTATAGGTAATCAGAGTATGGTTTTGCACTTGCCGGGTAGATACGGGTAGATTCACATCCGTTTTTAAACGTGGATAAACAACCGAGGCTGATTCCAATACATTGCCATATTCATCCAGTTTGATATTCAGGGTATGAGCAATTCTCGGGTCATCGGTTTGTCGTTCGTAGCTGTAATTAATTGCTTCACTTTCTTTGACAATAAAAATAGCAAAAGGGTTTTGTCCTTTAGGTTGTAATAGTTCAATGACGCAGTTATGCGTTGTAACTGAATAAGGCGTTAAAGCTTTTTTTTGCTGTTCTTTTGTTGGGTTATTTACGGATGCATCATGTGCAAATACTTCGGCACGAAGGCTCATGCCTTTACAAGCCCGCAACGCTTCGCGCCACTCATCAAAACCAAGTTGCGTCAACAATGAATCATCCAGGCCGGGAGCAACAATTAACCGGGCATCTTGCAAAGGCGTTTCAAGATTCACAACGTCGAATCCCTGCCGCCGCATTTCTTCATACCAATAATCACTGACAAATTGCCCCAGGATTTTTTCTCTCGTCAAAAATGCACCGGTATGAAACCAGGATTTAGTAATGACGGGTTCTTGATGCAGGGTTTTGTCAGAAATATTTGTCGCATTGCCCTTAACCCAATGGTCAAAGCTTTCGCTATCGCTTTGCTCAACCATACCAAAACCGCGGAATTCACGTTCTGCATGATCGTAATAGCCATGATGATATTTATAGGAACTGACAAAGCGGTATCCGGAAATTCGATCTCGTGTTTCAGTTTTGGAAATGCATTGCACCGGGAAATGCAGTTTGGTAATCCAGGGCTTTCCGTTTTTTTTATCTTCCAAATAAAATTGGGTTGATGGCGTGTATTCCAGGGAAACTTCTTTACCCAGGTTGTTTTTGTAACTGATCATGACGTGCGGTTTTTTGCTACTCATCAGATCGATATAACGTAACGGTGATCCTGCGTTTTTGCTTAAACGACTTGACCAGACTATGCAGGCCACACCTGTGCCCAATAAATCAGTTATCGTGATTTTGGCCTGGTTATGAATTTCCGGAAAATTTGTGATCTCGAATGGTGTGTGACTAAAAGTGTTACCACTCAAATTCATCCAACAACTAAATTTATTTTTGGCAAGGTAAATAATATCGGTTGTGCCGGAACCATCAATATCTGCCAAACGCAAATAGGTGGGATTAAAAGCATCGCAATGATCAAATAAAGGGGCATGATCCATCGCGACTTTTGTACCGAATTTTCCATATCCCAAATTGGGCCAGTAACACACTTCGCCATTGCGAATTCTGACAATATCCGTCAGGCCATCACCCGACATATCTGCCAGAAAAATAGATTGTTTTTCATCTGCAAAGACGATGTGAGGCCCTGCTTCTTCATCGAAAACCTTTATCGTTTTTTTAGCTGCAGAATAGCCTTTTCGACCTAAGGACTCATACCAGGTAAATACATGATCTTCAGTAATCAACACATCCGCTTTGCCGTCACCGTTAAGATCCAGCATGCGGCTATTTGCATCATTAAGGTTGATATTGGCGATATGTGCGAAATGACGGAATGGTTGCCATTCTTCTTCGTCATTCAATTCAAAATAGCCTTTCGGTTGCTGGCCAAGATTAACTAATTGCTTGCCGCCATCAGCATCCAAATCCAACAGTTGCAATCCTGAGCCTAAACCAGCAAACGAAGGTTTTGGTGAAACCAATTTGGCCTGTGCGAATTGCCCTTGCCCCAAATTATGTTTATAAAACCAACCGCCCGCTTGTTCGGTTAAAATTCCGGAAAGCCCTTCATTGAATAAATCGGTAAATTGATAATCGGATTCATCTAACCCGACCGGGTCGTGAACGAGATCATCTGATGATATAGACTTAACCTCATAGTTCCAGGTATGTTTTTGATAGTCAAACTCTGTAGCCGGTAAACTTTTTTGGGTATAGCTGCCATCTGGTTTTTTAATATAGCCAAAGGATGTGATGGATTTAAGAAAGGTAAAACTTTTTTGCTGGTTGTCTGTGTATTCAAAATTAATTGATTTTACCAAGGCTGAACCACCAGACAGTTCTGTGAAATTGTGAAACAGCAATACTCTGTTGCAAAGTCGTGTAGTTCTTATTTCAAAACCGGATTTATAATCTGAAAAAGCATCTGACCTGAATTGCCAGTCGTTGATTTTATTGAATGGAGCGTTAGTATCGTATTCACCATAATCGAATACCGTTTGGAAAAAATAATCTGCTTCTGCTGGAAAAGGATCATCGAATTTCTTATAGGGTGTTTTATTACCGTAAAGCACTTTTTCAATATAGAAATTGGTGTAGGTAATTTTGCCAGCCTTCATCCGGTTATTTTGATGTAACAGGTTAGCATTGAGACCTTTACTATCTTCTTTTTTGTAGAGGTAGTGCGTACAGTTTCCTTTATCATCAAAAACAAATTCAGGTAACCATTCGTATACCTTTTTGTCATCTTCAGGATGAGAAATAACAGAGTTATTGCTCCAACCAAATAGCGTGGTGACGTTGTCTTTGGTAATGACTCGCCACTTCAAAATATGGCTATTTTTGTGTTGCCATCGTTCAATTCGAGCGAATAAACCTTCGATACGTGGTTTGTAATATCGGATGAGGTATTGATCATCTAACGAAGAAGCTTCTTTGATCCGATAATTTCCATTTGCGTCTTTTGGAAAACTACCGTCGGGATTTTTAGCGAATTCGGGAACAAGATCTTCTGCTTCAGAAAAAAGAAAAATATCGGAATCGATAGTATCCAGATACTGTGGAAGTTTTTTATCAGTTTTGCGTTTTATAGAGGCTAAAGACAAGTTCCAACCCAAACCAAAAACACCGTTACCTGCACCGGAGCTATAGGATAGATTTAACGCAGGCGAATTACCTCGTGCAGGGGAAAATGGCAATGGAATTGAAAAGCCAGCAGTTCCATTGACAGCATTAACAGAAAATTTCTCATCAATGCCCTTGATGGCGCCACCACCTTTGGGCAGTTCAATAGAAGGAGCCGAAATAGCATTCGACTTGGTCTTTCCCCTCTCTGTACTAAGAAATCCTCCTGATTCTTTTCCCTTCTTTTGTTCTGTTTTCATAGAAAGACATTAACCATGGTTTATTCCTTTGGTAGCCAATCATCCTGAGTGAAACCAGTCTTTTGGCCTCTATTTTCCGACAAACATCACACGAACACTCAAGGTTTGAACACCTCAATAGTGCCAGCCTGTGGCACGAAAGTAATGAAAAAGCATTAATTAAGCAAGCAAACCGAAGAAAGATACGCCATTTTTTATTTGCGAGAATGAAAATCAATTTTTCTAAACAATCACAAGCTATTTTCTCTTCTCCAACAGACTGACGACTCGCCTTTCTGCGAGTTCGTCTTTTGTGGTATGCGTATTGTCTTCATCATCATGGGCAATCTGGGAAGCAGAAAAGCACAGTGTGAATTTGGATCCTTTTGCAACTTCGCTTGTTACTTCAATATGCGCATTATGTTCATCGACGATACGCTTAATGGCCTGCATGCCAATACCATTACCAAATTTTTTCTTGCTAACGCCTGCTTCCCATAAATTAGCCAGTTGCTTTTCGGTCATACCGCTACCATTGTCCGAGATGGAAAAGTAGACATTATTATTTTCAGCCCAGGATTTTATTTTGATTGTTAATTCTGCGTCGTCACGGCGAGCTTCAGAAGCATTTTTAATTAAATTAATAAAGAGAATTTTTAAATCTTCTGCGTCACCTTCAATATCAGGAATTCCGCTTAGCTCGTATTCAATGTGGTCAAATGATTTTTCGAACAGATAGAGACAATCCTGAACCAGTGTTTCCAGAGAGCAGGATTGAATTTGCCGTTTATGGTGTCCACCCAAAATACCGGCCATTGTTGCGATCAGCTTGGAGCCGCGTTCGACTTGCGCCAATACTATGTCCAGCTGTTTATCGCGATCATAAATGTCATTTGACAAAATGCCATCGATAATAGCAAAAGGGGCTTTGATATCGTGGTGATAGTGATTCATCAAATTGAGCATAGACAAGGTTTTTTTAGCCTCGCCCAATTGTTCATGCATGTTATTCAGGCGAATAACGCGACTAAATACTTGCTCCAACTCTGTTTGCAACCATTCAAACACTTTCATGTCATCGTAGCGATAATAAGAAAAATGTGTAGGTTCGCCGACTAACAGAATGGCAAGCGTTTTGTGTTCTGACAGTACGGGGAAACATAAACCTGCATTATGCTTTGCTATTTCATGGCGAATAAAATCCGGCATTTCATCTGCCATGATTAATTGTGCTTGTTGAGTACAGTAATTTACCAGCGGTTCATTTTCGTTAATGAGTTCAAAGGGCAAACTGTTCAATCTATTGTTGATATCACTATCTACCGATTCTACCTGCTGCCTGATCATCAGAATTTTGTAACTATTTAATCTGAGCACTTTTAAAAATAAATGATCAAGCACCTCAATCATCATGGAGAAGTTGATTGAATCTCTCAGAGCAGTTTCGGTATCTTCTTTGACCTGATCAAATTCATAGCCATGTTTAGCTAAAATTTTCTTGGCATTGGGCAAAATCCATTTTAATAATCTTGGATAAGCCTCCAAAATTAATGCTACAAATAACAATAAAATTAATACGCCACCTACAGACTCTGTATGGTCTCCGACTACTGACGTCACGACAAAATACAACCAAATAAAGAAGCCTAACAAAATAGCTTTTGACAAACCGACACTCAGTGCCAGTCTGAAGTCCATTAGATTGTGCTGGATTGTTGAATAAAATAATAAAGCGACGAAAACAACATTGGTTATAGAGCCAACGAATCTTGACAGATAAAACTCACTGGGCATGGATGTGATTCCCAACACACCACCAGTAAAGCTCACACAGAGTGTGATGAATAACCACTTTAATCTTTGTTTTTCTCTGTTGGATGATGAGTTATAGGAGGCGAACACTATTCCTATAGATCCTACAAATGACCATATAAAACTGATTAAAAACAAATAAAAAATTGGGTCTGTGTTGGGTAGATATCCTCCATCCACTTGCTTTAACGTGGAAGGAAAAATAAATGTGTTAACAAACGAGAGTAATATGCTCATCACAAAGCCGGGGATAACAACCCAGTTTTTAAATTTTTGCGAGCGACTTCCGATCAATCTCCAGGTTAAAAATGCAAATGTTGCAGGTATAAAAAACATGCCCCAGCGCGTGATGTGAAAAAGAACGTTCAAGATATCAACGTTCTTTATCACGGTGAGCAAATAAAGCTCAAGCGACCAAACGCCCAAGCTAAACACAGTGAACGCAAGAGCTTTGGCTGCGGGATTGTCTTTTTTGGAAAAGGCCAGAATCCCGACGACGATATCAATAATTGCCGTAATTAAGTACTGGATCATCGTATTTCTCTACCACATCAACTTTGCTTCTAATAAAATTTCTTGACCATTGAATATCGGTGCACGCCATCAACACTGTTTTAAAACTTAAGTGAGGATATGATTTTGCATCCGATATCTGATGACAGCCTAACATTGTATAAAACCGCACGTGCGCAGGCCTTACCGCTATTACAATACTTGATGAGCCTTTGCGAATCGCTTCTTCTACAACTGTTCCCACCAACAGCATACGCGCTTCTACTCCACCTTTACGTTGAAAAGATGGATCAATTACAAATTTATTGACCTCTACAAATGTGCTGTCGTAACCAATTGTATTTTTAATTTCTTCATCAAAAACTTCCATAACAGGAACGGGCAAGCGCTTGCTGGAATCAAATACACAGGTTCGCATTGAACCAATCGCTTTGTTTTGATGATATAAAAGAAAACAAGTACTGTTTGGTTTGTCATCATATTCATCAATAAATTTTAACGAAGAATTTTCTTCGATATATCCCTCTGCACTATAGCTTTTATAACGCATTGAATACACCCGGTCTAGCATTGGCCCTTTTGCTATTACACTGTAGTAATCACTTTGTGTTTTTTTTGGGATTTGAACGACATTAGTTAACATATGATACCTCTTGGCTAAGTGCAGATTAAATGTGTGGGAAATGAGCACAAAAAATCACAAATGATGATTTAAGTGCCACATAAATAGTATAGGTGACATCTTTGGCTTGAACTTGACGCCAATTCCATTATGCTCAAAAAATATGCGCTCTAAAACAATACTTTAAATCTTCATAACGAAGTGATTGAATGATGTGAATTAATTGACATTGCCATACTGATGGCGTCACGATTAAAAACCCCCAAGGTCAGCAAGTAATGACAGAAACAAGAAAAACCGAACCAGACAGTGCCGAAACACTATTTCATGACATCGCTACTCCGTTACTGATTGCCAAAATGAAAGCCATGTTATTGGCATCCCATCTACCGCAGTTAATCAAAACATTAGCTGACTCACCCCATTTACAGCATCTGTTACCCGACGATAAAAAAGTGATTGATGCATTGGTCAGTGCACCAGAAATAATGCTGTCAAATCTGGAAGTAGCGCAAAAAAAAATAAATTTATTGTCCGAGTCTGTGCTGCACAGCGTAAGCAATTTCAGTTCTTATCCAGCTGATGATGCAAGTATGGCTACATCAGTAAGATCACCAAGAACTCTTCCCATAAAAACAATTTTATTGGTTGATGATGAAGTTATTCATCGCGATATAGGTGAAAGCCTGCTTGCACCGCATTATCAGGTAGATTTCGCAGATAATGGATTGGAGGCCATTCGCAAATGTGAACAGAAACAATATGATTTGATCCTGATGGATTTGCATATGCCCAAGATGAATGGAGAGCAGGCAACAATCGAGTTGCGCACGCGTGTTAGCGACGAAACAATTATTATCGGCCTGACCAGTTTGCCACTGGGCGTTAATCAATCGGGATTACTGGCAAAAGGTTTTACCGATTTTCTTGAAAAGCCTTTGACAATGAAAGGACTGCAAAATATCTTGCAGGCATACTCCCGCAATGCCTGAGTTTTATAAACAACAATATTCACTTCCCCGTTTGTTGAGCCAATTTTCATGAAGATAATAATGAGAAAAATACTGTTTCCTGGTGGTTTTTGGTTTACGAGCTTTTTTATCGCAACACATAGTTCAATCGCCTGGTCACAAAATATCAAAAATGCCGAGTTGGAAGAAGTCATTGTAACCGCGCAAATGCGTGACGAAAGTGCGCAGGATATTCCTATCGCGATGGGTATTTACGATACAAAATTTATCACTCAGGTAGGTGCAAGTTCGTTAACAGAAATGGAATCAGCTATTCCCAATATTAATTTCGGACGAGGCGATAGAAATACGCGTGGAGAAATTGCGATACGTGGAGTTGGCGACTATGCGCGCAATATAGGAACCAATGCTCGCGTTGCAGTTTATATTGATGGCGTTTTGACTGGGCGCTCCTCCAGTTTTGATCAAAGTTTATTGGATGTTGCACACATCGAAGTATTACGCGGGCCACAAGGCACCCTGGCGGGCACCAATGCACTGGCAGGTGCGATCAATATTATTACGCAAAAACCGGAAGATACTTTTAGTGCTGAGTTGCTCGGTAATGTCGGCAATTACAATTTGCGTTCACTTACTGGAAAAATCAATCTCCCGCTTACCTCCGATTTTTTTGCCAGTTTATTGCTGGGTGCTACCGAACAAGATGGCTATATCGATAACATCACACTCAATCGTGATTTACAGGGTATACAGCGCGACATAGCAAAATTGAAATTTCGCTACGTCGGTGTTGAAAATTTTATGTTGGATGTCGGATTTGATTATTTAAAAGATGATGATCAATCCACTAACGCCGAAGCTCTCGCCAACGGCAACTTTAATGGATTTACTCTGGCGCCGGAGCCCTTTACGGTTGCGCATAATGCCGATGAGTATGAACAGCGAGAATTGAAAGGCGCCACCATTGAAGCCATTTACGACACGCCACAAGATTATCGTTGGACATCAATCACAGGCATTCGCACCAATGAATTCAGCGAGCTCAGTGAAGAAGATTATTCGCCTCTTGATGTTGCATTCAGTGTGTTTGATGAGAAAAGCGATCAGTTCAGCCAGGAATTTAGATTGGCTTCTCCCAAAGGCGAAAAAGGTGATTATGTTATTGGCGTTTATTTATTGGATCAGGATATTTCAACACAACGCCGCGCTGTTACCGGTGCGTTATTTCCTGTGCCCAACGCATCGATACACACACCTGCCACAGCAGAGACACAATCTGCATCATTATTTATGCACGGGAACTACTACATTAATTCGCGATGGGGTTTGACTGGCGGAATTCGCTATGTGCGCGAAATCAAAGATATTGATTATTCCAGCATCGATAACATTGGTTCTTTTATCGATGTCGATCATCTGCAAGATAAAAAAACGTTTAATGAGGCGCTGCCGAAGGCAGGCGTTAATTTCCAGCTCAATCCGGATATATTGTTCTACACCAGTGTTGCACGCGGTTACAAGAGTGGCGGATGGAATGCGGATTTTATTACCACACTGGAAAATTTTCAGTTTGATCCAGAATATGCTATCAATTATGAGTTGGGTGCAAAATCGGTATTTTTCGATCAGCGACTCAGAATAAATCTCGCCGGTTTTGTTACCAAATTCGATGACTTTCAAATATTCCAGTTCGTGCCCACCCAATCGTCCGGAACGATATTGTCACTGACCAATGCTGGAAAAGTTACCACCAAAGGAATTGAATTGGATATCAAATCAGTGCTGACCGAGCACTTGAGTATGAGCTTCAATACAGCATTTACCCAAGCGAGGTTTGATGAATTTAAAAACGGTGGTGGCGTGGGTGTGAATTACGATGATCATTATCTCCCTTATGCACCCGAGTATACTTATTTTATCGCTATCGATTACAACAGACCCTTGTTTAATCAAGCAGAGATTTATGGGCACATTAATTACGGCTACACCGACGATTATTTCTCCAACGCCAATAACAACCCGGACAACACCATTCCCAATTACTTTACCGCGAATGCCCGTTTAGGCATCAACATAAATTCCAGCTGGGATATTTCTTTATGGGTAAAAAATATCACCGACGAAACCAATCTCCGCCAACGCTCTATTTCGTTTCTAAATGTACCACGAGGTCTTTATAACCCACCGCGCAGTTTTGGGTTGGCGATTGATTATAAAATGGATGCGAATTGACAAAGCTGAAAGAATCAGCGGAAATAAGTAACCTGTTATCTCCAGTTTTATTTAGAGCTCTTAACTCATTGAAAATGAAGATTTATTCAAGACGACAGCAAAATGAAGATATATAGTTTGCGCTGTATATTAAACTGTTAGAGATAGAGAAAAAATATGAACCCAGCAGATGCATTTATATCGCTAACAAACAATATGAAAGAGCGAGCGTTCAATCCGCTTTTCGGCTCATTTTTTAGCGCATGGATTGTCTGCAACTGGAAACTACTACTTTATTTATTTTTCGCAGAGGTTAAGATTGAGGATAAAATAATTAATATAGAATCAAGCATGCTGGGTGTGCAAAACTTACTCATTTACCCACTAATGTTTTCAATCGCATATATTTTCATCTTTCAATGGGTAAACATCCTAATTACTCGTTGGTTTCTGTATATCGAAAAGTTAAAGTTAAATGCCCTTACTGAAGGTGAAATAAATCGAAGGAATCTTATACACATAAGAACTCTCAGCGATCCCAAAATGGCTAATGAATACTTCGAACTGGAAAGAATCATCAGTAGGCTTGTCGTAAATGCTTCAGACTCAGACAGATCTAAATTGATTACAGCACTCAAAGACATTACTACTGATTCTAACAGCCAGCGCTAACAAAGTGGTCAGCCATCGTTCGCTTCGCTCTTTGGACAGCCTAACGGCTGTCAGGACCGTTGTATGCGCACTTACCAGCACCATCAAGATACAACAGAGTTGTTAATAATTTTGTTGGGGTTTTTACATGAATAACAAATCTATGTTGATGAGACGAGTGAGAATTAACATTTAATAATAAACAGACACTTCTGTTGCGCTATCACATCTATTCGAGTGAGTATAAATACGAATTGTTTTTCCTGCCATGAAAGCAGCTAGCAGTGTAGATCTCATTCCATTAAGCCTTGCATCACCAATTCTTGAGCGCTCAAACCGAACAAACTCATTAACCCAAAAAGTTCCCGGATGTTGATTGGGCAGTAAAGTATCCAATTTTATTATCAGATTATCTTGATCCCACCCTCCATCAACATAGGTGACTATTTTCCCAATCCCACATTCACCCGCATAAAGTTTTCCTGAAAAACACATTACGGCTAAAAAAAACATTGGCAATATACGCATACATTTCTCCTAAAATTAAAAATCATATATCAGTAAAATTTTTTGGCTAGAATCCGATTAGTTAAAGATAATTGCCAAAACAGGAATTAACCAACTAATCATAGGCAACGCCGGAGTATCGCCTGCATTATTGGGATTTGTTGACGCCAAAAACTCCTGATAATTAGTGTATCCAACTAACGCCAATTATTCTCTAACATTCATCAATTTGTAAGAATTCGGATATTTACAATTTTTTCCTGCCCACCTTGGCAATCGCCATCAGTAGTCGAAATCGTCACTCTTCTATTAGACATATAGGCTGCCAAGGCCATAGCCAACATAGGTTCGGCTTTCACATCCCTGCTTTTTATACCCAGAGAATAATAATTACCTCCACATGGATTTGTTGGAGCATTTTCAACTGTCAAGAATGAATGCCCATCGCTCCATGTAACCAAATCCGTTATTTTTCCTGAAAAATCTCGTGCTTCAGCAGAAGCAATCAACAGCATTGAAGTTAAAATTGCAAAGAAATTTTTCGTTTTCATAAAACACTCCCAATCAAGGTGATTTAAAAATTCAAATTTTATTGATTTCTCTACTGGAATTTAAATTATTCATTCGTTCCATGCCCGTGCCTGCCAATATAATTCATAGTTTGCACGTTTGAATTGGAACCTATTTCAGGAAAGCCCAGGGTAATTCGTTTACCGCTTGCCATTTTAGTTAAAATCACACTCCACATGGCTTTTCCACCCGCGGTAGTTGTATCCAACTTATAGGATAGCAACAACCACCTTGACGAGAATCAAACTCTTCCAAATTTCTAAACCAGATAACGCCATCACTTTGCATTTGCCATAAAAGTTTACTGGCATCATCTATTTCAACCCAGTTTTGAGCGAAAGTATGTGAAATAGGAGAAATAATTAGTGCAACTAAAAAGTAACGAAGCAAATTTTTCATATCAGTTATCCATTTGTGTTTTCAATAAGTTATAAACGACCACCCAGCTCAACCTCACCGATTTTGCAGGTATTATCAACAAGATATATTGCAA
>CAMLML010000018.1 GCA_946481095.1 uncultured Cellvibrio sp.
CACTACGACGAAGCCGGACAATTAATTGCAGTGACGGATCAAAACAACACAACACAACGCGAATATATTTATTGGGGCAACCAACAAATTGCGTTAATCCAAAATAACAATGTGCATTACATCCACAATGATCATTTGAATACACCGCAAGTTGTGACCAATCAAAATCAACAAGTGGTATGGATGGGCAACTACGAACCTTTTGGAAAACTCGCTGAAAATCAATCCAACAGTATTGAAATATTTTCGAGATTCCCGGGGCAGTATTTTGATCAAGAGACGAATCTTTATTACAACTACTTTAGGGATTATGATCCGAGTATTGGACGGTATATTGAGAGTGATCCGATTGGGCTCAACGGTGGAATAAATACCTACGGTTATGCGTTACAAAATCCTTTGATATATACTGACTCTAAAGGCCTTTCGGTAATAGCGGTTGGTGAAGTATTTGTTTTTGGTGCAATACTTCTTGCGATGGCTGTTCATAGTTATGACCGACCAGACAGTTCTGCATCCGCCGGAGTTATGGCAGATGCAATAGCTAAAAGCCAATCAAGAAAAAGTAAATGTGAATTGTATTATCGCGGAGATTATCCAGGAAAAACGGAATTTTTTGCAGGTGAACCTGGGCTTATCGGCAAACAACTTATGACTGACTATCCAAAATCGTATTTAATGCAGGAGCATTTAAAGGGATCAAGTTATTCACCATTTATTAGTCTTACAACGGATTACCGAGTAGCGCAATATTTTGCAGGCAGTACAGGGCAAGTCTATGAAATCCGCCTACCAAAAGGTAAAGCGTTTCCAAATGTTTATAATGATTTAAAATTAAATGGAACTGATATTGACGAAAATGAATGGTTAGTGCCTTTGCATATACCTGCAGAAAATGTAAATAACCCACTATGTGAATGTGAGGGGTAAATGAATATTAATAAACTCTGGGAAATAGATCTTGCTGAAATGACTGCAAAAAATAATGATGGGGTTATGCTAAAATGTGAAAAGGATGGTAAAAAAGCACATTGGGTAGTTATAAGTGGCAATCCATCAGAAAAAGATATTTCTGATGCTGTTAAGGTCTATGAGCATGAGTATTCTAAATCATTTATAAATTACTATAAGAATACATATAAATTTTCAATAAGAGAAATTGCTGATGTTTCATCTTCGTACAGTTCAGAAAATGGCTTAGATATTCAGTTTACTGAAGATTACATAAATAATTGCATGATCGACGAAGATTTCTTAACTATAAAAGAAATTTCGATTATTAGATCTGCAATTTATTTTTATGCAAAAGGAAAAGGTTTAATAAAGCGGATTAATAATTAACGGAAAATTTGGGGTCAGATCCGAGTTTAATCATCAAACGCGTAACTCGGATTAAAACCTGAGCGTAGGTTGGAAGAGCGCAGCGACTTCCGACATGTTTTTTAAATTTTATGTGGATCAACTTCCGACATGTTTTTAATTTTTTATGGATCACCTCCAGCATATTTTTAAAATTGAAACATCGGTGGTTAATTGTCGGAAGTCGGCTTTGCCTCTTCCAACCTACGGGAATATCAAAATTGAATTTTTTACGGTGGTATAAAAAATAAAAAGCCCGGCAATATTGCCGGGCTTTTTATCACTGATCCTTCAGTAAATTATTTACGCCAGATCCCTGTGTAAACTGATCCGCAATACCACCAGCCGGTACGGGTGTAACCCTGGTTTGCTAATGTGGTGGATTTGTTGTTGAAGCTGGTTAATGACATGCCGTAGTAGGCGTACCAGGAACCGCTGGCTGGAATCCAGGTGGTTGCATAGGTTTGGCCGCCATTGCTGCAAGGGAATGTATCCAGCATGACACCTGAATCAGCAAAGTGGTTGAACCAGGCTTGCATGCGTTCATCAGGAATATTGTTGACTGTCCAGTAACCAACAGAATGTGGTGCCCATACCAGTACTTTTCCATTCGGTAATGCATTGCCATTTAACAACGTCCATGGCCCGTTTACCGATGCAATGTTGTTGGTATAAGGCGTCGTTTGGCCGTGATCAAATTTAATCGTGACCGGATCACCATCCTTTTCCATGTGTACATGCAAGTGAGGGCCAGTTGAGTTACCGCTATTGCCGACTACACCCAGAACCTGTCCTTTTTGAACGCGTACACCACCGGTGACACGCCCATCCTGGGTCCATGGATTACCCGTGTCAGGGTTGGTCAGGTAGGTTGCATTGTGTGGACAAATTGCAGCGGGTACTGTGCCGGGTTGTGCGTGGGCGTAGAGTGCATAAACACCGTTGTCCTGCAGTATCCACACATGGTTTCCTGCCAGGCCGATGTAACCATCCAACAGTTTTTGCAGCTTGCTACCGGCCTTGTTTTCCGGTGAGTTACGCCAGCATCCCACTACAGTGCCTGCTTCCATTGCACGGATTTTTGCACCGTAAATGATGTAGTTGGAATTAACGGTACTGTCTGCACCATCCGTTTTCAAACCGCTCCACTGGCCGCTCCCAACATGGCGTACTGCGCCAATATCAAATCCTTTTTCCTGGGTGCCACCAGACCAGTGATTGCCAGTGGCATAGCGATAATTGAGGTTGATGTCATCTGCACGCAAGGGGAAATCGGCTGCAAAACTGGCTGAAGATAAAGCCACTGCTGACACAAACAACGCGCGGGATAAAGTATGAAATGTTTTCATTTAAAACTTCCTTATAAGTTCAAAAAAATAGTCAGTGAATAGAGTTGGTTTCGTCGTGAAAATTATCCATCCCTGGATCAACTCCGGATTACAGCGTTGGATTGTCAACGCTATGGATGCCATTTTAGCGAGTGGGGAAAATCGTAATAGTCGCAAAAGACGGAATTTGCTGTGAGCCATTTGCCGGGAAGTAATTTCATCACCGGAAGCTTGTGAATTTTTCACTAAATCATTTAGTATCCGGTTTTCGCCAAAAGCAACAGGATGTTTTTTATGTTAGGTAAATTATTGTCCGGTCTGGGTTTTGATGGTTTTTTCCCTGACCATTTCCAATCATTAAAAAAATCTTTTGCACCCCTGAATAGTATTTCAGCAGGAATTGATGAAAAAATTATGAAATTCCTGCTGGAAGGATCACCCCCCGAACTGTTAATTGAAATCCATAACAACGCAGCGATCACAGGTGATTTGATTTTAAAACCCGGACGTTTGTTCACAGGTGTGTGGAGTTATAACTACGACAAGTCCATCTTTGCTGCGGCCAAGCAGTCAGCGAAAAGTCGTAATTCTTTTTATGAAGCTGTGACGACAGAGAATACACCGCTGGTAGTGTTGAGTCGTCTCGGACGTTTATTACAAGCGATTGATAAGGATGTTTCACTGGATGATACCGGTGTTAAATTATCAGCAAATTGGTTTGCTTATTTGTTATACGATGTGCTTTTTTCCACTGAAGCAGAATATTCCTATAATGGAAAACCGCTCAAACGTCCGGGTTGGAGCCTGGAGATTTTACAAAAAATAGCCCTTGAAGAAGATCTGCAGAAGGATTTGGTTTTTCTGATGATATTTGAGCGCAAAAATACTTACAGCTATACCATCTCGCTTGCACATATGTTGAGTTGGCAGGGTAGTTATGAATGGCTGCTGGCGAATCATGATATTGTGAATAACAGCTGGACAAAATTATCAGCGGCAGGCAAAAAATATCTGGTAGAAGTATTTGCAGGCCATGACAAATTAAGAGCAGCCTACACCAGTTTATTAGTGCAATTAACGGTCGATGCTTCCAAAACAGTCAGGGAAACTGCAATTCAGTATGTGCGACGTTTACCGCAAGAACAAAGAATCAGGGAGCTGACGCGTTTGCTGGAAACAGGTTCGTCAAACGAAAAAATTATCAGTGTCACTTTGCTGTCACGCGAAAATTCTCCCGAAGCTTTTCAAGCGCTGGAAAAAGCATTGTCGAGTGCGCCGGGTAAGGCTCTGGAAGAAGAATTAAAAATGGCCTTGACGCGTGCCGGGATGGGCGACGCGCAACCACAAACCTTGGTGATTCCCACGCTGGTTCCATGGCCTGAAGCAAAACCGCTTTCAAATTCGGTGCTTGAACTATTATTGCAAAACTGGAAAAAATTACGTGTATCTATGGAAGCTTCTGCCGAAGAAGAAATTGCGCGTAATAAACTGCCGGAAACTACCCATAAATACCATTACGCAGAAAAATCCTGGAAGGATTTTCAAAAAATCACAGAAAGCCGTGTTGAGCATTTGTTTAATATTCTGAATGATTTTTCATTGAAGCTTGAAAAATTGCACCATCAGGAACGACAAATTTTTGAATACAGTGCAGATCTGGCGTCTCATCCTGAATTTACACTGGATTATTTGATCCGCTATGTTGCCATGACAAATCAGGTATCTACTTTCTGGAATCACCATCTGGTTAATTTATGGTTTGAATACCAGCAATCACCCGACTATGAATTGCGTCATCTGGCGGCTTGTATGCTGCGCAATAAACTTCCAGTGCGCCCTATAGCCGATAATCTTTTACTCAATGGTTGGCGACGTTTTGATTTTCAGGAAATTTTACCGGCCAATGCCATCTGGCCTTTTTGTGCCGAGCACCCTGAATTTATTGAAGAAGCTCTGGGGATGTTACCCAGCGCCACCGGGTCTAGTTATTACAGCTATGATGTCGGACGCGCATTTAAAATACTTGAATCTTTCCCGGAAATTCCCGCGAAATTTATTGCCCGTATATTGGAAATTGCATTTGGCGATGCCAAAACCCACAGGTTGGAGGCACAACAACTGGCAATGCGTTTCCCTGACATCCGCGAATTGATTGTTACGCAATTGCCTGCATCCAAACAGGAAAAACGTTTGATTGCCATACACTGGATTGCACGTATCCAATTGCGCGAAGCGGTGCCTGATTTACTCAAACAACTAAAAAAAGAAAAATCAGAAATTGTGCGAGGTGCTTTATTAAGTGCACTGGAAAAATTGGGTGAAGATATACAACCCTTCCTGACACCGGAAATTTTATTAGCAGAAGCTCAAAAGGGATTGAGTGCTAAATTGGCAGCGGGAATTGAATGGTTTCCTTTTGAACAAATTCCTGCATTGCAATGGGCAAGTGATAAATCTTTTGTGGATCCACAGATTATTCGTTGGTGGGTTGTGTTCTGTTTTAAATTAAAAGAGCCTGGCGGTAATACATTGGTTGAACGTTATTTAAGTTTATTAACCGATGACAGTCGCAGCATTCTGGGTAAATTTATTTTGCACCAGTTTATTGTGCAGGATACCCGCAACCCGAGTAATGAAGAAGCCAATGCCTATGCGCAGGCCAACGCGCAGCAGCGTTTTGTCAATTATCAGCATTGGGCGCAACACTATCCTGAATACGCCAGCAAAACATTGGAGCAATGTTTCGAGGAATTGCGCCGTGAAAAATTGAATATCTATCTTGGCAGTGCAATTGCAGCCAAAGGTATATTGGCATTAATCAGCGGTGCTCCCGGTTTTGAAGTGGTGAATATTTTGCGCAATTTTATGCGCGACCATTACACCCGCGGTGCCCAGGTGATGGCATTGCTGGAAGCGGCAGCAATCAGTAATGATCCGGCGATCATCCAATTATTGTTGAGCATATCACGCCGTTATCGTACCCACAGTGTTCAGGAACGTGCGCGACAATTGGTAGAAAATATTGCCGAGCGCAATCAATGGACGCATGATCAGCTGGGCGATAGAACGATTCCAACTGCAGGATTGGATGAAAAAGGTGAACTGTTACTTGAATACGGTGAACGACAATTTATTGCGTCACTGGATGCCGGTATCAAACCCATTTTGCGTAATGCTGATGGTAAGGAAATAAAATCTTTGCCAGAGCCACGAAAAAATGATGCACCTGAAGTGATCAAGGAAGCAAAATCCTTGTGGAGCCAATGCAAAAAAGAAGTGAAGCAAGTTGTTGAATTGCAATCAGCACGGCTTTACGAAGCCATGTGTGCCAGTCGATTATGGCCAGCGAGTGAATGGCAGGAATATATTGCTGCACATCCCATTGTCGGACGATTGGCTCAGCAGTTAATCTGGCTGCATAAAGATGCTGAAGGCAATATTCTCACCAGCTTTCGCCCGACAGAAGACGGTTCCCTGATTGATCTCAATGATGATGAAGTCGAATTAACAGAAGGTGTGATTCAACTTGCGCACACATCGCTTTTAGGTGAGCAAGCAACTGCAGATTGGTTACGTCATTTAAAAGACTACAAAGTGAAACCATTATTTGTACAGCTCAATCGTGCCAATTGCATATTCGATGAGGTGAAACTGAAAGCCAGTGAAATAAAAGATCGCGAGGGTTGGTTGTCGGATGCATTCACCTTGCGCAATCAATTAACCAAATCAGGTTACCAGCGTTCCAACGCAGAAGACGGTGGTTTTTTTACTTATTACTTCAAGGATTTTACCAGCCTGGGTATTTGCGTCTGTATTGGTTTTACCGGTAATTCATTGCCGGAAGAAAATGTTGCGGCTGCAATTACTGAATTGTATTTTGAAAAAATCTCGGGCAATCGATGGAATGCAAAACGTATTGCAATTGGTGATGTACCGCCTGTATTGCTGGGTGAAGCTTATGCGGATTATCTCGCTGCAGCCTCAGTCGGTGTCTTTGATGAAAGTTGGAAAAAGAAAACTCCTTGGTAAGAGTACCCTGGTAAGAGTCAACGCGTTAACGAGAGATAATCACATGACAAAAACTTCTGTATTACGCGCTGTTGCTGAAATTCGTTTTGCGGATGAACTGCAAAAATTGCGTGACACTGACCAATATAAACGCCCTGAAAATTGGCAACTATCGCCACAAGCGGTGCGCAGTTTTATTATTGGCGATAAAAATCTTGGCATCAGTCGCAAATTTTATGGTGATGATGCCTTGGTAGAACGTTGCATAGTAACCTTGATGGGCAACCAGGGATTAATGCTGGTCGGTGACCCCGGTACTGCAAAATCATTATTGTCAGAACTGTTTGCGGCCGCGATCAGCGGTAATTCTTCACTCAGTGTGCAGGGCACGGCAGGCACTACAGAAGATCATATTCGCTATGCCTGGAATTATGCTTTATTGCTGGCCGAAGGGCCCTCAACACGCGCATTGGTACCCTCACCGGTTTATCGTGCAATGGAACAGGGCAAGCTGGTGCGTTTTGAAGAAATCACACGTTGTCCGCCGGAAATACAGGACGTGTTGATTTCATTAATGTCAGATAAACATCTGGTGATTCCGGAATTGGGTGAAACCGCACGATTGGATGCGCAACGCGGCTTTAATATTATTGCCACTGCCAACTTGCGTGATCGCGGTGTGCATGAAATGTCATCTGCATTGAAACGCCGATTTAATTTTGAAACAGTCAAGCCGATTAAAGATCCACAATTCGAAGCAGAATTAATCAGGCAACAGGTTGAACGCGATTTGGCGGCATGTCAGATAGAAGTGGCGATAGAGCAGGATTTGCTGGCTTTATTGGTAACCAGTTTTCAGGAATTGCGTTCCGGTCAAAGTCGTGAAGGCACCGCACTGAAAACACCGGATGCCGTCATGTCAACTGCAGAGGCAGTGAACCTGACATTTGCAGCCTGTATGGAAGCCAGTCATTTTGGTGATGGAAAATTATCGGCACGCGAGCTTGCACGACAATTACAAGGTGTAATCCTTAAAGATAACCCTGACGATGTTAAACGCCTTGTTCATTATATGGATACAGTTGTACGCGAACGTGCACGCAAGGATAAACACTGGAAACAATTTCATGAGACGGCTCGCGAATTGTGGAATTAACACAGGAATTACCCGCCATTATCAGCGATGGTGCAAAGCAACTTTTTGCGGACGATATCTATTTTGTTCCTATTCGCCACCACAGTCCTGCTTGTGCTTTTGCGCTCAGGCAATTGCTTGCTGATATAAAACCTGCCGCTGTTTTAATAGAAGCCCCTGATACTTTTCAGGCATTGATACCGCTCTTGTTGCACCCGGATACAAAACCGCCTGTTGCTATCCTGGCGCAAACGCGTGAAAACAAAAAAAATACAATCCATGAAGATGATGAAATGGGTGATCTTCAGCCTGAAATACAATCTGCATTTTTTCCTTTATGTGATTACAGCCCCGAATGGATTGCATTGCGTGATGGCCATGCACTGGGTGCACAACTGGCTTTTATCGATTTACCCTGGAAAGAAAAATTACGGCCTGATGATAAAGGTCTTGAAGTTGAAAACCTTCAGTCCGAACGTTACCTGGAGCATTCACGTTGGCTGCAATTATTGGCGCGTAACAGTGGTTGTCGCGATCACCATGAACTCTGGGATCGTTTTTTCGAGCAAGCGTCTTGTGAAAAATTGTGTGATTGGAAAACAATTTTCACGCAAATTTTTTCCTGGTGTGCGATGGCGCGTCTGGATTATGAACAGGAAGTGCTGGAATTAGAAATGAGTTTGCCGCGTGAGCGTCATATGGCGTCCTGGATAAAAGAATGGCGAAGTAAAATCACAGGCCCTATGGTGGTTGTGACAGGCGGATTTCATACGCTTGAATTACTGAATTGGAAAAATGCAGCGCCACTATCAACAAAACCATCCACTAAAAAAAACAATGATGATCAACAATGGTTAATTCGTTATGGTTTTGTGCAATTGGATGCCTTGAATTATTACGCAGCGGGAATGCCATCACCTGCTTATTATCAAAATCTGTGGGAGGGTTTACTCGCTCGGGAAGAAAATCCCTGGCAAAAAACAACACAGTGTTTCTTGCAATTGTTGGTAGAAAAAACGCGTAAAGATGGTTTGTCAGATGCTTTATCTACTGCGGATTTGTTTGCAGCCAATAAACAGGCAATGGGTCTTGCTTATTTGCGTGGGCATAAAGGCCCGGGACGCAATGATTTAATTGATGCAGTGATTTCCTGTTTTATGAAACGTGAAAGTGATGACGGATATCAAGGATTACTAACCGATTTACAAAATCTGATGTGCGGTTCCCGATTGGGTGATATACCGGCCTCCGCAGGTTCTCCCCCTTTAGTGGAGGATGCGCGACGTCAAGCGAAAGCATTGGGCATCAAATTGGATGACAGCGATCAACGCAAAGCGCATCTGGATCTTTATCGTAAGGCCAGTCATCGCGCACGCAGCCGTTATTTTCATCTACTCAATTATTTACAAATTACTTTTGCTTATTGGGAAAACGGCCCGGATTTTTTAACGGGATCACGCCTGGATATTTTATTTGAAGATTGGCGTTATGCATGGTCACCTTCAGTGGAGGCGCGTTTGATTGAATTATCTACACAGGGTGTCAGCCTGCAAGCAATCGCATTGCGTAAACTTGCACAGGAAGAAGAATTACTTGCCCAACAGGGACAAGCGCGTAATGCAGCAGGTGCAACGCAATTGGTAATACGCGCTTGTTTGATAGGCTTGCATCAACGCTTGCCAGCATTACTCGCATTGGTCGAAACGCATTTGCATGAAGATGCTGTTTTCTCATCAGTAGTCAATGCCGGGCATCAATTGTTAACGCTATTACAAGCGAGGGAACCACTGGGACTTGAAGCAGACATTGAGGTGTTGTCTCTTTTGCAAAAAGTCTGGTTTGCCGCTTTATTTTTAATGCCGGGATTAAGTGGATGCAAACCGGAAGATGAGGCTGATTGCATCCGGGATCTAACGGCATTACGTGATTTCACCAAACGTGTAACAAAAATTGCTGCAACAAAAAATATTGTGGTTGATAGTAGTCTCATGCATGAAAGATTGCGTGAGCTTGCAAATAATTCATCCTCTGCTGCATCCATCAAAGCCTGTGCAGCGGCATTGTTGTATCTCGATAATCAATGGCAAGGTGCAGATTTGGCATCCATGTTAGCAGGCCAATTTGCTGCAGGCGCTGATGTGGAAACAGCCAGTGGATTTTTGTATGGGTTGATGCGTACTGCGCCGGAATTGTTGTTGTGTGAACCTGCACTTTTACAACAGATCAATCAATTGGTGACGCAATGGAGCGATGAAGATTTTATTACATTCCTGCCGGATTTACGTCAGGCATTTACTTATTTGCAGCCGCAGGAAACAGATCAACTTGCACAGGTGATTTGTGATTTGAATGGACTCAGGGAAACCATTTTTGAATATTACCAATCAGTTTCTGAATCGGATTTGCAACAAGGATTGAATTTACATCTGCTGATGGAAAAAGCATTGGAAGATGACGGCCTCATGCACTGGTCGAATAAAAAACGGGAGGATATTCATGAGTGATCAACTCGCTGCCCGTCGCTGGCGATTATTGCTAGGCCGATATGCTGACAGATCCATGTCATCGCAATCGCTGTTTAACACCCATGATCAGCAACTGGAAAACTCCCTTGAATATATTTACGGACGTGAATACGACCGGCGTGGTTTTGCAGCGCGCCCCGGGTCATTGGATCCCAGTCAGATTCGCGCAGTGGATTGGTTAACACGCACTCGCAAATTATTTCCCAAAGCTGTCTATGAGCGTATTCAGCAGCAGGCGCTTGAGCGTTACGGTATGACAGATTTATTAAATGATCCGGCTACCATTGCTAACCTGGAGCCTAATCAAGCAATAGTGAAAACACTCATGGCTTTGCGTGGTCGTTTAAGTGCAAGCGCACGTGATGCGGTGAAATCTGTTATCGCAAAAACAGTAGAAGAAATTACACGCAAGTTGAAACCAAAAATTACCCATTCTATTTTGGGCAAACGTTTTCGTTTCCGTTCCAGTGTATTGGCCAGTGCGCAAAATTTTGATTGGCGGAAAACTATCGCCAGCAATCTCAAACATTACGATCATAAACGACAACAATTGATTATCGAAAAACCCAAATTCAATGCACGTGTAAAGCCGCAATTGCCATGGGATCTTGTTTTGTGTATTGACCAAAGTGGTTCCATGAGTGATTCCATTATTTATGCTGCAGTGCTTGCCGGCATACTGGCAGGTTTGCCGAATATTCGTGTGCGCTTGCTGGTGTTTGATACACAAGTCGTTGACCTGAGTCATCTTGCACATGATCCGGTTGAAGTCCTGCTAACAGTGCAATTGGGTGGCGGTACAAATATTGGCAAAGCTGTCAGTTACGGTGAAACACTTATTCGCAATCCCCGGCGCAGTATATTTGCGCTGATCAGTGATTTTTGTGAGGGTGCTCCACCTGCAGTGTTGATTAATTCTGTCAGGAGAATGGCTGAGGCGAGGGTCAAGTTGATTGGATTGGCTGCATTGGATGATTCGGCGCATCCTATTTACGATACGGTCATGGCTCAAAAATTGGTGAATATGGGTATGCAGGTGGCTGCTTTAACACCTGAACATTTTGCAGCATGGCTTGGCGAAATTATTCAGGGATAAGTGAATGAACTGGACACAAATCTACGCAAGTTATACAGATGACATTTTGGCAACGCTGAGCAATCCTGGATTGGTTCGACGCGCATTAAAGGATTTGGATTCGATTGCATGGATTGATCAATTATCGGATTCAGGTTGTTTGTCGATTGATGGGCAACAAGTGAATTTAAATGGCAAGGGAATTCCTGCTGCAAAATGCACATGCCCTTCACCGGGAATTTGCAAACATATAATCGCTGCAAGTATTTGGCTGCGTAACAATCTTGCGCAGACAAATGAAAGTACAAATGGAAGTGAAAGTAAAAGTGAAAAAAAATCAGTGGATGCACTCACAGATGCCTTGTCACTGGACTCTGTCGCTATATTCAAATCAGCAGGTATTGCCAATGTTCGCAAAGCCTGGCAATTACTTCAGGAAATGACACAGCCACCGCAAATCAGTAAATTGCAATCGGGTTTGAATATTGAATTTATGGATTTCACCGTGACTTATCTTGCTGGTGGAAAATTGGATGCCATGGTGTCTGCCGCACCGGAAAAACAAGCCAAAGCAATTCACTTGGCTGCACTTGTCAGTGTGTGGCAATTACATCAAAAAATTATTGAATGGCCGAAATCTATTGCAACGGAACCGCTCAATGCTGAAAAAATATTGACTCAGGATGAAAGAGATCTTATTGATCAGACAGAATTGATTATTACTGAACTGCTGGAATTGGGTCTTGCACATATCAGCAGTGCCAGTGCGCAAAGATTGCTGGGATTCAGCCTTTCCGTACGTGCAGAAGGTTTGCCGAGGCTCGCTGCTTTACTGCGCACACTCAGTGGTTTGATCAATGCACTAGCCGAACGCAAACAGGAAGTAGATGTGATTGATGTGTTGCAACAGCTTGCACGGCTCTATGCATGGTGTGAAGCTTGTCGTAATGCCAGTGGTGAAAAATTGGAAAAATTGCGTGGCCAATACCAGCGTGATTTTAATGAAAATGAAAAAAATCTTGAGTTACTGCCTTTGGGAGCTTGGTGGTGGCAAAACCCGAGTGGTGCACGTGGTTTAAGTTTGGCATTGGTTAATATCAAAAATACTGTTGAAGAAAAATCCATTACAAAAACAGACGGCCTATTAAAAACAGCGGGAACAAGAGATATTTTGTTGGCTGTGCAAGCGCGACCTAATGCTCTGGATTCGCAATTCAATCAATATCAGGCTTGGGGTTATACTTCCCTGTGGCAAGGCTCAGGGTCAGTTTCAACGATTTGCAGTAAAAGTTTATTATTGGAATATGCCAGGCTGACATCAGATGGTCGTATTGCACTGGCTGGTGAAACACGTGCGCAATTGAAGGATCCGTTAGTTGTGGATGATTCGCGATTAAAGGATTTGGGAATTCACAACTGGCAAGATTTATCGGCATTGATCAGTAGAGCAAATGGTTTACATGGCAATGGATTGGAGTGCGTACTTTTGTGTCCTGCCAGTGTCACCAAGCCCCAATTGGATGAAATCACCCAAACAGTTTTTATTGAAGCCATAGATGGCCAGCAAAAAATTATCCTGTCGCTTTCTGTTGTACAAGATCAACAGAGTATAAAAGTGCTTGAATATTTGCTGCAGAAATATCCTTCTCCCCGCGCTATTCTTGCCAGAATAATCTACAACAATTTTGGTTATAGCCTTGAACCTGTATCCTTATTAGTGGATGAAAAAGGTTTTTTACATAACAAGGTTCTGATGTTTGAAAATTATCCACTGGTAAAAAAGTCGAGCATTCTTGAAAAATTATTGCAAAAACTGGATATGCGAAAACCGGTAACGGTGGAGGCAATTCCGAAAAAAATCAATGAACGTTTGGTAACCAGTATTATGCCTGTTATGGAATCGCTGGCATTGACGGGTCGTTTGTCTTTTACACCGCAACAAAAACAAATATTGGGTGAGCAAGCAAAAATAGCACAGGCTATGGGGCTGAATATTATTCATCAACCCCTGATGGATTTGATGGGCAAGAACAATCTGCAATCAATTGATATTTTAAAAATAACCTATCTCTTGCATAGATTGAATGTGCTGTAAAAAATACGAAAGAATCAGGGTGCATTTAACCAGGGTTTTAAATTCACTATGGCAATCACTGCACCTGTTTCGCGTTTGATTAAAACACTGACAGGAATTTCCCTGGCATTGAGCGGTAAAAATGCATTGGCTTCCGGCCATTTTGCCAATACTGCTTTGACTTCTTCGGGTTTGTTAAATTGATTGAGTTGTGACAAGTCCTGAGCTTTTTGTTTTACCGATTCTACTTGATTATTAATCGGTTCATAAAAATCAGCCCGTCTGGGAAGATCCACACCTTTAAATGCACTTTCGTACAAGATTTTTTTCTGTTCGGTATCAGTGGGGTAGTGCAAGGCAACCCATTGTGGCCCGGAAAAACTTGTTGCCTGATATTCCGGTTTGGCTTTTGCCATGTAGTGATGTTTCATTTCAAAGGCTTGTACTGCTACAAAGGCGTCTTTGTTAAATACAAACCATACAGGTCTCCCCTGGGCGATAATATGCATTCCATAAATAAAAGCGCTTATCTGGATGATAATGATCAGGGCAAGGTCGAACTTCAGCGATTTTTTACCCTGTTTGCAAACCGCCAGTGTTAACAAGGGGCCTGCAACCACATCAACGCCCAACAACAGCAGTACGACAGAAGTAACGCCTATAGCCTGAGCAAGTGGGGATGGGTACCAGACTAAAAAAATAATGCCCGTGGCGACCAATGCCATGCACACAGATGCTACTAAATGTATTAAAAATCCACGCAATCGAAATGACATAATTCAAAAACCAATTTGTTCGTCGATGAACTATGAGATTAGCATGAAAAAATCTTATCACAAGTCATCACAGTGACATCTTTTACTGTGGCGATTGCAGTTGGTGGAATCAAACAATTTCTGGTGCTTTTTTTGAGGTCTTTGCACGAATTACCTTTATTTAATTTTTCTCCGTCATTCCCGCGAAGGCGGGAATCCAGTCTTTAATTTTGCTGAAATTTTTTAACAGCTGGATTCCTGCCTTCGCAGGAATGACGATGTTTTGATTGGTACTCTTATTATTGGTTCTTTGCAAAATAGCTGGCTGCTTTTTTTAAAATTTCCAACTCTTCCATTTTTTCAGTCAATTGCCGTTTTAGTCGCGCATTTTCAGCTTCCAAAACAGATTCCCTTTCAGTCGACGGGGTTGGTGTTGGATTCACTTCCGGTTGAGCTGCAATTTTTGCCAGCTCCAGTTTAAATGCGGATAACAAATAATCGACATCTGCAGCAGGACGCGCTGCAATTCTGAAGTACTGTTCATTGGAACCCATTTTGTTGCCGCAATTGCGGATAAAACAACCGTGATTTTGCAGCATTAAATCCCGCAAACGGGTGCCGTTAATGTCGTCTCGCAATTTCACAAAAATAAAATTGGAGTGAGTCGGGTAGACAGTGAATTCCGGTAGTTCTTTGAATCGTCTGGATAGATATTGTGCATCGGCAATCGTTTTCATGCGGCTTGTATGATAAGTTTTCTGCTCATCCTTTATTAAATGCAACAACATTTCAGTAATGCCATTGACATTCCAGTAAGGCAAGTGTTTACGCATAATTGCAATGTTATCTTTGTTGCTGATCGCAAAACCCATGCGCAAACCGTGTAGCCCGATATTTTTACCAAGACTTTTTAATACCCAGGCATTGGTGTAATTGGCAACATCATTTTTAATAGAAGGTGGATTCTCTCCGGAAAAATCGATAAAAGATTCGTCAATGATAATGTTATCCAGTTCAGGCAACTGTTCAATCACCCATAAAATTTGCTCACGTGACAATATTGAACCGGTTGGATTGTTTGGATTGCAAATAACCAGATTGCGTGCTCGCGATGCTTTGACTTTTATCACCAATTGATCAGGACTCAGATATTGGTTAAGTGAATCTTCGTATCGGTAAGTGTGTAATTCAATACCCAGCCCTTGAGGTTCTTCTATCCAGCGGCCAAAAGATGGCACCGGTACAAATAAACTTTTTTTGATAAAAATTGAATTCAGCCAGGAGATAATTTCGGTTGAACCATTACCGGCAATAATAGTAGCTGGATTTTTTATTTCGGAAAAATGCGCAATATTTTCGGCGATACTTTCATTCGAGCCGGGATAATATTTAAGCGCGTAGGTAATTTTTTCCTGCAACTTATCCATTACTTCTGCAGGCGGAAAATAAGGATTCACAGGAATGCAATAATCACGCAGGTTATTTATTTCTGTGAATTGTTTGGTCAGGCTGGCATAGGATGGATTATGAGTAGTTTTGGCAAAAAGGCCTGTATCAAACTGCTTATGTGTTGAGTCCAATTTAATATCGAGCATAGGAAATTCTCTTCAGGTTGAGTTCCGCGACGATTACAGTGAAGTGTTTCAGATTTTTATTCCTGACAGCTCTGCCTGTGCGAGCAAATAGCAATTTATGGACATTCAGGAACGCAAAAATTGGGTACAGATTATTATTGGTTTTATTGAGTCTGGTGTTGGTCGTGTTTAGCCGATATACAATCCACATCTCGGCGCACAATCTAATGGATTGAGATCAGGCAGGCAAAGCACTCTTTTTAATTTGTGACTGATGTCATGAAATAATCAAAATCAGGAGTCGATTTTTACGCCGGATATTTTTTCAATATAGCGAACAAAGCTGGGATCCTCGCCTAACAAGAGTTTGGGTAATTGGGCGCGAAAGTGAGGTTTGTGACACCATTCCATAATATAGTCTTCCCATGAATTCCAACGACGAGCCTGTTTGGGTGACATATCATCTTCAAACAATAATAAATATGCGCGTTCGAAAAGTGATGTCAACATGGTAAAAATAATCAGCAAACGCTCTTTTTGTTCTTCAGTGAGTGGTGGTGTTTCTTCTGTTGAAAATAAACGCAAATCAGGATGTTCCAGTGCGACTTTGAGAAAGTCTTGATAATTGTCTGATAGCAATTGGTAGACTTCTTCTTCTTCGTTTTCACGTTCTTTTCGTTGTTCAAACAAAAAAACAAAAATGGCCAGAGGCAAGCCTATTACCGTGACTATGTAACTCATCAATTCCCAGTTTTCTAACATGATCAATACACCTTCGCAGGTTTAATCCTGAGCTTCCATTTGCTCTCGAATATACGCAAACAACTTGCGTGCGCTGGCAGCCGGTTTGTTTTCTTCTTTTTCTTTTTGCGAGCTGCGAATTAACTGACGCAAATGTTGTACATCAATTCCGGGGCAAGCATTCACCAATTGTTGAAATGCATTTTTGTCGTTTTCAATTAACAAATCGCGATAACGCTCGACTTGATGCTGCCGATGAATATGCTGATCACTACGATTTTGCATTTTATCGACTGCTGCCTGAATTTCTTCATGATTGCCTTCACGCATCAATCGACCTATATACTGGATTTGTCGGCGGCGTGCTTCTTTTGGCGGCATTTTACGTGCGATATAAATAGCATCGAGCATTTCATCGGATAATGGAATATTGGCCAATTGTTTTTCATTCATATCCACCATGCGCTCGCCCAAGGCTTGCAATGCATGCATTTCCCGTTTGACCTGTGATTTACTTTTGATGTAATCATCAGGGTTGATATCGTCGTACTGGTATACCATTTTATTCGTCTTCCTCAAAACGATTTGCCACCAATGATTGGATGGCATTCAGTGCAGCATCGGCGTCATTACCTTCAATGCTGACTTCAATTTGTGAACCGCAACCTGCTGCCAATAACATAATCGACATAATACTTTTTCCATCGACCCAATTATTGGCAATGGTATTTCGCAATTGAATTTTTGCAGAAAATTGTGCGCATAGTGTCGCCAGTTTTGCTGCTGCACGGGCATGCAGGCCACGTTTGTTAATGATGTCAAGTATTTTGCTGGGCATCTTTATATATGTTTGTGTTTGTTGATATCGCGATGGCGTACTTGCACATCATTAAAGGTATTGGCAAAACTATTTCTGAGCGATTCACTTAAATAAACGGAGCGATGTTGCCCACCCGTACAACCAATAGCGATTGTAATATAACTGCGATTGTTGGCCTGATAACGAGGTAACCAACGTTCCAAATAATGTCGAATGTCGTTTAGCATTTCATTAACCAGTTTTTCGTTTTCCAAAAAATCAATCACTGGTTTATCTTTTCCTGTGAGCGGACGTAAATCTGCTTTCCAATGTGGATTGGGTAAACAGCGCGCGTCAAAAACCAAATCAGCATTCACTGGAACTCCATGTTTGAAACCAAAAGATTCAAACAAAATTGCCATGGTTGATTCTTGTCGGCCAACAATCCGCTCTTTAACCAGATCGCGAAGTTCATGCAAAGTCAGATGACTGGAATCAATAATCTGATCTGCAGTATCGCGTATAGGCTCCAATAATTTTTGTTCTGCTGCTATGGCTTCTGCCAGGCTGGTGTTGCTATCTGAAAGGGGATGTTTACGTCGGGTCTCACTGAATCGCTGGATTAAAACAGATGAAGCTGAATCCAGAAAAATAGTGTGGAATGCCAGATGAGCTTCTTTCAATGTATTGATCATTTGCGGGAACATGGCCAGATCCTGCCATGCGTTGCGCACGTCTATACCTATAGCAAATTTCAGCTGGTCGTCTTTGTGAATGTGAATTTGTGCGACCAGTGCAGGCAATAAACTCACCGGTAAATTATCAATGCAGTTGTAGCCTACATCTTCCAGCACATGTAGCGCGGTAGTTTTTCCTGATCCTGATAAACCACTGACAATTACCAGTTGCATGTTGTACTCCGCCGATAGCAAAACAAATTAATTTTTTGCAACTTCAGATGTGACTGCTGTAAATAAATCTTCATTATTACTGGCGTTGCGTAAATTTTCGCGGAACTCTTCATTGGACAAGGCACCTGCCAGAGCTGCAAGGTATTGCAGGTGTTCGTCTTTTGCATCTTCCGGTGCCAGCATTGCAAACAGAACGTCAACCGGTTCACCGTCCATTGAATCGAATTCAATTGGATCTGCGAGAGTAATCAGCGCGCCCAGGGTTTGTTGGCAATTTTCAACCCGGCAATGTGGGATCGCAATGCCCTGACCAATACCGGTAGAACCGAGGCGTTCACGTGCAATCAGCCGACGAAATAATTCGTCAGCATCAATTCCCCGAACATCGGCAGCAATGGTATTGGCAAGGATTTCCAATGCACGTTTTTTGCTGGCAGCTTCCAGTTTGCAAAGTGTGCGATCCGGTGTGAGAATATTTTTAATTTGCATGATTAATGGTTTCGCATTTTCTCTTTGTGTTTGATCAATTGGCGATCCAGTTTGTCTGCAAGCAAATCAATAGCGGTGTAAAGATCGTCGTGGTCAGCTTCGGCAAATAAATCCTTGCCGTTAACATGCATGGTTGCTTCCGCTTTTTGCGCATTTTTATCAACTGAAAGAATCACGTGGGTATTGGTGATTTTATCAAAATGATGACTCAGTCGTTCGATCTTTTCTGAAACATAATTGCGCATTGAATCGGTTACTTCTATGTGGTGCCCACTGATATTTAATTGCATGTTATTTCCTCTGTTTTTGAGTATGGTCTTACAAGGTTTTTCTTTCATTTGATGGCGGGATGTTGAGCGATTCGCGGTATTTTGCAATAGTGCGACGCGCAACCTGTATGCCTTGTTCTGCCAGCATGTCAGCAATTTTACTGTCGCTGAGTGGTTTTTTGGCATTTTCTGCTGATACCAATTTTTTGATGATGGCACGAATGGCGGTTGAAGAGCATTCACCACCTGAGTCAGTGCTGACATGACTGGAGAAAAAATATTTCAGTTCAAAAATGCCTTGTGGCGTGTGCATATATTTTTGTGTGGTAACACGCGAGATAGTGGATTCATGCATTTCAACCAATTCGGCAATATCGTGTAACACCAAAGGTTTCATCGCTTCCGGGCCGTAGTCCAGAAATCCACGTTGTTTTTCAACAATACAGGTCGCTACTTTCAACAGGGTTTCATTACGGCTTTGCAAACTTTTAAGAAACCAGCGTGCTTCCTGCAAATTATCTTTGAGAAAAGTATTGTCGCTACTCGAGTCGGCACGTTTTACCAGTGATGCATAATTGGGGTTGATGCGCAAACGCGGTGCAATGTCCGGATTCAATTCCACTATCCATCTGCCATTGCGCTTTTCGACAAAAACATCGGGTATGACATACTCGGTATCATCTGTGTCGATAATGTCGCCAGGTCTTGGGTTTAAACCCTGAATTAATGTGACAGCTTGACTCAATTCATTTTCTTTCAAGCGGGTGCGACGCATTAATTGTCGATAGTCACGGCTCGCCAGCAAGGGCAAATAAAGTTTGACGATTTGTTTGGCGGCTTCAATAAAAGGTGTTGTGCCGGGATACTGCTGCAACTGAACCAATAAACATTCGGAAAGATTTTGGCTGCAAACCCCGCAGGGATCAAATTGTTGCAGGCGATGCTGAACAGCAACCACTTCATCCAGCTCCAATTCTTCCAGTTCAGGCTGCAGGCCTTCGAAAATATCCTGAAGGGTTATGGATAACATACCGCTGGGTTCAACAGCATCAATAATTGCCATAGCCACTATGCGGTCACGGTCTGACATGGGGGTTAAATTGAGTTGCCAGGTCAGGTGGTCGTAGAGTGAATCATTAGCGGTTCGGCGGCTTTCAAAATCACCGGATTCTTCGCCATCATAATTGGTATTGCCGCTGCCTGATGTTTGGTAGACATCATCCCAACTGGTATCGACGGGAAGATCCTGCGGAATACCTTCGGGCCAGTCGCCGGTTTGGTCATCAAAATTCTGGCCTTCACCATACAGCTCGTTGTCGTTTGTATTTTCACTGGCACTGAAGTTTTCGCTGAAATCACCGGAATCTTCGTAAGAAGTTTCAGTGCTGGATGAACTGAAGTCATCATTTTTGGTAAAGGGAACGTCGGGGCTGTCAGGGTCTGCGGCAACTTCCTGTTTGCGGGTATAGTCAACCGCGTCCATGTCATTTTCAGCATAGTCACCGGTGACAGGCTCGTCGAAGCCATCATCAGACTCCAGCATTGGGTTTGAATCCAGTGCTTCCTGAATTTCCTGTTGCAGATCCAGTGTTGATAGTTGCAACAACCGGATAGCTTGCTGCAACTGCGGGGTCATCGTCAGATGTTGCCCGATTTTAAGTTGAAGAGATTGTTTCATGCCGCTGGTAAAAACCTTATCGCCAAAACTCTGCGTGGATAAATGCTTAAGTGGAGTTTAGACAGGCTTTAGTCCGCAGGCAATAACTTAATGGCAGATGAACAGAAAAAGCCTAGCAATCTCTATGCCGAAGGATCATAAGCGGAAATTTTCGCCTAAATAGACGGCCCTGACCTTGCTGTTGCCAAGGATAGTTTCAGCGTTTCCCTGGGCAATAATATGGCCTTCACTGACGATATAGGCTGTTTCACAGATATCCAGTGTTTCGCGGACATTGTGATCGGTAATCAGCACGCCTATGCCGCGCACCTTCAGGTGGCGGACTATGTCTTTAATGTCATTGACGGAAATCGGATCAACCCCGGCAAAAGGTTCATCCAACAGGATGAATTTGGGATCTGTTGCCAGTGCGCGGGCAATTTCCACCCGTCGTCTCTCACCACCCGAAAGCGCCATTCCCAAGCTATTGCGGATA
This sequence comes from uncultured Cellvibrio sp., assembly GCA_946481095.1. The sequence goes on from CAMLML010000018.1 coordinate 21,196, forward strand.
TGGGTGATATGGAATTCTTCAAGCAGGGATTCCTGTTTTTCCAATCGCTGTTGTTTGCTGAGATCCTTGCGGGTCTCCAGTATGGCCATGATGTTATCGGCAACACTGAGTTTGCGGAAAATGGAAGCTTCCTGAGGCAGGTAACCAATACCGGCACGCGCCCGGCCATGGATAGGCAGGGAAGTAATGTTCAAATCGTCGATCAATACCTGCCCGTTATCAGCAGCGACCAAACCGGCAATCATGTAAAAGCAGGTGGTTTTGCCTGCACCATTGGGGCCCAGTAACCCCACAATGCTGCCACTTTCTACTTGCAGTGAAACATCAATGACGACTTTACGGCTCTTGTAACTTTTGGCGAGGTGTTGCGCTTTGAGAATCGACATACTTACTGGGCTTCGGATTTTGTTTCGGGATCTTTTTGTGGCGGTATGGTCAGTATCACGCCCTCGCCATCATTCTGGTTGTTACCCGAAGCTTTGAGGATTTCCTTGACCAGATCGTAATCTATGGTTGCACCACTCATGACAGAGCCATCTTGCTCAACAGAAGCACCATCAACCAAACGCAAATACTCTTTGGCTGGTATGTAAGTAATGCTTTTGGCGGAGGCAGTAATTACACCCTTATCGGCTTCAGGTTGTTGCTGGAAGCGCGCAGGTGAACCGGTTGCCACCATTTTTTCGACGTCACCCTGGGCATTGCGGTGCACCATCAAACTTTCAGCCACTATGTTCAGTGAGCCTTGTTGAATGTTGACGTTGCCTGAATAAGTTGCAACACCGGTTTTGTTATCAATAGTCAAACTGGCGGCGCGACCCCGGATGGTTTCATATTTATCTTGCGGCAACGCTTGTAAGCACCCGGCAATCAATATCAGACTGCAAGGTAAAAGACGTAAAAAATGTAATTTAACGGCGAGGTTCATAAGTGGCGTTGACCTGGGAATTCAATTGTAATTGGCTGCGTGCCAAATCAGCACGCATGCCGATTGCGTCAATTTGAGTTTGTTTGGCTCGTATCTTAACAGCTTTATCTGTCTCGACGAATTGTTCGAGCGGTTTGGCAATCAAGCTGTCAGTAGTGATCTCAACCAGCCCCTGTTCTTTACTTTCTTGCGAGATAACTACATTGTCGAGTAAGCGAAAAACTTCCCCGTTGAGCTCGCTTCGGCCTTGTTTTGCAGTGATATTCCATGGCGCTTGAGTATCCTGATGAAATATCAGCGAGGGTTGTTCAATCAATGTGTAATCATCTGCGCCTGGATTATTCAGGTTTAATTGGTAGTGAGTGACTATGGGTGTCGTCAGTTGGTAACGTAATTTTCCTGTGACATCGAATTCACGAGTCGTCACATCTTTCATATAGAGTTGCGGGAAACCAGAAGTGTCTTCATTGATTTCCTGTTCCTGTTCCGGATAAGGGCTGAAAGAAAAACTGAAAAAGACAGTAATCAGTAACAGAACCAATATCCAGGGAAGTGGAATGTGATGAAAAATTTTTTTCAGCATAATCAATCGCGTTTCAAGTATTCGGCCAATGATTTATCAAAACTGCCCTGTGCTCGCATAATCAAATCACAAGCTTCACGTACTGCACCTTCACCGCCACGACGTTTGCTTTGCCAATCGGCTCTTTCTGCAACCGAGTCGTGAGCATTGGCAACACAAAGTGCCAAACCTACTCTTGTCATAACCGTCAGATCCGGCCAATCGTCGCCCATAAATGCGATTTCATTGAGTGCGGGAGCTTGATCTCTGATTGCGGCCTGAGTCAGGAGTTCCTGAAGCGCATGCCATTTATCTTCACGCCCCTGAATGATCAGATCTATGCCCAAATCCTGAGCGCGTCTGGCAACAAGATTACTGGTTCTTCCAGTGATGATGCCAACTTTCACTCCGGTTTTTTGCAAGGCTTTGATGCCTTGTCCATCCAGCGTACTGAATGATTTGTACTCTTCGCCTTGATTGCCAAAATACAAGCGACCATCCGTTAACACGCCATCTACATCCAGAAGTAACCAACGGATTTTACTGGCACGTGATGTTAATTCATCCATAGCAAGCACTTAAAAGACTCCTGCACGCAGAATATCGTTAATTTTGACTATGCCGGTGAGTTGATGGTTTTTATTGGTCACCAGCACTACGTTGATTTTGAGTTGTTCCATGACTTTGAGTGCTTCTGCTGCCAGGGTATTTTCCTGAAGCTTTCTTGGATTGGTATTCATCAAGTCGCCAACTTGTGCCTTGTTAAGATCAACACCTTTATCAAGACTTCGGCGCAAGTCGCCGTCAGTGTAAATGCCCAGAAGCTGGTTCCCGGTTTGGATGGTTGTCATACCAAACCCTTTTTCAGACATTACCATCAGTGCTTGAAGCACAGGGGTTTCAGGACTGACAATCGGGATGGCGTCGCCGGTGTGCATTATGTCGCTTAACTTCAACAGCAATTTTCTGCCCAGTGTTCCGCCGGGATGTGAAAAAGCAAAGTCTTCAGCTGTAAACCCTCTCGCCTCCAACAGCGCAATTGCCAGAGCATCCCCTAAAACGGCAGTGACAGTAGTGCTGGATGTCGGAGCCAGATTTAAAGGACAGGCCTCGGTTTCTACTTTAATACTCAGGTGGGCGTCAGCATTTTCAGCCAACACGGATTGACTATTGCCTGTCATGGCGATCATGGAAATTCCCAGGCGCTTGAACAGAGGAAGCAAGTTCAATATTTCATTTGAACCCCCGGAGTAGGAGATGGCGAGCAGAATGTCGTCTCTGGTGATCATGCCCATATCGCCATGGCTGGCTTCCGCTGGATGCACAAACATTGCCGGTGTTCCGGTACTGGCCAGGGTTGCTGCAATTTTGCGCGCTATATGCCCTGATTTCCCCACACCGGACACCACAACACGGCCTTTGCAGGCGAGGATCATTTCACAGGCTTTGCGGAATTCATCATCAATTTGTCCAGGCAAACTGCTGACAGCATCTGTTTCCAGTTGAATAGTGCGCAGTGCCGAAGAGACAAAATCAAAGGTCATGAAGGTTTTCCGCAGCTTGAAAGTGGTCGCATTATAACGAGACAGTTACTGATTGCCATTAAACATATGAACTTATCCACGTGAATCGCGATTTTAAAATTTATCCCTATTTCGAATATACTGATGCCGGATTTATTGTCCATTTGAATAATGAATCCGGTTTAAGGAATCTTTTTTGTAGAAACTAACTGAGGATTTAACAGATGTCACCGATGGAAGAAAAAAAGCTGAAGCGCACAATTGATGAATCAATTGCTGAAAGCATCAACGATATGCAGACCAGAAACCCTGATTTGAAAGTTACTTTTAATTGGGATGATTATGATGCTCTGGATTGGGCTGGATTGGGTAAGTCAAAAGATGACGAAATCAAATATTTGAGTGGTCATTTCAAGACATTGGGTTATGGTTTTAACTTTGCCTGCAAAGACGAAGACTACAAAGAAGAGCTGGTAAAAGTCTCTGAAATTATTATCAAGCCTGCCACTGATGAATCTCCTGTATCCAAAGCGGTTGGTTCACTTTCAGGCGATAAATTAACCATCGTTTTCCACAGTTTGGGCGGCACTATGGGGGCTGACGACTGGGAAAAAGGTTTGAAATCAGCTTATTGATTAATAATTAACGCCCTTGATCATTGAGGGCGTTTATCTTCCAACCTGTAAGCTTTCTGGTGGGCGGTGTTTCGCAATGGTATAGTTCGCGCCAGTTCAAAAGCTCGAATTCAACCTGTAATGGTGAAACTGAACAGCAGCTGAAGGCACTATTGAATCTAACTGTGGTCACATTCGTGCCCTGTACAATATCGAAGCAGTGGCTTTTGGTCTTTTTTGATTATTTATTTTCCTGCTCTTGTGGAAGGTCATCATGAATAGCGTATTTCGTTCCGGTTTGTTTTTTTGTGTAGTGATTATGTCGTTGGTTGCACTTCAGGCTCACTCGGCTGAAGAGCCACAAGTGGTAGTTGAAAAAGTCGCAACGGAATTGTTTGCGTTAGCCAACAGCAAAAATGAAGGCAAAATCACGGAAGAAGATTATTTTGCGAAAACAGAATCGACTTTGGACAAAGTCGTGGCGTTTCGTTTTATCGCAACCAGTGTGATGGGTGCTGATGTTGCTAAAAAAGCAACGCCTGAACAACAGGAAGCTTTTGTAAAAGTATTTCGTTCAGGATTGGTAAAAAGTTACGCAAAAGGCATCACCAATTACGCAAAAAGCAAGATCAATATTTCAGGTGTCAAGACAGACCCTGCCAAACCCGGTCGTGCAACAGTTGAACAAACAGTGACAGACAAAGATGTTACCCATCAACTGAATTACACCATGTTGCTGGATAAAAAGAATGATCAATGGAAATTAATCAACGTGGTTTTGAATGGTGTGAATTTGGGAACCTCTTTTCAAAGTCAATTCAAAGCCGCTTACAAAAAACATGGCAACGATTTGGATAAGGTTATTGCCAATTGGTTAGCGGAATAATTGTCCCAGAGATGAATTATGCAAGATATTATTAAATCCCTGCTTGAATCCACTATTACTGATTGCAAGGTGCAATCAGTGGAAGTGCAAGGTAATCATTTTGGTGTAGTGTTGGTGAGTCCCGCTTTTGCAGGACTCACACCTGTCAAAAAACAACAATTGGTGATGGCACCGCTGGCTGAATTGTTCAGCAGTGGTCAGGTTCACGCTATTGATTACATCAAAGCGTTCACACCGGAACAGTGGCAGCAACAACAGGCTCAGCAATAACAAACCCCTCCTGACCTCCCCCTCTTTGTAATGGAGAGTTGTTCCTCCCTCTTATCAAGAGGGAGTCAAGGGGGTTAATTTTTTAATTTTATTTTTGGATTTTTGATGGACAAATTATTAATTCGCGGTGCAGGTTCATTGACTGGTGAAATTTGTATTTCCGGTTCGAAAAATGCGGCATTGCCTTTATTGGCGGCGACCATTTTGGCGAACTCACAAGTGTCATTGCGCAACGTACCGCATTTAAATGACATCACCACTATGATCAAATTGTTACGCACTTTGGGTTTAACAATTGAGCGTCAGGATAATCATTGGGTGATAGTGGATCCTAATACCATTCAGTCGCGTACAGCCCCTTATGATTTGGTCAAAACCATGCGTGCATCGATTTTGGTATTGGGTCCATTATTGGCACGCTATGGTGAAGCCAATGTCTCTTTTCCCGGTGGTTGTGCGATTGGCTCGCGTCCTGTCGATATTCATTTGCGTGGCCTTGAAGCAATGGGTGCAAAAATAGAAATTGATGGCGGTTATATTCGTGCGACATCACCAGGCCGTTTAAAAGGTACACATTTTTTAATGGACACAGTCACTGTCGGCGGCACTGAAAATTTATTGATGGCAGCTGTATTGGCGGATGGAAAAACAATTCTGGAAAACGCAGCGCGTGAGCCGGAAATTGTTGATTTGGCCAATATGTTGGTGGCCATGGGTGCAAAAGTTGAAGGCATAGGCACGTCCACTTTAACTATTGAAGGCGTTGAATCTTTAACGGGTTGCGATTACACCGTGATGCCGGATCGAATTGAAACCGGAACTTATCTGGTCGCTGCTGCTGCGAGTCGTGGCAGTATTAAATTGACGGCAACCCGTGCTGATATCCTCGAAGCAGTTTTATTTAAATTGGAAGAGGCGGGTGCAAAAATTCAATCCGGTGATGATTGGATCAGTTTGGATATGCAAGGCAAGCGCCCCAAGGCAGTGAGTTTAAAAACGGCGCCTTATCCGGCGTTTCCTACCGATATGCAATCGCAATTTATGGCGATGAATGCTGTCGCTGAAGGTGTGAGCCATATTACCGAAACCATTTTTGAAAATCGTTTGGTGCAAGTAGCTGAATTAAATCGCATGGGCGCGAAAATTGAATTGGAACACAATACCGCAATTGTTACCGGTGTTGAACGATTAAAAGCAGCGCCGGTGATGGCGTCGGATCTACGTGCATCAGCGAGTTTGGTCATTGCCGGTTTGGTCGCCGACGGTGAAACATTGATTGATCGCATCTATCATATTGATCGCGGTTATGAGGCTATTGAAGCAAAATTCCAATCGATTGGTGCCAGCGTCACACGTGTAAAAGGTTAATTTTTTATGAGCACACTTCTCACTATTGCGTTAACCAAAGGACGAATTCTCGACGAGACTTTGCCGCTGCTGGCTGCTGCCAATATTCATCCTTTGGAAGATATGGAAAAAAGTCGCAAGCTGGTATTTGAAACCAATCGTGCTGATGTGCGTTTATTGTTATTACGTGGTGCTGATGTTCCCACTTATGTGCAATTTGGTGCGGCGGATATGGGCATTTCCGGCAAAGATACCTTGATGGAAAATGGTGCCGAAGGTTTATACGAACCTCTGGATTTGGGAATTGCCCGCTGCAAATTAATGACAGCAGGTGTGAAAGGTCAACAGACTCCACCCGGTAGAATTCGTGTCGCAACAAAATATGTGAATGTTGCCAAACAATATTACGCGGGTCTTGGTCGTCAAATTGATGTGATCAAACTTTACGGCGCAATGGAGTTGGCACCGATTATGAGTCTTGCTGATGAAATCGTGGATATAGTCGATACAGGAAATACTCTGCGTGCGAATGGTTTGGAACCACGTGAATTTATCGCTGATATCAGTTCACGTTTAATTGTTAATAAAGCGTCGATGAAGATGAAACACAAAACCATACAGGCGATTATTGATCCGATTGCGGCCGCGATCGCTGCTACTGCATAAATATTCTTGTCTTGGGTCTGAAATCGGACTAACCTTAGTCCATGTACGACCATAAGGTGCTGAAATGCAAACTCTTAATATTCATGATGCCAAAACTCAGTTTTCAAAATTGGTTGATGCCGCAACGCGAGGCGAGAAAATTGTGATTGCCAAAGCAGGTAAGCCCGTGGCTGCCATAGTGGGTTTGGATGCTGTTAAGCCAGTTCGTCAACCGGGGTTGTTGAAAGGGCAGGTTGAAATTGCAGATGATTTTGATGCCCCGTTACCTGATGACATATTGGCTGGATTTGAGGGCAGATAATGCGTTTATTGTTAGATACGCATGTCTATCTTTGGTGGGTTGCTGATAGCCCTCAATTGCCGACACATGCATCTAATCTTATTAAAGAAGCTGAGATGGTGTATGTTAGCAGCGCATCTATTTGGGAAATGATAATAAAAATTTCCATTGGTAAATTAAAGGTCAAGCCAGAATTAATTATTTCATCAATAGAGAGAAATGGCTTTCTTGAATTGCCTGTATTGTCCAGGCACACATTACAGTTATTGAGTCTCCCCTCTATTCATAAAGATCCCTTCGATAGAATCTTGCTCGCGCAGGCTATGACTGAACCACTCCTCTTTCTTACCTGTGATAAATTGTTATCTGAATATTCAGAACTGGTTAAAGTGATTTAGTTAATTGTTAATGTGAGAAATAAATGCCTTCTTTAATCAACCGCCTCAGCACAACACAAACCGATTTTGATTCACAACTCAATAAATTGCTCGCGTGGGAATCGGTTAGCGATAAACGCGTTGCAGATGTGGTGGACGATATTTTGCAACAAGTGAAAACACGCGGTGATGCAGCCGTGTTGGAATACACCAACAAATTTGACCGCCGCAATGTGAAATCAATATCTGAGCTGATTGTGAGTCAATCAGAGCTTAAACAAGCACTGACAAAAATTTCCAGCGAACAAAAAAATGCGCTGGAAATTGCTGCGCAACGTATTCGTGATTATCACCAGCATCAATTACAAACCTCCTGGCAATACACAGAAGCTGATGGCACAGTTTTGGGCCAGAAAATTTCTGCAATGGAACGAGTGGGGTTGTATGTGCCCGGCGGTAAAGCCTCTTATCCATCTTCTGTGTTGATGAATGCGATTCCGGCAAAAGTGGCCGGTGTTGATCATCTTACTATGGTAGTGCCTGCGCCTGATGGCGAAATCAGCCCTATGGTATTGGCAGCAGCGGCGATTGCCGGTGTTGATCAGGTGATTACTATTGGTGGAGCGCAAGCTGTTGCTGCATTGGCTTACGGTACAGAGACAATTCACAAAGTCGATAAAATTGTTGGCCCTGGAAATATTTATGTTGCAACGGCCAAGCGTGCAGTATTTGGGCAGGTTGCGATTGATATGATTGCGGGGCCATCGGAAATTTTAGTGATTTGCGATGGTAAAACGGATCCGGATTGGATTGCGATGGATTTATTCAGTCAAGCCGAACACGACGAACAAGCGCAGTCGATTTTGTTGTGCCCTGATGCAAGTTATCTCAACCAGGTTGAGGCATCGATTGAACGTTTGTTGCCAACACTTTCACGTGAAGCAATCGCCTCGGTGTCATTAAAAAATCGTGGTGCATTAATTAAAGTGAAAGATATGAAAGAAGCAATTGCGGTGAGTAATCGTATTGCGCCTGAGCATTTGGAGTTATCGGTTGCCGAACCAGAAAAATATTTATCGCAAATTCGTCATGCCGGCGCGATTTTTATGGGGCGTCACACACCTGAAGCCTTGGGTGATTACTGTGCAGGCCCGAATCACGTATTACCTACGTCAGGTACTGCACGTTTTTCATCACCTTTGGGTGTTTACGATTTTCAGAAGCGCAGCTCCATTATTTATTGCTCTGAAAAAGGCGCGTCCACTTTATCGAAAACCGCTTCGGTGTTAGCGCGTGGAGAGCAGTTGGAAGCGCATGCGCGCTCAGCTGAGTATCGTATTGTTGATTAGCGGTTTAATCAGGTTTCTGTTCGTGAGTTGGGTGGAAAGCCTGTTGTGGCAGTAATGTCCAGTGATTTTCCATTGCGAAGCAATCTTAGTTTTACAGTGTCACCGGGTTGCAGATTGATTATCTGATTAAACACAATTCGGGGATCGGTGGTTGGCTGGCCGTTAATGTGGGTCAGTATATCGCCGACCTGAATGCCGGATTTCTCCGCGGGGCCACCCTTGTCAACCGCCATCACATACATGCCCACAGCACCAAAAGCGGCTGATTGTTGGGCAGTAATAAAATCCACCTGCAGCCCCAGCCAGCCCCGGCGAACTTCTCCATATTGAACGATTTGTTGCAGGGATTTTATTGCTGTATCAACAGGTACGGCGAAGCTGATGCCGACAGTATTGTCTGACTCATCCAGCACAGCGGTATTGATTCCAATCAGTTTTCCGTAAGCGTCTACCAGTGCGCCGCCCGAGTTGCCGGGATTGATTGCGGCATCTGTCTGGATAAAGTTTTCTGCACTGTTTATGCCAAGATTCCAGCGACCGGTAGCACTGATTATTCCCTGACTGACGCTTTGGCCCACACCCAACGGATTGCCAATAGCCAATACAACATCACCCACACGCGCTTTATCAGAATGGCCTATATCGATTGCGGTTAGATTATCCATGGTGATTTTTAACACAGCCAGATCGTTATTTTTATCAACCCCCAACAGCTCGGCCGATGTGTAACGGCCATCATTAAGTAGCACCAAAATTCTATCGGCACTATTGATCACATGGTTATTGGTGAGGATTAACCCGCTGGCATCGACTATGACACCCGAGCCAAGCGTTTTTTGTGAGTTGTCTGATGAATTATTGAAGCGACGGTAGTAAGGAGAGCGATTGGTCGCCAATTGTTTTTCGGTGTAGATATTCACAACGGCCGGCGCGGCGCGGCTGACAGCCGCTGAATAGGATACAGTGCCAAGAACATCGGCAGATTCAGGTTGTGAAACTCTCAGGCCTGGAAATATCAACATGGCCAGGAGCGCAATGATGATTCCGATTGCGATTGGCCATGCAAGAAACTGCAGCAGGCGATTCATCAGTAACGGCTGGCTTTGCCGTCAAAGTCATAATCATCCGCTGATTCTGTCGGTGGAAAATGCTGGTGTGGTTTAACCGGATCTTCATCGCGTAAACCATAATCATCACTCAAGGTGCCTTTTGTCGGGGCCCAATCGCGAGGTGGTTCCAGTGGCTGTTCACGCAAACTGGCCTTGGCATTACCGCCAGCGGCATCCAGAATTTGCTGGCTGATAACCGGTGTTGCCAGTTTCAGGGCGCCATTCGCTAAATGTTCATTTACTTCGCGATAAGACTCGGTCAGGTTATTGACCAATTGGGAAGTATGGGCAAAATGCTCGGCCACTTCGCGTTGATAATTTTTGAGTTCGGATTCTGCATGATGCAATCGCTGTTCTATACCGCGCCCCAACAGATGAGAGCGGGCATAGTAAAGGCCAAATGCTCCTAATACGGCCCCAGCGATAAAGCTGAACAAGCCGGTAACAAAAAGGGCGCTAAATGAAAACACGGGGAATCTCCTATCAAATTGCTGGCAGCGATTATAAAGCCTTAATTACACTTTTACTCTAGCGGATTTTATGAAAGATTTCGAAAAAGATTTTTTTATTTTTGGACCTGTTGGACAAATACAGGTTCATGGGCATTCAGGTCTGGATACAGGCGTTTTGTTTGATCAAAAAAAAGTCGCTGTGATTTGTCATCCACATCCACAACAAGGTGGCACCATGGATAACAAAGTGGTGACGACGCTGATGCGCACTTATCGCGATTTGGGTATTCATGTTGTGCGATTTAATTTTCGCGGTGTTGGCAAAAGTGAAGGTGAGTTTGCGCAAGGTAAGGGAGAGTATGAAGACCTGATCGCAGTTGTTAACTGGGTTATCGAAGAATTTAATGAATTTGATTTGTTGTTGGCCGGTTTTTCATTTGGCTCTTCAATTGCAGCGCGAGCAAGTTACCATGTTTCCCGTTTACAACATTTAACACTGGTAGCGCCTCCAATTGAGCGTTACGAATATGATCGCAATGCGGTGTTTACTGTTCCCTTGTGCGTGATTCAGGGTGATCAGGATGAGCGTGTTAATGCGCAAGGTGTGTTTGATTGGATTGATCAACTTGAATCCCCGCATCACCTGATCCGTTATCCGCAAGCGACACATTTTTTTCACGGTTATCTCAGCCAGATCAAATCTGATCTGGGTCAACACTTGCTGACGCAGTTTGTGTCCGGATAAAACAAGGATCCTTTATGCAGCTTTCACCTTCACAGCGTTATCAGGCAGATTTGCAAAGGCCGGAATTTCGCGCGGATTCCTCGCAAGCCAATGCGGTCATGCAATTACAAAATCTATACGAAAACCTGGTAACGGTCTGGCAACAGGAACGGCGCTCTTCCCGTTTTCAGCGTTGGCTCAAACAGCAGTTTTCGGGTTCATCCGAGCCTGTAAAAGGGCTTTATTTTTGGGGCGGTGTTGGGCGTGGTAAAACGTATTTAATGGATAATTTTTATGAAAGCCTGCCCTTTCCTGAAAAAATGCGCATGCATTTTCATCGGTTTATGCGGCGTGTTCATGCAGAATTAAAACGACTGGCAGGAGAAAAAAATCCGTTAGAAAAAGTAGCAGATACTATTCGTGCAGAAGCCAGGGTTATTTGTTTTGATGAATTTTTCGTATCAGACATCACCGACGCCATGATTCTCGGCACCCTGATGCAAGAGTTGTTTGCGCGTGGCGTCACCCTGGTTGCCACATCCAATATCGTGCCGGATAACCTCTATAAAGATGGTTTGCAGAGAGAAAGATTTTTGCCTGCGATTGAATTGATAAAGCGTCATACGCTGATCGTTAATGTTGATGGCGGCACTGACTATCGTTTGCGAAATCTTGAACAAGCACAACTTTTCCATTTTCCCTTGAGTGAACAAACAGATGCTGCATTGGATCTTTGTTTTAAATCGCTCCTGCCGCTACATGCTCATGTACAAAAACAGATTGATCTGGAAATCGAAGGCCGAAGCATCCGCGCGCGTTTTGAGGCGGAAGATATAGTCTGGTTTGATTTTGTGAATTTGTGTGATGGCCCGAGATCACAAAATGATTACATTGAATTGGCGCGTGAATATCACACGGTTATCATTAGCAACCTGCCTGAACTCACCACAAAAAAAGAAGATCAAGCGCGTCGATTTATTAATTTGGTAGATGAATTTTATGATCGACAGGTGAAACTGGTTTTATCTTCAGAAAAAAAACTGGATGAAATCTATTCCGGGCAACGATTGGTATTTGAGTTTCAGCGCACAGTCAGTCGATTACTGGAAATGCAAAGCAAACTCTATTTGGAAAAACCACACAGGCCTGAATAATGAAAAAAGTAGAATTAATTAAAATAATCAATTGTCAGAATTTGTTGGGTGAGGGGGTGCAATGGAATTCGCAGGATCAATCTTTTTGGTGGACAGATATACTGTCAAAAAAAATATATCGATATCAACTCGCCAATAATGATTTACAAGAATGGAGTTTGCCCGAACGATTGGGCTGCTTTGCTTTTGTTGAAAATAAAACAGAAATTCTTACTGCTTTTGAATCAGGTTTTGCCTGGTATCAAATCGCAAGCGGTGAATGTGAGTGGATTTCAAAACCTGAAGCACATTGGCAAGGTAATCGATTGAATGATGGTCGTTGTGATCGACAAGGGCGTTTTTGGTCAGGGAGCATCACTGAACAAAAAAATCATCCCTCGCAATCCGCGGGATTATTTTGTCTGGATTCAACCTTGAAAACCTCGCAGCATTTAAACGGTTTGCGTATTTCCAATGCGCTTTGCTGGAGTTGTGATTCCAGCAAAATGTACCATGCCGATTCGCCTTCACAGAGTTTGCGTGTTTATGCATTTGATGCAAACACAGGGCGTTTGGGTGACTCAAGAATTTTTGCACAAACAGAAGCAGGTGTAGAACCCGATGGCGCCTGTGTCGATGCGGATGACTATGTGTGGAATGCCCAATGGGGCGGTTCACGTGTTGTGCGTTATTCACCGGATGGTGCAACGGATTTTGTATTGACCATGCCTGTTTCCCAGGCAACTTGTATGGCTTTCGGTGGTGATGATTATTCTATTCTTGCCGTCACTTCCGCCCGAATCGGGTTGGATGATAATGCCCTGAAATTACAGCCTGAAGCGGGTAATCTTTTTATATTCAAAACGGAATTCACGGGCTTGCCGGAATCCCGATTTGTGTTGAATGGGGCAAATCCCGAGGCTTGATCTATAGTTAAGGGAAGTCAATTCAGGAGGATGTTCCCGTGACCAAGCCTGTTATCCATAAAAATGCTGCCTATGAATTGTTGCGCTCGGAACGAGTCAAGGAATTTAATCAATTGAAAGCGAAAGGCGGCGTCAAGCCGGAAGAATTACGAGCTGGAGATTTTCGGGGATTGGACTTGCGCGAGATGGATGCCAGTGGGTTGGATTTGCGCGATGCCTATTTTCGTGGGGCAGATTTGCGAGGAATAGATTTCAGAAAAACGCAATTGGAAGGTGCCAGTTTCTGTCAGGCGCACATATCGGGATGTTTTTTTCCTAAAGAAATTACTGCAGATGAAATGCGTCTCTCTTTTGATTTGGGTATTCGTGTTCGTTATCACTAAAACCAATAAAAATTAATAACAAAACTTAACCATATATCAATCCAGACGACACGGGTTTTACATTAATGTGTCGATCCTTTGAATTCGATTGGATGCTTTGCTTGCCTGATTGATCGGTGGAGTTTTTATGCAAATAATAAAATATGTATCGGGTATATTCCTGACCTCGTGTGTTGTTTGGAATGCATTTGCCGGGGTACAGAACAAAGATTCGATAGAACCTTATCCTGTTACAAAAAATGCAACTGACGAAACCTTGTCACTGTTTGTTTATTTACAACAAAGGCGAGCCAATGCCATTTTGTTCGGGCATCAGCATGAAACTACTCAGGGTTTAACTATCAAAAAAAATGATGGCACTGAATCCGATACTTTTAATGCGGTGGGTGATTTTGCGGCGGTGTATGGGTGGGATACCCTATCCATAGTGTCCCCCCGGTCTGAAGGAAATATTGATGCAGCTTTGAAAAAAGCCTATGAACGTGGTGGCATTATTACAATCAGTACTCATTTTGATAATCCCAAAACCAAACGGGATGGTATTTGGCCAAATGGTACATCCTGGGATAAAACCGCTGCTGTAGTCGAGTCACTGCCGGGGGGATCTGCCAATACAATTTATAATGGGTATCTGGATGAGGTCGCTGATTGGGCGCTTAAACTCAAAGATAAAAATGGAAAATTAATTCCGGTTATTTTTCGAATTCTTCATGAGAACACTGGAAGTTGGTTTTGGTGGGGCGCAGAACAATCAACACCTGAACAATACAAAAAACTTTACCAATATACCGTGATGTACCTGCGTGATGTAAAAGGCGTGAATAATTTTTTATATGCCTATTCGCCGAATAATTTTGCACAGGCAACTGAAGAAAATTATTTGCAACGTTACCCCGGTGATGAGTGGGTTGATGTATTGGGTTTTGATGCCTATGGCCCCGCAGAAAAAAATGAAGCCTGGTTCAGTAATGTTGCTGCCAATGCTGCTTTGGTGGTCAGGATGGCAAAGGCACGCGGTAAAATTCCAGTGATTTCTGAAATTGGTATTCGTGCACCCGATATAGAAGCAGGTAAATTTGATAATCATTGGTATCGCAAATTAATTGCGGCCTTGAAAAATAATTCCGATGCAAATCAGATTGCATTTTTATTAACATGGCGTAATGCCCCTGACGGCGTGACCAATGCGAATGGCAAAAAAGTACCTCATTATTGGGTGCCGACCAATCGCGATGAAAATAAAAAGAACGGCACTCTGGAAGATTTTAATATTTTTTACGCCGACAAAGAGACAGCGTTTAATCGTGACATTAAAGATGTCTACAGGATCAACATTCAATAAAACCTGCACTTAAAACTTTCACTATTAATTAATCAAGGTGTTTCTGCTATGAGTAAACGGTCATTATCCAAGTCAGTTAAACCATTTTTAATAACGGCTTTGTTGTCTTGCATGCAATTGGCAACGGCTGATGATGCAGCCAATATTGCATCCAAACCCTGGATGAATAAAAACCTGAGTGCATCAGAGCGAACCGATCTGGTTTTGAAAGAAATGACCTTTGATGAAAAATTGAGTTTGATGATGGGTTATTTTGGTACTGATTCGCCCTGGAAAAATGCCAAACGCCCGGTTGAATCCTATGCACAATCAGCAGGTTTTGTTTATGGTGTTCCGCGTTTGGGAATTCCACATTTATGGCAAACGGATGCAGGCATTGGCGTGGCATCACAAGGTGGGCCCGACGTACGTGAACGTACCGCCTTGCCATCAGGAATGGCAACGGCAGCAACCTGGAATCCTGAAATAGGTTTTGCTGGTGGCGCTATGATTGGTTCTGAAGCACGCATCTCCGGCTTTAATGTGCATTTGGCGGGTGGTGTGAATTTGGTGCGTGAAGCACGTAATGGTCGTAATTTTGAATACGGTGGCGAAGATCCATTATTAGCCGGGGTAATAGTCGGCGAACAAATTCGCGGAATTCAATCCAACAATATTGTGTCCACGTTAAAACATTTTGCCTACAACGATCAGGAAACCAATCGCTTTACCGCCAATGTTGAGATTGATGAAGCTGCAGGACGCATGTCGGATTTGTTAGCTTTGCAAATCGCTTATGAAATTGGCAACCCGGGCTCGGTGATGTGTTCTTACAATCGTGTGTATGGTGTCTACGGTTGTGAAAGCGATTATTTGTTGAATCAGGTGTTGAAAAAAGATTGGGGTTTTAAAGGCTGGGTGATGTCTGACTGGGGTGCAACTCACAGCACCATACCAGCAGCGAATAATGGCTTGGATCAACAATCCGGTTTTCCATTTGATCAATCCGCTTATTTCAAAGAGCCTTTGAAAGAAGCGGTGATGAACGGTTGGGTTTCGCAAGAGCGTTTTGATGATATGGCTCGTCGTATTCTTTATCCATTATTTGAGCATGGCGTGATTGATAATCCTGTGCCTAAAGCCAGCAATAATATTGATTTCAAAAAGAACGGATTAATTTCACAAGCGGATGCGGAAGAAGCAATTGTTTTATTGAAAAACGAAAAATTACTGCCACTTGCAAAAGAGTTGAAAAAAATTGTGGTGATTGGTTCACATGCTAATGTCGGTGTTTTATCGGGTGGAGGATCTTCACAGGTTTATCCTGTCGGTGGCATGGCAGTTAAAGATTTGGGTCCAAAAGCATTTCCAGGGCCTTTGGTCTATTACCCATCATCACCCATGAAAGCAATTCAAGCGCGTTATCCCAATGCGAAAGTGGTTTTTGATGCTGGAGTGAATGCAGAATCAGCTGCAAAACTTGCTGCAGACAGTGATCTGGTTTTGATGTTTGCCAATCAATGGACTGCGGAATCAATCGATGTTCCCAATTTATCCTTGCCCGATAATCAGGACGCTATTATCCATGCTGTTGCCAATGCTAATAAGAAAACAGTTGTGGTTTTGGAAACCGGTGGTGCAGTGACCATGCCCTGGTTAAATAAGGTCGGTGCGGTTATAGCGGCATGGTATCCGGGAACCAATGGTGGTGAAGCGATAGCACGTGTATTAACCGGTGAAGTGAATCCATCAGGTCATTTGCCGATTACATTTCCTGCATCCGAATCGCAATTGCCACACGAAAAAGTCACCGGATATCCTGAAGTAAAAGATGCACGTTTTGATATCACTTATCACGAAGGTGCAGCAGTAGGTTACAAATGGTTTGAGTTGAAAAATCACAAACCTCTGTTTCCTTTCGGGTTCGGTTTGTCTTACTCTGAATTTGCACTGGGTGATTTAACATCAGAAATAAAAAATGGCCAATTAACTGCAAGCTTCAGTGTGAAAAATACTGGCGCATTGGCGGGCAAAGAGGTTGCGCAAATTTATGTTGCACCCGTACAAACCAAATGGGAAGCACCAAAACGTTTGGGCGCATTCAAAAAAGTAAATTTAAAACCGGGAGAATCGACACAGGTTTCGCTGGCAGTTGATCCACGCTTGCTTGGCATGTACGACAGCAAATCCAAAACCTGGACTATCGCAAAAGGTGAATACCAGGTGATGCTGGCAACATCCAGTGCAGATATTATTTCTACCGTGAAAGTAAAATTGCCGAAAAAAATATTGGATGTGAATGGCAAATAAATATTCATTTTTGATCCCGAAACAACATGTGGTTTTGTTTCGGGAATGGATTCTGTTGGTATTCCGTGTAATCACTCAAAGGAGAGATAATTATGCAAACCATCGCAAGTATTGCCATTGCCTTGATTGCCTTGTTGCACTTTTACATCATGATTCTGGAAATGTTTCTGTGGCATAAACCCAAAGGCAGAAAAGTGTTTGGGACTAGCCGGGAATTTGCGGAGGCATCCCGAGTGCTTGCTGCTAATCAGGGGCTGTATAACGGTTTCCTTGCGGCAGGGCTTGTTTGGGGTTTGATACTGGGGCCAGCTGGATATTCCATAAAAATGTTTTTTTTGGCCTGTATTGTGGTTGCCGGTGTTTTTGGCGCCCTGACGTCGAGTAAAAAAATCCTCTATGTTCAGGCCATTCCAGGGCTTATTGCCTTGGTATTGCTGGTTTTATCAGGCGCTTGATACTTTATCTCCTCTGTTTTTTCTTCTCTGAAAAAAGATTTATTTAACCGGATGCTAATTTTTTAGCATCCGGTGCTTGCTTTATTATTTTGACATGCTAATTTAGTAGCATGGTGCTAAAAAATTAGCATATATTGAAAGATCTCCATGTGCAGGCTCTATTTCTATGAAAAGCAACAAACCGGTTGATTTGCAATTAAGTAAACGTGAGCGTCAGATTATGGATGCCTTGTTTGAAGCGGGCGAGCTTTCTGCCCAGGACATCAAAGCCGCTATTCCGGATGCGCCGAGTTATTCAGCGGTACGCGCATTGCTCGCGAAGTTGGTCGAAAAAGACATAGTGCGTTTTCGGGATGAATCCGGACGCTATATTTATTTCCCCGTAATTGAACAGGAAGTTGCCCGTGTTTCAGCTTTGGAAAAAATGGTGAAAACATTTTTTGGTGGATCGACAGCGGCGGCTGTGAATGCATTATTGGGCATGCAAAATAAAAAGTTAACGCAGGAAGAAATTACTGAATTGCAAGCCGCTATTGAAAAAGCGAAACAAGATTGAGGATAGGCGTATGCAGGGTCCTGATTTGGCAACAATAGTGATCACAGGGTTAATAAAACCCATGATGTTAATTATTCTGGTGATCACCCTTTATTTATGTTTGCGTAATCATTCAGCAGCCCTGAAACATTTTTGTTTGATGATGGGAATGGCTTCATTGTTAATTCTACCTGTAAGTTCGTATGTCACCCCGGAAATGACCTGGAATTTTCCTTTTGGGACATATTTATTCGATAGTATTCCTTTTTCCTGGCGCGAATACTTAATCAAGACTTCTTATACCAATGTGCCAGCACTCTTGTGGCAATCTATGTTGGTTGTATATCTTTTTGTGTCCACTTCAATCATGTTTTATTTATTAATCGGGTTTATTCAGATTTGGAAAATCTATTCCCGCTCATCTATGGTTGAAGATGCAGAAACATTAGCTTTGGCTCATGAAATTAAACATCTATTTGGAATTAATCGTAAAATCAAAATTTCCAGCAGTCGGGAGTTGAGTTCGCCCTGTGTCTGGGGAATTTGGAATCCTAAAATTTTATTACCCAATAATTATATTGATTGGAGCAGCGATCAAAAAATCAGTGTATTGATGCATGAGTTGGGGCACATTTATCGTTACGATGCGTTAAGTTTATTTGTTGTCAGGATGACCTGCGCAATCTTTTGGTTTTTGATTCCGTTATGGTGGATGGCGCGTAAGATTTCGGTTTCGTCTGAAATTGCATGTGACGATTTGATTTATCGTATGGGTGAAAAACATGTGCAATATGCGGAGCACTTATTGCAATTGGCTGATCATTCTGAAAATGCGTCCGCCGTTGTGGTTCCTATGTCGGGTCACGGGGCAAGTCATGGATCGGGCCATTCAGAAATTTACCAACGCATTATGGCGGTGTTGGATATTAAAAGACCTCGACAAGCCGTTAAGTCGGAATCTATTCAGTACCCGGTTTTGATCGGAATATTATTTGTTGTGATATTGGCTTCTGTAGACAGAATAAATTTTTATCCTGAAAAACCATTCGATCATCAAGTCAAATTATTCAATTTTTCATGGGCGAAAGTAATCGAACCGCAAGAACGGGATGACAATCTGATATCGGCAGAACAGGCTTTATCGGTAGCTGATCAATTGGAATTGCAACCAAAACCGGTATTGGTTACCAGAGTAATGCCGCCAAAAGAAAAAGCGAATTCTGATATTATGGAGGAATATAAAAATCATTATAAAATCGATAAAACCGATATTGATTCAAGAATTGTAATAGGTGAGGACAGCTCGACCCCCACTGCAAACTCCTCAGTGTCTTATACCACTATCACATCGACTAGGCCGGTTTATCCTGATCATGCTTTGAAAAAAGGCATCACAGGTAATGTCAAAGTTGAGTTTGATCTGGATGACAATGGTTACGCAAAAAATGTGCGAATACTGGAATCAAACCCCGCTGGAATATTTGATGCTGCAATCATCCATGCAATAAAACAATCGCGATTCAAATGGAATCATCACTCAACGCAATATTCTTCTATAAAGCAGGAATTTCATTTCAGGCTTGATCACCGCCGAAAGCGGTAAAGTTTAACTCTCCCTTTTCTAATTGATTTTCAATGCCCTCGCCGGGTAGGGGTTAGTGTTGCCCGGAAATGATCAAAACTTTCAATTATTAACATAGGTGAAAATTATGAACACTTCTTCAATGTCAGTAAATTTATACGAAACACTGGATATAGCGGATTTCATCAAAAAAATTCTCGCTATCTGCTTTGGTGTTGTGATGACTATGTCGCTTTTTTATATGATGTATTTGTTGATAAAGAACGATACTCTCCCAGCCGAACTACCGAAAAATCCTCCGATACCTGCGGTAAATTTTGTTGTACCAAAAATTACGACAATTTTTGATGCTGAAGTTCCTGCGCCAGTTAAACCGATTATTCATACTGTACCACCTACACCTTATGAACCTATCACGCCAAATGTTGATCCAGGTATAAGCATTCCGGTTGACCCTGTAATTATTGATCCGCCTAAAGTGCCAGGATTTTCCATGAATGCACAGTCATTACCAATAGTTAAGTTCGCACCTGTTTATCCTCATGCGGCGACAGTTAAAGGTATAGAAGGGTATGTGGATGTGGTATTTGATGTAACTGAAACGGGAACGACTGAAAATATTCAAATTGTTTATGCCGAGCCAGCAAAAATATTCAATTCTGCTGTTTTGAAAGCAGTGGCGAGATGGAAATATAAGCCCAAGTCAGATGATGTTGGCAATCCTGTGAAAATGTTTGGTCTTCGTGAAAGGCTTCGCTTTACTATGGAAAAATAATTTATACTGGCATGGACGCCTTTTTTGTAAGATAGTTATGTCTGAATTTATTCATATTGCAACAACTGCCACAACACACCAGGATGAATTTTTGGCAAAAAAACTGTCAATGGAATTATCTTGTGATTATTTAGGCGAGCAGATTGCTGAAACAATCGGCTCGCATGAATTTGTCCTGATTGTGAATGATAAAAAAATAATCCTGCAGCAAACAGGTCGAAAAGTACCTGGTCCTGTTTTTGCGGAATTTACGGCAGGAGCTGTTGATCACAGGCGCAAGTTTGGTGGCGGTAAAGGACAAATGATTGCCAAAGCTGTGGGTATTAAATCAAGTGTGTATCCGCGTATTCTGGATGCAACAGCAGGTTTGGGTAAAGACAGTTTTGTGCTGGCAACTTTGGGTGCCAGTGTGACCATGATCGAGCGATCTCCGGTGATTCATTGTTTATTGGAAAATGGATTGCAGCGTGCACAAGCATTTGCACAGGAGCATGATCCTGAATTGTCGGTTGTCATGAATCGTATGCGATTATTTAAAACGTCCAGCCACCATTATTTATCCTCGCTGACTGCAGAAAATTATCCCGATGTGATTTATCTTGATCCCATGTTTCCGGAAAGAGAAAAATCGGCAGAAGTCAAAAAAGACATGCTCGCATTTCATTCGTTGGTGGGTAAGGATGATGATGCTGATCAGTTATTACCTTTGGCATTGTCGGCAGTGAATTACCGTGTAGTGGTCAAGCGACCACGCAAAGCTCCTTTTTTAAATAATCAAATGCCTTCATTTCAACTGGAAGGAAAGTCCAGCCGGTTTGATATTTATACCATTAAAAAAATGCCGGACAAATTAAATCATGCTTGATGCAAGCAGAAGCTTCACATGATTTTTGAATATCGAATCAAATTGTTTTGAGGTAAATATTCGTCAAATACCATGCATATCCGTCGAATTAGCAAGCGACCGGCATTGCTCACTTTTATACCTGTTTCATCCATGATTAAAAGCCCGTCTGTTTGCATTTGTTCCAATTCCTGAAGTTGGTAGCGAAAATGTGTTTTGGCATTGACGCCGAAAAAATTTTCTACGTCAGCATAATCCAGCTGTAACTGGCAGATTAATTGATTGATAACAAAACGCCGCAGCTGGTCTTCTTCATTTAACGTGAA
Source organism: uncultured Cellvibrio sp. (assembly GCA_946481095.1). The sequence goes on from CAMLML010000018.1 coordinate 42,873, forward strand.
CCCTCTGGCGACAGGTAGCAATCCTGCATCCAGCTTGGTTTGGTAGTTTTGAATATCTTTTACATTTTGAATATAAATATTATCGATCATGCTGATGGAAGAGACGCCCAGTGCTAATAAATCACAATCACTGTGTGTGGAGTAACCCTGGAAATTTCGATGCAGTTTCCCTTGTGTTTGTGCAATCACCAGATCATCGCCAGGTTTGGCGAAATGATCCATGCCTATATAGATGTAACCGGCAGATTCCAGGGTTTGAATCGCCATGTGTAAAATGTCCATTTTTTCTGCGGCGTCAGGTAAATCTTCGGTACGAATCAAAGCCTGACTTTTGAAAAGATGTGGCATATGGGCGTAATTAAAAATGGATAATCTATCCGGAGACAAATCCAGAATTTTATTCAGTGTTTGTTGAAAGCCTGACAAATGTTGTTTGGGTAATCCATAAATAAGATCCATGCTGATCGACCGGTATTGATCCTGTTTAAGTGCAGCAACCAGCTCGGCAATTTCCTGAAAACTGTTGTAGCGATTAACGGCTTTTTGCACATTCCAGTCGAAGTCCTGTACACCCATGCTGACACGATTAAAACCCAGTTGCCGCAAATGGTGCATTGTATTAATCGAGACTTTTCCGGGATGAATTTCTATCGAAAATTCACCGGTTTCATCATCAGCCAAATTAAATAAGTGACGTGTTGAATGCATTAATAATGACATTTCATCATCGCTGATAAAACTGGGAGTGCCGCCACCCCAGTGAAGCTGGGTGACTTGACGTTGGCTATCGAATAAATCTGCGTAGATTGCCAGTTCCTGAATCATGCGCTGCAGGTAGGGTAAGGCACGTTGTTTGTTGTGCGTGACAATTTTATTGCAGCCGCAGTAGTAACAGAGGGTTTCGCAAAATGGAATGTGAAAATAAAGCGATAAAGGTTTGCGGGTGCTATTGCTTCGTTGTATAGCGTTCAACAGATGTGTTTCATGAAAATGATCGCGAAATTGTGGTGCGGTGGGGTAGGATGTATATCGAGGTCCTGCAATATCATAGTTGTTGAGCAAGTCCTGATTCCAGGTTAAAGGTTGTTGAAAAATTGCCATCGGCATTCTCCATGGGTTTGATGCTGACATGGTAGGAATTGGGGCGAGGGTGCATCTTGATATGAATCAAGCACCGGTTAATGATTTTTTATAGGAGTTGGATTGTTGATTGATGATGAGTTGGAATTGTTATGGGACAAAATTGCCAATGCGTTGGTTGATCCTGGCTACATTATTCTGGATTCTGTTTTAAGTGATCAGGTAAAAAACTTGATGCAGCATTTGGACAATCTTGAGCAGCAGGGAATGGCATCTGCCGGGATTGGTCGTGGACAGGGTTTTCATCAGAGCAAACAGATTCGGGGTGACAGTATTCATTGGTTGTCCGATCAGCATCCGATAGAAAAGGCTTTTCTCGATTGGGTGGAAAAATGCCGGATTGGTTTAAATCTGCGACTTTATTTGGGGCTTATGGATTACGAATGCCATTTTGCGGTTTATCCTGCTGGCAGTTTTTATCAGAAACATTTGGACAGTTTTCGCGATAAAGGATCGAATCGTCCTGTTCGAAGGATTTCCATAGTGTTTTATTTGAATCAGGATTGGAATCTTGAAAATGGTGGTGCACTGGTGCTCTATGATGAGACGGGCCAGAGAATTTTGGAAAGTGTTGCACCAGAATGTGGCAGGATGCTGGTGTTTCTCAGTGAAAAATTTCCTCATGAGGTCAAAATGGCTCATCAAAAACGCCGTAGCATTGCCGGGTGGATTCGAAGCCGATGAATACTTAGTCAAAATTGATGCTTTTTATTTGAATTTTGTTTATTGGCAATAAACTTGCAGAAACACGGTATAAACAAGCTTTGATAAAGCGGTTTGACACAACGCGAGGCCAGTCAATGTTGCAGGATCTGTCCATGACCCCCACAAAAAATGCGATGAAAATTAATTGGCAAGATTACTCGTCAGGCCAGTTTTACGACGAGGTTATATCGTCACCCGGCGTTCCGCGCAATGAAACGCGACATCTGGCTCAATACCTTGCCTCTTTGTCGGGTGAAGAGTTGCAGGAGCGAAAGTTATCAGCAGAACTTGCTATTAAAACCATGGGCATTTCGTTTACGGTTTACAGTGATGCGGGCAATATTGATCGCGAATGGCCTTTCGATATTATCCCGCGAATTATTCCTCAAAAAGAATGGCAAAAAACCGAACGCGGTTTAATACAAAGGCTTACAGCGCTGAATTGTTTTATCAATGATATATATAACGACCAGAAAATTATCAAAGACAAAATCCTGCCTGCTTATTTAATTGAAGATTCCAGTAATTTTCGACGTGAATGTATGGGCATGAAACCTGTTTATGGTGTTTGGTCTCATATTTGTGGAAGTGATTTAATCAAAAACGAAAAAGGTGAGTTTTTTGTTTTGGAAGATAATTTGCGTGTACCTTCCGGTGTGTCTTATATGCTGGAAAATCGCAAGGTAACCAAACGCGTTTTTCCAGAGTTATTTGAAAATCACAAAATTGTTCCTGTCACCGATTATCCCAATCAACTGTTTGATATGTTGGCTTCTTTATCGCCGCGAAAAGCAGATCGTCCGGAAATTGTTGTATTAACTCCCGGTATTTATAACTCGGCTTATTTTGAACATTCCTATCTTGCCCAGCAAATGGGTGTTGAATTGGTAGAAGGCAGTGATTTGGTTGTTGATAGCGATGATTGTGTTTATATGCGAAGCATCGGCGGGTTAAAACGTGTCGATGTGATTTATCGCCGCATAGATGATTTGTTTCTGGATCCGGAAATGTTTAATCCCGATTCAATTCTGGGTGTACGTGGTTTGATGCGTGCATGGTTGAAAGGCAACGTAGGATTGGCAAACGCACCGGGAGCGGGGGTGGCAGATGACAAGGTTATCTACACCTATGTACCGGCGATGATTAAATATTATTTAGGGGAAGATCCAATTCTGCCGAACGTGCCGAGTTATTTATGCATTGATAAAACACAATGTGACTATGTGATTGCCAATCTCGACAAATTGGTAGTGAAACCGGCGAATGAATCCGGTGGCTACGGCATGATCATTGGGCCGCAAGCGAGTAAAAAAGAATTGGAAGAATTTGCTCTGAGAATTAAATCCAATCCCCGCAATTACATGGCACAACCACTGATTTCATTATCGACCGCCCCCATATTAACTAACGGAAATGCTGAGCCACGACATATCGATTTGCGACCCTTTATTTTGCAAGGAAAAGATTTTTCGGTAACACCGGGTGGCTTGACCCGGGTTGCTATGCGCAAGGGTTCCTATGTCGTTAACTCTTCGCAAGGCGGCGGCAGTAAAGATACCTGGATAGTGGTGGAGGATTAAATATGTTGTCGCGAGTAGCTGAAAGAATTTATTGGCTGGGTCGTTATATGGAGCGTTGTGAAAATACAGCGCGCCTGGTTAACGTGAATTCCAATTTATTGTTGGATCTGCCGAGTGATGTTCGTGTTGGTTGGGGATCACTGATTGATATCAGTGGAACCGGAAGTTATTTTGAAAGAGACACGCAGCTGGCCGATGAAAAAACAGTAGTGAATTTTATTCTGGCAGATAAAAAAAATCCTGCTTCCTTGATTAATTCGCTGAGTTTTGCAAGAGAAAACTCCCGCATCACTCGTGAAATTATGCCGATGGAAGCCTGGGAGTTAATTAATGATCTATATCATTACATTCGCGACAGAGTGGACAAGGTGACATCGCGACGTGATCGAAATGTTATTTTGTTGCATGTAATTAACAGCGTGCAACAATTTACAGGATTGCTCGCCGGTTGTATGAGTCATAACAATGCTTATGATTTGATTCGCCTGGGGCGTAATCTTGAGCGAGCTGACATGTCTACGCGCATAGTTGATGTGGGTCTGGTTAATTTGGTGCCGCATCTTTCAATTGGTGGTACAGAAGTGCTGGAGCCCTATGACAACATTTTGTGGATGAGCGTTCTTCGCTCGCTCAGCGGTTATCAAATGTACCGTCAACATGTTCGCGATAGAGTGAATGCTGATGCAGTGGTCAAATTTTTGTTACAAAACGAAGATTTTCCAAGAGCAGTAGCCCGTTGTTTGAAACAGTTGGAACAATGTGTCTGGTCTATGCCTAATTGTGAAAAAGTCTTGCCCCCCATCCTGAAAGCACAGCAAATGCTGGACGAGGCTGATTTAAGCCAACTGTTGGAGAAGGGATTGCACGAATATATTGATGAGTTACAAATGGAGATTGGAAATCTTCATTTTAAAATTGCGGAAACCTGGTTTTTACCTGTGACTTCAATGGATCAGCAGCAGTCTGCATAAAGCGGTTGCAGACTCTTTTATCGATACCAACCCTCAGTATCAACATGGGCACCCTTCAATTCAATATGGGGGCTTGCCCGCAATATTTCTGTCGAATGCAGCATATTTTGGGCTATCCTTTCTGGTAATCAAACCCAAGATTCTGCATCATGATGTCTCGCCTGCGTTCAATGGCACTAACTTTAACAAAACGTCATTTAGGTATGTTGATGAGATTGTTTCCCCGATTAATCTTAATCCTGCCACTGGTTTTTTCAGCGGTTGGTTTACATGCAGAAGAACAATTAACAGAGCCAGCCCAAAAAAATGAACAGGTTGAGCTGGTCATTATCGATCCCTACATCGAAGTGCATTCTGGCCCGGGACGTGGATATCCAATATTTTATGTAGGGGAGTGGGGCGAGAAAGTGACTTTGCTGACGCGCCGCCCTGATTGGTACGAAGTCAAATTACAAAATGGGAAAGTTGGTTGGACCCATGCATCACAAATATCACGCACAATTCAAACAACCGGCGAGCCAGCGGATTTGCCGACTGTCTCATATGGGGATTATTTAAAAGACAGATGGCGAGTTGGTTTTTCTGTGGGTGGATTTACCAAAGGTGAGTTGGAATCGAGTGAATTGTTCAGTTTTACTCTTGGCTACAGGCCGCTGGGGTGGTTAGGCCTTGAAGGTGAATACGGGGAATTTTATGGTTCCGATATTCAGGGAAATTTTCGTAGTTTTAACGCTATTATCGAACCTTTTTCAGAATGGAAAATGTCACCGATTCTATTGTTGGGCAAGGGTGTTATGGCAATCGAGACTCAACCGAAACTGGTTCCGTTGGATATAAAAGATTCGGATTTCAATCAATACGGTATTGGTTTTAATTACTACATTGGCAGGAATTTTATATTTAATGGACTTTATCGTACTTATGAAGTTTCAACAGAAAATGACGACGAGAGATTAGACGCATGGACATTCGGTTTCAACACATTCTTTTAATTGTTCGCGCAGTACTTTTATCGTTCTGTATTTTGTCTGTATCAGTTCATGCTGAAGATGAATCTTCCGATAAAGGTCTGGATATCAATAATGAAATTTTTGAATTGGGTGCTTTTGTTGGCATAGTCAACATCGAGGACTTTACCAGTGAAATGGTTCCCGGGATTAGCTTGACGTTCAGGGCTTCGGAAGATTTTTTTATTCAATATAACTATTTGCAAATCAGTAAAGTGGATCTGTCACTTTATGAAGAGCAGGAAGGCGCACCTGTGTACTTTACCGGGAAAAGTCGCAAATTCAGCCATTACGATCTTTTGGTTGGATACAATATTTTTCAAGGGGAATTTTTCAAAGCTGAAGCAAAAACGTCGTTATCCAGTTTATATGTTGTATTAGGTGCAGGCGAAACGTCTTTCGGGGAAGAGTCAAGATTTTCTTATACTGCAGGGTTGGGTTATCAAATCGGTTTAACCAAACATTTGAACTTTAATGTTGATTTCAAAAACTACATTTATAATTCAAGTGTGATTCTGGATCAGGACAAAACAGTAAATACTACGCAAATCTCTTCCGGCATTAATTACATTTTTTAACTTCGTTATTTTTTCTTACAAGGGAATTCAATATTGAACTCCCTTGTATGTAAACAACATGTTAACTCCTTAAAATAACGCATTCACTCCAATCGTCATTTCAGTATTATTGGCTTTCTTTTGATCGCCAAATAACTTCAGGTTCACGGTGGTATTGTTAATATCCAGATTCATGGTTAACCAATCCGTGATAACCGTGCGATAACTTAAACCCAATGCGATACCTTGATTCCGGCTGCCAGCAAAATCGATATCGGAAATTCCGGCCAAAAAATAAACCGCCGAATTAAATTTGTGTCTTTTTCCCAAAAATGATCGGCCATCAATAATTTTATAACCGCCCATCACCCGTATATATTCATAATTCAAATCATCTTCGCTTAAAAATATAAATCCCGATGTATCCTCGAAAGCAGCACGTTGAACTTTTGTGACGCCGTATTGTGCTTGTGTTAACCAATTTGAGTTGATGTGATAGGTCAGAGACAAACCGGTTATGAAATTGGTATTAAACTCTTCAATTGAAGCACTGCCAAGATAAAAGCCCAATTCAAAATGTTCTTTATCAATGGCAGCAGCCTGGACATTGGTGACTGTTTTTTCGGGTTCAATGATGACCACAGAGTCTTTACTGTTCTGACCCAGAGCATTAACGCTAAAACAGATGCCTGTTATCAGTATCAGGCTGCGAATTGAAATCATGGTTTATCTCGCTGGAATGAATCAGTCATCACTATACCTTCCCAAATTTGGTTTGACGAATCAAGAGCTGCAAAAATATTGACTCAGGTCGCATTTCAATTGAGTTGACCATACTGGAATCATCTGTGAAGTCTCTCACAAAAGAACAGTTGGTCGGAACAACACAAATCCATTTAGTGAGATTTGAAAAACGAACTATACTGCATGGCTCATTCTACGAACCTCATATTGTTGAAGAAATAAAAACTTAGTCACATTGAATATTTCTATTTGATGATCTAATGCTCACACCGAATCTGGCGCCAACAGGCATATGATCAACCAGGGGACGTTCGATGAAGACTGCTCGTGGGTTCTTGAGGTAACCAACGATAAGATGAACAACGTGGAATGAATTGAATCCTGATGTTTATCAGCAATTCACATTAACTTGGAGTAGTAGGTTAGAGTATGAACAATCGAAACGTTCGCAATTTTATGTTAAGGCTCTCAGTGATCATATTTGCCTTGAATTCTGTTTTGTCCATAGCCGAGACTGCAACTAAAGAAGCCCCTGAAAAAAATGAGCATTGGACCGAGCAGGTTGATGCAAAAAAAGTTGATATTGATGACAAATCTCCTGCCAAACAGAGCCAGGGTGCCGAATCTGACTTAAGGCAGGTATCAAAAAGTATTCAGGAATTAAAACAGAATGTCATTACCCTGAATAAGGATTTGCGATTAATGGAAGAAAAACTTCTGTTTCCTTCCAGTACCAAATACACCATTTTTGTATCGGTAAGCTCGGGTACTTTTTTTACTCTGGAAAGTATTAAATTAAAACTCGATGGTAAATTGGTTTCGACACAGATCTATTCTGAAAAACAACGACAAGCAATGTTAAGGGGTGGCGTTCACAAATTATATGTTACCAATCTTAACGAAGGTGATCATAATGCTACCTTGTTTTTTACGGGCATAGGTTCCGGCGGAAGAGATTATAAGCGCGCATCAACAATAGAATTCAAAAAAGGGCCATCGGGAGAATATCTGGAAGTGGCTATCAGTGATGATAGTGTTACCCAGGAGCCCGTCTTTTCGATCAAGCAGTGGTAAACAATATGTTGTATTTTACTACTCGAACAAGCTCGGGATTGTTATATCTTGTGTTGGCATGCTTAATCGCTTCGGTGGTTAATGCCCAGACCAGACAATTTATTTCCGATAACAAATCAACACAGGATCTGGAATATGGTTTGGTGTTGTACGATTATTTTCAGAAAAATTATTTTGAAGCGTTGATTGAACAGGAATATGCGCAGGCTATCGATAACTCTATAGCAAAGGGTTCAACCGGGCAGATACTGAAAGGCGGCATGATGCTTTCTTATGGAATGCCGGATGCTTCCAAAAAAATATTTGAAAATTTATTGCAGACCCAAGCAACTGAAGAGATTAGTAATAAAGCCTGGTTTTATTTGGCTAAAATGTTGTATGCGAAATCGGACATTGCCAATGCGCGCGATGCGTTGAATCGGGTTAAAGGTAAGGTGCCCGATGAAATATACACAGAATATAATTACTTGGTGTTATTGGTCGCCAAAGGAAATTTGCAGGCATCAGGTTCTGCGTTGGTCTCTGAAGACGTACTTAAAGCTGCGCAAAAGAATACACCCTATTACCCCTATTTGTTATTCAACACTGCAATAATGCAGTTAAGGAATAATCAATTAAAAGATTCAGTTAAAAATCTGGAAGCAGTGACTGAATATTCGGGAAAAAGCGAGGAATTATCTGTGTTGGCCGATCGTGCTCGTCACGGATTGGCTGAGCTTGCTATCAAATATAATCGATTGGATGAGGCATGGAATTACCTGAAACCTATCAGAACCAATGGGCTTTATTCCAATCGCGCGCTTTTATCTTATGCCTGGGCAGCAATTAATTTAAAACGATTTAACGATGCGATACCGGCTCTTGAAATGTTGAATGGCCGATCTATTGCTATTCCAGAAGTTCAGGAGGCAATAGTGTTGTTAGCTCATGTGTATGAGCAAGAGGGTTTGTTGAAAAAAGCGTTGCAGGCCAACGTTAACGCTGAAAAAAATTATCAAAAAGGTGTGGAGATGCTGACTGAAGCAAGAGCCATTATTGATAAACAGGATGTGCCAAGGGAATTCATTGATAATATAGAAGCTATGATTGATGATTCTGATTGGTTTAACACTAAACCTTCTGTTGATTATAAAAAGTTAACTCCATTTCTAATTGATTTGATGGCGGGTTATCAATTCCGCGAAACTCTTGACGAATTGGCCGACTTGTATGCGATGGAAGCCAATCTGCAATATTGGTCATTGCAAGCAGAGCAGCATGCATTAATACTGAAAAATGCACGTCAAAAAACTTATGATAATTCCCTCAAAGATTTGTTAGACCGTGGTTTGGTGTTAAAAGAGCAGTTAGCTGAAAAAAATGCTGAACTGAAACTTTATACTTTGTCACTTGGTGAGCGTGAGCAGGATAGATTGAACTCGCTGATACAAAGTACTGATTCCGAGCTTGGTCTTTTAAATGACAAGATTGAAAAGTTGCAACAATACAAAACACCTTATAAGCCGCCTGCGGAATATGATCGAATGGTTGCTGATCATCACGCAATGATCAAGCAACGGCTTGCTGAGATTCATCAATTTATTAATAAATTTGAATTGATCATGAGGAACCTTGTAAAAGAAGAGCTGGATGAACATGAAAAACGAATGAAGTTTTATGCGGCACAATCAAAACTGGCGAAAGCCAGGCTATATGATTTAATGTTGCTTTCTCTTGAAAAGTCAAAACCAACAGAAAACTCCAAGGTACCAGAGAGTAAAAACAATGAATAAGTTTTGCCGATTATTAATCAGTGTCAGTATTGCGTCGATTGTAGCCAGTGGTTGTGCTGCCAAGAAAGAGAATACCCTGGGTTCTTTAAAGTACACTCCTGAAAGTGAAGATAATATTGAAGTAAAACAAATTTCACATCAGGAAGTGAGAGAGGAATATAAAGAGCTGTTAAATCTGTTTGAAGATAAACAGCTCAAAGAGCAAATCGAAAGGCGAATTGCTGACGTTTACATGATGGAAGGTGTTTACGATCAAAACCGTGTAGCAGACCAGAAGAATAATTATTCTGATGCAATTAAAGCGTATCGTAATATTTTGGAAAAATATCCTGATTCACCTGACAATGCAGAAGTGTTATATCAGTTGGCCAAAGCTTATGATATGGAGGGTAATCAGGTTGAGGCGCTTGCGATGCTCACCCGATTAACTGCGCAGCATCCGAATCATCCGAACATAGAAGAGGCTTATTTCCGTAAAGGTGATATTCATTTCAATAACAATGAATATCGGCAGGCTGAACAAGCATACACAGCCGTTACATTGTCTGCAAAATCCAAATACACAATTAATGCGCATTACATGTTGGGTTGGACTTACTACAAGCAAGCTAATTTCGATAAAAGTTTGAATTCATTTGCTTACGTAGTTGATCAAATTGTTAAAAATAAATCTGATCTTGAGGGGCTCAATAAAGCAGAAACCTCTATGGCTTCAGATAGTATTCACTCAATTAGTTTGGGATTGGACAGAATTGGTGGGTCATCCGCTATCGCACAAGTTGAAGCCATTGCCAATAAACCTTACGTTTGGTTGATTTATCAGGATTTGGGGAATTACTATCTCGAAAAGGAACTCTATGAAGATTCAGCCAGTACATTCAGATTATTCGTGAATACATATCCGCAAACCAATAAAGCACCTGTGTTGCATGAAAAATTGGTTAATGCCTACATTAAAGGAAATTTTCCGCGTAAAGCATTGGAAGAAAAAGAATCTTATGTGAATGCGTATGGTCTGCACTCGAACTATCCCGGAAATCGTCAGGGAATGCCATCTGACGTAAAATCTTTGATAAAAGTGTATCTGGATGAGCTGGCGCGTCATCATTATAGTGAAGGCCAGAATTATCAAAAATATATTGCTGAAACAGCTACAAAAGAAAAGAAAGATCAAGCCAAACTGGATGAGGCAACCAGCCAATCACTGGTGATGTTTGGTAAAGCTGCGAACTTTTATAGTCAATATGCAGAAACTTTTCCTGATGATGATCGCATTGAAGAAGTTTATTTCCTGAAGGCCGAGTCGTTATTTTTGGCAGAAAAATATGATCAAGCGATTGCTGATTACGAAAGAGTTGCGTATCAGGCTCAAAAACCGGTTGAGGCACAGCGGGCAGCAGATTCTGGTTACGCAGCGATTATTTCTTATCAAAAACATATAGCGACCTTGAGTGGCGGTGATGTAAGCAAGTGGCAGATGGGTGCTGTTGACAGCATGTTAAAATTTGCAGCGAAATTCCATGCAGATAATCGTGCACCTACGGTGTTGACCAATGCTGCTGAATATTTGTTTGGGTTGAGTGAGTACCAAAAGGCATTGGCTGTTACAACAGATCTGGTGAACAAAAATGCGAATCTTGATAAAGGACTCAAGAAAACGGCTTATGGCTTAATGGCGCACTCCTATTTTAAGTTAAATGATTTTGTGAATGCAGAGGCAAGTTATTTAAAACAACGAGAGTTGGTGGATCCAAAGTCTGAAGAGTATGCACAAATTTCCGAGCGACTGGCTACCAGCATCTATAAAAACACGGAAATTATTGCGGCAAAAAAAGAAGAGCAGCAAACAACAGTTAATGAATTGCTGAAAATAAAACGCTTGGCTCCGAATTCGACTGTACGAGTGACTGCGCAATATGATGCGGCGACAATACTGTTGGAAATGTCGCAATGGTCAGCCAGTATTGTTGAACTGAAAGAATTAATTGCGCTTTATCCGGATCATAAGCTTGGTGTCGAGTTTCCAAGAAAGCTGGCTTATGCGTACGAAAAAAATGAAAATTGGAAAGAAGCAGCAGTTACTTATTTGCAGTTGAATCAAAAAGATCCTGATGCTGAGATACGCAGAGAAGGGTTATTTTTTGCGGCTAACATGTATGAAAAAGATAAAAATATGATTGCAGCATTGGAGCAGTTTAAGAATTATGATGCCCAATATCCCGCACCATTTAATACCAACATGGAAGCTCGTTTCCATGTTGCTGAAATTTATGAAAAACTACAGGATAGCGAAAACCAATTATTTTGGTTGAATAAAATAATTTCGGGACATCAAAAAGCAGGTAAAAATCAAACTGATCGCAGTCGATGGTTGGCAGCTTGGGCTACCATGAAATATGGTGATGATTATGCCAACAAATTCAGAAGCTTCAGGTTGTATTTGCCGTTGGTGAAGAGCCTGCCTGAAAAAAATAAATTGCTGGCTGCTGCGGTCAAACAGTATCAATTGGCGACTGATTACGGCATTCTGGAATTTGTTACCATGTCGAGCTACAAAACTGCAGGGCTGTACCAGTCATTTGCGACTGATTTGAGAACTTCCCAAAAACCAGCAGGTATGTCGGTGGAAGATCAAAATGTTTATGCCGAAATTATTGAGGAACAGGCTCGGCCTTTTGATGATCTGGCAGTAGAGCTGTATCAGGCCAATATTGATCGTGCGTGGGATGGTAAGTTTAACGAATGGATTGATAAAAGTTTCGTTGAAATTAAAAAATTACTTCCTGAAAGATTTAACAAAAATGAAGTGACAGTGAGTTATGGCGATGAAATACGTTAATTTTTCAAAACTTGTACTGGCAGCATCGCTGATTTCCTTGCTATCAGCTTGTGGTGGTAACGTAAAAAAAGCAGCGGTGGTTGCTTCAGAAGTAGGGTTGGTTTCAACCCAGGAGTTTATTCCTGCGCCCAAGGTTGATAAAGAAGGTGTTGTATTGCCCTATGAAGCAAAACCTAATCCCTATTTGCAACAAAAAGGCAGAATCAACAAAGAATCTGTTGATAAATTTGTGAATGCCAAGAGAGCATTGAAATTCAAGCAAGATGTACAAGCTGAAAAAATGTTAATGGAGTTGACAGAAAGCGATAAAACTTTATCTGGTCCCTGGGTGGTGTTGGGCGATATTGCAGCGGACCGTAAAGATTATGCCAAAGCAATCGATTACTATACAAAAGCGATTGCATTAAACCCAAATAATATGAACGCCTATATGAGATTGGCGTTGGCCCAACGTTTAAAGGGTGATTTCCTGCGGGCACAAAATGTTTATGCGCAAGCCCTTGCAGTTTGGCCTGATTCACCCGAAGCGCATTTGAATTTGGCTGTGCTTTATGATGTTTATTTGAATCATCCTTTGCGTGCGCAAAAACACATGGAGGCATATCAATTTTTAACAGCGGGCCAAAATAAAGAAGTTGCCAGCTGGTTGAGTGAGATTCAAAAAAGAACACTGGTTCCCGTGAGTCTGGATGTTAATCCGCCCAAGGCAATATCAAAGCCTTTGGATTTTAATGGTGGAAATAAATGAAAAAGCTCTGTTTATTCCTGATGCTTGTTGCAAGTGTTACATTTGCCGAGAATAAGGCAGATCAGGAAAATAATTCTAAAAATAAAGCTAAAGCAGATGATTCCGAAATTGTGCTTCAATCTACATTTGTGGGTGACAAAGAACAGCCTGCAGTCAGTTATTTTGTTCCATGGAAAGGTAGTGCATCACCTGATAAGTTACGCTGGAACAGGGAGCCCAAAAACGATCAGGCATTGGATATTGTCGATAGAGAAGTAATGGTAAATTCCATGACCATTTATGATGAGATGGATTTGGAAAGTCAGAGTTCAACTAAGTAAAAAAAAGCGAGATTAATTATGAGTAATTATTACAACCTGGCGGTGAGTTTCTTTCAGGATGGCGGATTTTTTATGTATCCGATTGCGTTGGTGTTGGCAGTGGGCATTGCAATCACTATTGAACGCTGGCTTTACCTCAGTTTTGAGCGCATTCGCAATCTCAAAGCCTTTGAAGCGTTCTTACCTTTACTGCGCACAACGGATATGGAAAAAATGCAATTATTTACTCGTGAAAATAATGCGCCCATAACACGTATTATTGGTTGTGGTCTGGATATGATGAAAGTATCAAAGCATCGTGCCGATATAGAAAATGCCATGAATGAAGGTATGTTGGAAACTTTGCCGAAGTTGGAAAGAAGAATTAACTATCTTGCGGTTCTGGCGAATGTTGCCACTTTGTTGGGGTTGTTAGGAACCATCGTTGGCTTGATCAGTGCGTTTACCGCCGTAAGTAATGCGAATCCTGCAGAAAAAGCCCAGTTATTATCCCAATCCATTTCGGTGGCAATGAATACTACTGCGTTTGGTTTGATTGTGGCTATTCCGTTAATGGTGTTGCATGCCATGATCCAAAATAAAACTACAGCTATAGTGACCAGCATTCAAATGTCTGCTGTAAAATTTTTGAATATCATGACGGTTCATCGCTTAATTGAAACCAATATTCCTCGTCAGGCAGAAAAAGACGCATCTGCCAGTTAAGGTGTTTTATGAATTTCAAATATCAGCCAAAAAATACAAATGATTCTGAATTGGAGATTACTTCATTCATGAATCTGATGATTGTATTGATACCGGTACTGTTGTTGAGCATGACATTTACTCAGATTCGGGTATTGGAAGTGAATTTGCCTCCGTTGACCGGGGGGGCAACTGCCAGCCCTGATCCACAATCTGAACTTGAAGTGAGAATAGAACATACAGGTTTCAAAGTATTGCTCGACGAACAGGTTGTTCAGGAAATTCCCTTGAAAGAAAATGAAACGGGAAAACATTATGACTATGCTTATTTGTCTCAGGTGATGCAGTCAATCAAGCAGCAATTAAGTGAAAAGTTGGACATTGTTGTTATTTCAACTCCGGATGTTGAATATCAAAATCTGGTTTTTACCATGGACGCAGTTAAATCCTACAAAACTGTCGTGGCTGCCAGTGTAGTCGAAATAGAATTATTTCCCGAGATTTCGTTGGGTGATACCACTTTGGTGGATTGAAAAGAGTTGACAATATTATGATGATTGGATCAACAGTTTTTTACCATAAGAAGAAAACGCCATCCATGTTTAAATTAAACCTGGTAGCGTTGATGGACATTTTTACCATTCTGGTTTTTTTCCTGTTATTGAATACGGGTGAAAGTCAAAAAATTGAAAATGCCAAATTTATTAATTTGCCTGATGCTGCATCAGGAATTGAACCTAGCAATAAATTGTTGATATACATCAACGCAGAGAAAATCTGGTTGGCAGATAAAGAGATAACAAATGTAGACGACGTGATGGCTGCACCGGATGAATTGATTAAGCCATTAAACAAAGCTTTGTTGGATTACAAATCAGGTATCAAGGAATTGAGCGAATATGAAAAACGTAATGGATTGAGTGTAACCATAATGGGTGATAAGAAGGTCAGTTATGCATTGCTAAAAAGTATAATGGTGACTTGTCAGGAAAGTGATTTTCGTGATATTTCGTTAGCAGTAAATCAGGTAGTTTCTGATTTGTCTGGCATGCCATCTGGTCACTTAGAAGGTGGGCAATAATATGTCAACGACCTATCAACCTTTAGCTTTTGAACTGGAACTTCCCTGGAAGTCAGATGAACAGCAGGACGAAAAATTCCAGCGCATTCTACGGCGCATACTGATTTTATTATTGTTGCTTTTCATTATTGTGCCTTTGCTGAATCTGATAGAGCAGGAATATGTTGAACCTGAACAAGTATTGGTTGAAGCAAAGCTTTTAATAAAACCCAAACCTAAACCTGTGCCGCCTCCACCCGTGATCACCAAGCCCGTGGAGGTTAGTCCTGTGGTTGAAAAACCGGTTGAGAAACCTGTTGAAAAGCCGGTGCAAACACCGATGAAGGCACCTGTCGAGCAAAAAGATGACAAGCCTAAAGCTGTCGCAAAAGCGCCCGAGGTGAGTAAAAAAGAGTCGATTGCACGTGCTCAGGGGTTGTCCGATTTGTCCAAACAGCTGAATTCCCTTCGAGGTAATGTTGATGTTTCCAAACTTAGAAATAAAAATGTTTCTGAAGGAAGCATAGGTACTTATGCGACCAGTGATACCACAGTGTTAGGGGCTGAAAATGCTGCTCGCAGAAGTGGAGGAATTCAGGTAAATGATGCGGCAATGAAAGGTGATAGTGTTGCCTTGGCTGCGCACTACTCGACTAATGTTGAGGGCGTTATAGGTGGAGACGCGCTGGAAGGAAGCCAGTTAAGTGAGTTGTCGGGTCAAGCTGGCAAGCGTGATATGGAGAGTATTCGCCGGACGTTGGAACAGGTAAAAAGTAATGTATACAGCCTGTATCAACAGTCGTTGTTGGATAACCCTGATCTTGCGGGTAAGTTCACTTTTAAAATTGTCATACAGCCTGATGGAAGTATTTCAGACTTGAGATTGATATCCAGTGAGTTAGGTATTAAAAAGCTGGAATCGGATATTCTGGCTCGTATTAAAAGGGTCAATTTTGGTGCAAAAGACGTACTGCCAACAACTGTTGAGTACAAATTCGTATTCCTTCCCAGTTAATTTCCCTTCCTCCACTGGCAGTTGATCGCTGCCGGTGGTGTTAAAAAAACCGACTGAAAACGTTTGCACATATTTAGAGCGTGCCAGTTCACAAATTATTATTTCAGTTTAAGGGACGAATGAACTTTTGAAACAATTGTGAAATCGTACCTTTTTCCAAAATGGCTTCTCGGCAGAATGACTCACAATCTTTTGATTATGGTCTTGCTTCGGAGCTGGTTATGTATTCCATACAAAAAGTGTCCTACAGATTTACCTTGATGCTTACCTCATTTGTACTGGTTGCTTGTGGAGGCGGGGGCGGAGGTAGCGAAAGCAAAGAGGAGACTCTTAATCTAACTAAAGATACTGCCTTCATTTATGTGGCTCGTGATACAGCTCAGGTTGAAGAGAGTATTGCAGTTGCCCGAATGACCAAATCCAGTCAAAACACCAGCCTTTTGGAGCTGGGTTCCCCCTATGATTTCAATCCTGGAGCCAAACTTGTATCCCGTTCCAGTCTGGATGCCGAAGGAATCGATACAGATCTGTTGACCCAATATTTCGGATCTACCGATTTTGATGTGAAGGATGTCAACGTCTCTGCCGATGGTAAAAAAGCAGTTTTTGCTGCGCACGGCCCCAGTAATCATCCACGCGATTACACTTGGAACATTTACGAATACAGCTTCTCTGACAGAAGTGTGCGCCGTGTTATCACCAGTGACTTTATCGCCAATGCTGGCGAAGATACCAATCCCGTTTATGCGCTGGATGGAAGCATAATCTTCTCTTCAAACCGTGCGGCAGGTAACCCCGATAGCCCTGTTGATAATATTGTTGATCCTGAACAAGCTGCCAATTGTCGTAAGCTGGATGCAGGCGATAATGTGTCGCTGCTCCATTCGATGAGTGCGCAAGGCGACAATATACTGCAACTGACCTATGGCAAAAATCACGATATTAAACCCACTGCCCTTAAGGATGGTCGTATCGCATTTGTGCGCTGGACACATACCGATGATATTGTCGAAGGTTGTCCGGTGAACTCTGATATTCAGGCCGATGCTCTTGAATCCACATATCCGGTTGGCCTGGACTCACCCCAAAAATGGTCTCAGGATAAGCTTTGCTCTCTGGCTACAGAAACTGACAAAGGTTTTGTGTTGCCAACCAATCATTACACTCTTTTGACTATTACTTCCGATGGGAAGGATATGGATCAGCTTTACAAAACAGTAACTGTGGCTGGATCTGACGAAGGCTTTATCGAGGTTGAGCAGATTGTTCAAGGTGAAAATGGTCACTTGGTTGCACTGTTGAAGCATCACTACAATTCATTGGCCGGTGGTGACATAGTGGAATTGCAATCACCTGAGCAAGTTGCGGATCAACAGGTATTTGGCAATATCGCCCCCGAATCGCTTGTGGGTGACATAGCACTTTATCCGGAACAGCATTCTGTTGCTGGTTGGTATAGTGCGTTCTGGCCATATCGTGATGGTTCAGGTCGTTTGTTGGTGAGTTGGTCCCAATGTGCTACTACCAAAAATGGTGTAAGTCAGTTGTGTCAATCTTCTTCTACCGGTGAAGGTGAGGTTGAAGGACGTTATGGTATCTGGGTATTCGATCAAAAAACTGATAGTCGTTTGCCGATCGTGCTTGCCAAAAAAGATGTTGTCTACAGTGATCTCGCTGTAGCACAACCCCATGTTGGTGTAGATTTCCCTTTCGCTCCCTATAATGCGAACTATGTGGACAATCTGGATTCAAATCGTGTGGTTTGTACATACACCAGTTCCAGTTCATATAGCTCCTATAGTTCATACAGTTCGTATAGCTATAGCTCGGAAAGTTCGTCATACAGTTATAGCTCCAGCTCCAGTAGTTCCTATATATATGTTCCTGCAAGTTCCTACAGTTCAAGTACGAGTTCTTATAACTCTTACAGTTCTGAGTCTTCCAGTAGCTATTACAGTTCTTATGATTCAAGCTCAAGCTACAGTTCAAGTTCCTATAGTTCCAGTTTGAGTTCGTCCAACTCAAGCTCTTACTCGTCCAGTAGTTCAAGTTCCTACAGTTCAAGTTCGTCCAGTTCATCCATTTCAAGCTCTTATAGCTCCAGTTCATCCCGCTCCAGTTCTTCAAGCTCATATAGCTCGTCTGTGAATGCCCGTCCTGTAGCCAATGCAGGTTTGGATCAAGTTGGTAGTATAGGTACACGCGCGACTCTGGATGGGTCAGGTAGTACGGATGCGGATGGTGATCAACTAACCTATCAATGGACAGTGTTGGATGCAGACGGCAGTGTGCTGACTGATGCCACTTCTGTGATGGCTGGCCTGACTCCGACACAACGTGTCAGCTATACCGTTCAGTTGGTTGTAAGTGATGGCAAGTTGACCAGTGCACCTGATACCGCATTGGTTACCGTTAACAACACTGCACCTGTTGCCAACGCCGGCTCTGATCAATCCGGTAACCCGGGCAACCCAATGCATCTCGATGGTTCGGCCAGTACCGATGCTGACGGTGATCAATTGACCTACGCATGGAGACTGGTACAAGCTCCTGCAGGTAGTACAGCTGCATTAGCTGATGCAGACAAGGTAAGACCTGTCATTACTCCTGACCAATTTGGTTTATATACCCTGGAGTTGGTGGTTAATGATGGATATATTTCAAGTGCTGCTGACACAGTAACCATTGATACACGCAATGCCAAGCCTGTTGCCAATGCAGGTCCTGATCAGGCTGTAGCAGTAGATGATCTGGTTGTACTCAATGGCAGTGGCAGCTCTGATGCAGATGGCGATACCTTGACGTATTCCTGGAGCCTCTTGTCCAAACCAAGTGGTAGTTCAGCGACCTTGTCTAATCCTCAACAAGTACTGAGTCAAATCGAGATCGATAAGGCTGGTAGCTATGTGTTGCAACTGATTGTCAGCGATGGCAAAGAAAATAGTGAGCCTGATACAGTTGTTGTGACCACCAAAAATGTTCGCCCAATTGCAGAAGCGGGTAATACTCAAACTGTTGTACTGGGTGAATCTGTGAAGCTGGATGGTTCGGGCAGTTATGATCCTGATGGTGATGCAATCACCTACAGCTGGAGTTTCATGAGTAAACCATCCGGTTCTACTGCAGTACTGCAAGATACTCTGGGTCAGCGTCCAACCTTTACTGCAGACAAAGTAGGTTCATTCGTTGTCCAATTGATTGTCAGTGATGGTTCTTTGAATGCATCCGATACTGTGACAATCAATGTTGAACAACCGGTTTGTAGTGTTGATAGCAGTACCAAACGCAGTGTGCCTGTGATTATCCGCGACTTCGATAAATCACATCCTGACTTTGAGAAAACACTGGGTGAAGATTTGGGTATAGTCAAAGATACCTTGGGCTCAGATGGTCTGCCTGTCTATGCTCATGGTAATAACAAGACGTTGACCACAACCGGTCAGGCAAACTTCAACCAATGGTTCCGTGATGTACAAGGTGTGAATATCAAGTTCCCACGCACCATTGAAATGACCAGGGCTCAAGGTTCAACAGTTTGGAGTTATGTGAACAGTAGTTTCTTCCCGATTGACGGTCTTGGATTTTGCAATATTAAGAGTCAATCACCCAATCATAACAACCACTTCACACAGGAAACCCATTTGGCCTTAGA
>CAMLML010000019.1 GCA_946481095.1 uncultured Cellvibrio sp.
GCATTAAAAGACAATCAATTTAAAATCACTGTGGATATGGAACAGCCGATACCCGATGAATGGGTAGGCAAAATTGGTTTTAATTTTGAATTATTTCCCGGCGAATTATTTGGTAAATCCTGGTTGATGGATAATCAAGCCGGGATTTTTCCGCAACAACCCAATGGCCCGTTGGTAAACCCACACGGCGAATTTTTAACGGCGGCTTTGGCGACCGGTAAAAAATTAATTGTTGCACCGGATACCGATAAACAACGCATGACCATTGAAGCCAAAAATGGTGAATTGGAATTGTGGGACGGCCGCGCCAATCACAACAATGGTTGGTACATAGTGCGCGGTATTATTCCCAGAGGCGCAACCAAAAACGCATTGGAATGGATTGTCACACCTCATGTTGTGAAAAATTGGTTGTACGAGCCGGTAATTCAGGTATCACAAGTGGGTTACGGTGTTGATCAATTAAAACAAGTGGTGATTGAGCAGGATGCGCGCGACAAAAAAGCTTCTGAGATTGAAATTTTTCGCTTGACCGAAAATGGCAAAACCCGCGTGAAAAAATCCAAAGTCAAACCCTGGGGTAATTTTTTGCGTTACCAATATATGACGTATGATTTTTCTGATATTCGAGAACCCAGCATGTATCAAATCCAGTACCGCGACAAGATTTCGCATGCGTTTAAAATTGGCGACGATGTATTGTCTCGCCATGCATGGCAACCGACATTGGAATATTTTTTACCCGTGCAGATGTGTCACATGCGGGTGAATGAAAAATATCGCGTATGGCATGGCCTGGACCATCAGGACGATGCGGTGATGATGCCGCTGAATTTTAATCATATCGACGGTTATATTTCCGACGGCAGCACTCACACCAAATTCAAACCGGGCGATCGCGTGCCTGGACTGAATGCGGGCGGCTGGCATGATGCAGGCGATTACGATTTACGTGTGGAATCGCAAATCGGCACTGTTTGGTTATTATCGAGCATGGTGGAAGAATTTAATTTAAATCACGATGCAACCCTAATTGATCAACAAAATAAATTAGTCGAAATTCACGAAGCCGATGGTAAAAATGATGCGCTGCAACAAATCGAACACGGTTTGTTAAGTGTGCTCGGCGGGTACAAATCCATGGGCCGTTTGTATCGCGGCATTATCGAACCGACGATTCGCCAATATGTTTTGTTGGGCGATGCATCGGTACAAACGGACAATCTGCCTTTTGATCCTTCATTAAAAGAAGGTGAAGTGAAAAATGGTAAATCAGGCAATCCTGATGATCGCATGGTATTCACCGAAGATAATCCAGAGCGCGAATTGTATGTCGCCGCCGGTTTAGCCAGCGCGTCACGCACGTTAAAAGATTACAATCCGCAAATGTCGAAAGATGCCTTGCAAGCCGCAAAAGAAATTTATGCGATTGCCGCACCCAAAGCGAAAAAAATGGATAACCGCATTTTTGCACTCGCTGAATTAATTCTTTCTACCAACGACGACAAATATCGTAAGGAATTAATCGGTTTGAAATCTGCTATCATCGGCAATGTTGAAGAAAACGTCTGGCCGATTGGTCGCGTGATCAACAGCATTAAAGATCCACAATTTGTGCAAGACATTGATAAAGCTGTTGCAACCTATCAAGCCGAAGTTCGCGAACGTGCAAAAACCGAATCACCTTATGGCGTGCCTTACAAACCGAATATTTGGGGCGCAGGTTGGAGCATTCAGGAATTCGGCGTGAAGCAATATTTCTTCCACAAATCCTGGCCACAACACACCACCACCGACTCTTATGTAAACGCATTGAATTTTATTTTAGGCGTACACCCAGGCATTAACACCCAATCCTTCGCCTCCGGCGTAGGCGCCAACTCCGCATTAGTCGCCTACGGCGTCAACCGCGCCGATTGGTCCTACATCCCCGGCGGCGTAATCTCCGGCACCGCCCTAATCCGCCCGGACCTACCCGAACTAAAAATCTGGCCCTTCTTCTGGCAACAAACCGAATATGTAATGGGCGGCGGCGAAGCCAACTATATGTTTTTGGCGTTGGCGGTGGATAAGTTGAATCAGAAAAAGTAGTTTTGGATTTTTGAATATGAAGGGCGATACAGAGATCGCCTTTTTTTTGTTTTATGGGTCTATGATTTTTGAATTTCGGATTGATTGAATGGAAGCGGGTAGATATAGTCAACATTTATTTGAGCGCGAAACCATCTATTAAAATGTACGTATTACGTATAAGGAAGCGTGATGAAATCAGAAATAGTCTCTAGAATTTATTCGAAAGAAGATGCATTTTGTGAGCGAAAGCCCGAAAGTGTAAATGACCGAGAAATTCGAAAGGAACTTGTTGCTTTCGCCAATTCGACACCTAGTAACAAAAAATCAGTTTTGTTTATAGGAGTCTCTGATGATGGAAAAATTCTTGGCGTTACAAATCCAGATGAAAAACAGAAAAAAATAAGAAAGATTGCCGAGCATGATTGTTATCCACCAGTCTCCATTCAAATTGAAGTATTGACGATAGAATCCAAGGATGTCTTGGCGGTAATAGTTCCCGATAGTAATTTGAAACCTCATTTTTCTGGGCCTGCATACATACGCCTAGGCTCGGAAAGCAAGAACGCGACAGCTGAAGAGTATGAAAAGTTAATAAATTCAAGGAATGATAAATGTAGGGAAATTAATAATAATTTAGATAAAATTTTTACAGTTAGAGTAATAAATAAAAAACTAGGTGAGCATGGTGCCCGTATAGGAAAATATGAAGCCACGCAGGAATGTAGGGTGATTGAATGCAATCAACACTTAATTCGCCTTGAAGACATTTCGTTAAAGGAAAATTTTTCCGAGCCTTTAATTAACATATCTATAGCTTATGATGAAAAGAAATACCGCCCAATGCTGATTATTCGTGAAAATTAGCATGTATTTTTAATGGATAAAATAAACCCGTTATATGCAATCCAACTTTTTAGCGATTTACACATAGAGTTTGAAGAACTCAACATTTCGTGTGAAAACACAGATGTGGTGGTTTTTGCGGGTGATAAAACGGCAAAACATCCAATGCACTGGTAATTGTCTAGTGGATTATTTCTGGATATACAGGAGAAGCGATGGAACAAGTAATTTGGGTATTCATTCCGTTTCTGATTTACGGATTGATTCGCTTGTATTTCTCGTTTAGAAAACGAAAAACTCCACTCTTGTACTTTTATCTTCTAGGTGCTTCAGCGGTAATAAGCCCCTTTTTAGCACCAAGTTGTTTGTGTGTCGAACCCGGAAGAATGATTTTTGGCGCACTCGTCTATTCTTCGATTTTTAATGTAATAGTTGTGGTTTCTGGTTTTTTGGCTTTGATTACAATTAAATTTTTTACTGTGAGCGATAAAAATATTTCCAGAAAAAAGATATGAAAACTAGGGTCGCTCATTGGTGGTAAAGGGAACGGAAGATATATTTTTTTAGCCAGCTATCTTTCATATCAAAAAACTGATGACAATACCCAATTATTTAACAGTTTATGCAGCAGGCATAAAAATAATTCCGCCATGCAGGGAGATAAAAATTGAGTTTATATAAATTTGAATTATTTGCCGATTACTTTCAATTCTATCTTATGGATGTCGAGTCAAATGATGACACATCTGAAATATGGAACAAAGAAGCTCTCAACAACAAACTCGGAATTCTAAAAAATACGCTTGCTATCGGTACGTTTCGTAATGTTGACGTAAATGTCGAAATTGAATTGTGTGAGACTGAGCCATCAGTTGATTTGGAAGAATGGGATCACGCAAGCATTGGGTACTTCGAAATCATTTCTGGTGAGTGCGCTGTTCTTGGTTGTATTGATTATTTGCCAGAATCAAAAACAATCACACTTATGCCCAGGGTTTATTCTGCTCTTTCTTTAGCAAAAGGTCTTGATACCATTACTAATGAATGGGAGCCAGCCGAAGATTTATATAAGGTTATACTTTGGCCTTCAAATAAAAGAGAATTTAAGCAACTAAAATCCTATTATGTTACATAACAAACTACTTGACCATGGAATTCGACAATGAATGAAAAAATAGAATTATTGCTCGAAAAATTTATACTGCTTAAGAACCTCGATAAAGGTTTCCAAATTTTTGGCGCTTCCAATCACAAATATATATTCAACGAAAAGCTGAGTGAAAACGAAATCCTGGAGTTTGAAAGTAAATACTCTATTCGCTTACCTTCTGAATACAGAGATTTTTTAAAATATATTGGAAATGGCGGAGCTGGGCCATACTACGGCTTGCAAACACTATCACACAGTTTATACGCAGATTTAGATTACAAACGCCTAGGCGAGCTCGTAAATCCAACATTGCCGTTTCCGCTAATAGAAGCCTGGAATATGGAATTTAACGGTGCACCCGAAGATGAAGAGGCTTACGAAAAATTTTCTGAAGAATATTTTTCGGAACAATGGGATACGGGAATACTCCGCATTTGTAATTTCGGATGTGGTGTTTCACTGAATCTAGTAGTTAATGGTCCTGAGGCAGGAAATATTTGGGTAGATGATAGAGGGAACGATGGAGGCATATATCCTGATCCTTATTTTGGACAAACGGGCAAGACATCGTTCAGCAAATGGTATGAGATGTGGTTAGATAGGTCGTTGAGTGAACTACAAAATGAGGATTAAGAAGGCATCGGATCAGAACCAAAAGATACTCTTTATTTTACGGTAGAAAATCAAACTAAAATTCTTGTTGATGTTTCTATGTTAATGGTGAAATCTATTTAGAAATTTCACTCATGCCAATATATTGAACAGGAAGATGACTTTAAGGGGTATGTAAACCTTGAGCTTTAGATCTCGAAACATTTTACTTCAAGAGGGTGACCAAACAATTGAGTTGAAGTGCGCTTTAAAAGCAGACAACTTCACAACGGCAGCTGAGTTATATGTAAACGGCGAACTGCAAGATTCTTTGGAGTCTACACCAAAAAATGGAATATTCGGATGTAGATTATTTTTGAATGGCTATTTAAAAAATGATATTCCAGTTTGTATACAAATCCGGGCAAATTTTTTTATTCGACCGGAATACACTTTTTTTGTTGATGGAAAATCTGTTTCCGTAAAGAAAGGAATGTGGGGTGGCCTTTAAATTTTTGCAAAACTAGCAAAACTAGAGTCAGAGTAACGTTAAAAGAGGGAGATTCAATACGTCCCGTTTTGGGTTCGTTATGGGACGTTTCGGGAATAGAATTTATATCGGTTTATGTGTATATTGCTGCTGCGAAAAATTAACCTTGTATAAATTGTAAAGGAACTGCTATATGTTTAGATCTCTATTGCTTTGCTTATTTTTTCTCGTTTCAAATCAGGCAAGTGCAGCCCCGATAACATGGGAATTAGTTGATTTTAGTTTCAGTGACGGTGGGTCAGCTTATGGCTCCTTCACTTATGACAGTCAATTTAATCAATTCACCAACATTGATATTTATACCACCGCAGGTTCTGACCTAAGCGGTAGGCACTTTATTTCAACAGCTGGATCCTGGGGTGATTTACCTGAGTATGGCGTTTTAGCTTTCAGTGATTCTTTAGGCCCAGACTTTACTGGGGCTGGTTGGTTTCGCATAGATGCGCACATCGACTTTGACGCGGCACTTGGGACAATCGTTAATCAATGGTTGGCAGTTGGTGCAGAAAGTTTTTGTACAAATTATTCATGTAACTCTGCAGCAAATGAGATTACTAACCCAGGAGAATCAAGAGACACCATGTCAGGTTACTTGCGTGTGGTTTCTGTTGATGAGCCTTCTTCCCTTGTGCTTCTATCTATAGCTTTAGTCTTTGGTGCATGGCTTCGACGAAAGAAAATTTCCAGAGCAGCGTGAAATTCAATTTTTATTTAATCTAAAATGCCATCAGCCCAGTCAATACTGGGCTTTTTTTTAAATAAACTCCCAGCTAAAAGGGGTTGCACAAAAAGCAATTAAAACGCGAGGGATTATTTCCAAAAAATGTATTTCTGTACTAAGCATCGTCACAGGAAAAACTAGCTGGCAAGAGTTGTATGTGTAAGTCCTGTGGTAAAAAATGGAGCTATGATTAAAGGACAGCCCTTCTATTCTGGTTTTTTGATTTGGTAAGTAATGCGTAAGTCCATCCCCGAATATTCGACTCTGAGTCTAAACCCTATGAAATGGTGCATTCTTTTAATTTCTACTATCTCAGCCTACACTGCTGCTTACGACATAATTTCAGAAACTGAGCGAACACAGCCGAAGCTATGGAATAAATACAATTCTTGTGGAAAATCATTAAAGGACGAGATGTATAGAAAAGCTGTCATGAAATGTACCGATCTTGAATCAGAAACAGCACAAATGAATTGTGAACTAACCGTAGAGGAGGAGACTGAAGAACTCATTGAGTCTGATTTGATGTCAAAGGAATGTGGTTCACTTAGACCTACCACTTATGTTTCAAGGGATGATCCCTATAAAATCGAACATTCCGGCTCTCTTGGAGGGCTGCTTGCGTTCAATGAGAAACAATTTACTATCTCAGAAAAAATATTCAACGAATGTGCTGCTGTTGGTGATGTTGATTGCAGTCATCGTTTAGGCGTCATGATTTTCTACGGCTTGTATTTCAAAAAAGACATAAACAGAGCAATAACTCTGCTGCAATATGCAGCTAAAAATGGTCACGAAGAATCTGTCTTGTTTCTAAATGAGAACGAAATACCGATTGAATGAAGAAGCGGCACTTAACAGTTTAAATAATTAGAAGCAATCTGGGAATTTTTAATAGCTAAAATTAGCTGAATAAGAAAAAGATATGAGACAACAAGATGAAGTACTACTTACTAAAAACAAATATCTTTCCGCATGAATTTGCTGATGGTGAGTCTGTTATCCTAATTGGGAATGAAGACGATACGGAAGAAATAAAAGAAGACAATCTAGAGTTTTGCACAACCCTTGTTGTTCGAAGCTCAAAACCAGAAGAAGCATTAAAAGAATTTTCAATTTGGTGGCAAGAAAATACATCCGGCAAATATTCACTCGAATTGTTAACAGAGGAAATTGAACATCTTAACAATGAACGAAAAGAACATGTGTTAAGTCTTGATGAAGGCGCTTGGTCGCTAAAGAGCAATTTTATTGCTTTTCCATTTGGAGACAAAGAATCTGAAAAGTATGCAAGAGAAATTGTGTTCGAAAGTGAGTTTAAGGTGCAATGATTAAAGTCAATCGAATGCAACTAGAGAAAATGTTGAAATTAAATAAATTTAGTGTTGTGCTGATCGATTCCAATTGGAACAATGCTGGTAAGCTCCTAATCAAACGGATGGCGTTTAACTTAATAACTATTTTTTTCTTATCGATGAATACTATGGCAGCCGAAGTTGAAGTCTATGATTTTGTCAAAAATGAAGTATATCTAGTTTCTGAAGACAAACTTGGCCCAGAAATGATGCGCGTGAGTCTTGACGGAAAAATTTACTGGGCAAACGCAAATCAATTAACACAAAATACCTATCAACATCCTCCATTCGAAGGCGAATTAAAGCAACGAATCATTAATATTCAAAAAGAATTGGAGGCTGTAAACGCTCAAGGTTACGCAGAATGGGAAGACGGGTTTCGACGAGACCAAAACCCTGCAAACGAAATCGCTATCTGGGAACGAATAGTTGGTGTTTATCGCATGTTTTCGAAAAATTATCAGGATATTTCAGTTAAAAGAGAAATATATCGAATTGCTGTAATGTGTTCTTATAGTGAGCCATCAGTCGTTCTAAACCAAGTGAATAACCAACTGGTTTCAGTTGAAGTAGTTCAGGAAATTATTGCTGAATATTATAGGTAGTAGGAAAGGATGAGGGCTTACAATTTGGGCAATCATTCCATTTTTGGCGTACAGCTTTATTCTTTTTTATTTAATGCCAAAGCTGTTTCATTTTACTCGTAAAGCAACGATTTAACTTTTTATTAAATCAATACACTCTTTAATCATTCAGGGGCGATGAGCATGATTAGAAAACTAATCACTTTAATTTTCTTACTAATTTCTTCTGCGGCCGCCGCAATGGAAACGTTGCTTGATGTCCGCGCTGATTTTCAGACAGCAATAGTAAAAAAGGTAAGTGATGACGAAAAATTCGTCGTGCCACCAAAAGAGATTTTTTCTTTGATTCAATACCAAACTGAACTGGGAAGCATGAATGCTTATGTAAGTCCCCGACCAAAAATTAAAAAGAAATCACCAGCGATAATTTGGATTACAGGTGGCTTTCCAGTAGGCGGAATTGGGGATGCAGCCTGGAATTCGCAACCAGAATTGAATGATCAATCCGCAAAAGTTTATCGGGAACAAGGCCTTGTCATGATGTACCCCTCATTTAGAGGCACTATGGGGAACCCCGGAATACAGGAGGGTTTTTATGGAGAGGTCAATGATGTTTTAAGTGCTCTTAAATATCTCAAAAGCCTGGATTATGTAGACTCCAACAATATCTATCTCGGGGGACATAGTACAGGCGGAACTCTCGTCTTGCTTGTCGCAGCAGCCACTTCTGATTTTAAAGCAGTCTTTGCTTTTGGCCCGGTAGCGGCGCCGATTCAGTACGGACCAGACTACGCACTTCATGATCCTCAAAATGAAATGGAAAATAAGCTCAGGGCACCAGCATTATTCCTAAATTTAATTCAGAGCAATACATTTGTTATTGAGGGGAGTGATGGCAATATTGATGCGCTACACCAATTGGAAAGCTTTAATAAAAACCCTAATGTGAAGTTTATCGAAATAAAAGCAGCCAATCATTTTGAGTTACTTTTCCCTGTTAACAAGCATATAGCTGAAAAAATTTCGCAACCTGATATTGGGGATATTGTCTTGACGGAAAATGTACTTAATAAAGCTTTTCAAGAGCGTTGACTTGACAGGACAGGATAAAAAAATGACCTACACACGCGTAATGGGTATCTGTGTAACCAATGAAGAAGAATATGCGAATTATCGCAAGGGCATGCTGCCGATACTGCAATCTTACGGTGGTTCATTTGGTTACGACTTTAAAGTCAGTGAAGTCATGAAATCCAAAGAAGATGCACCGATTAATAGAGTCTTCACTATTGAATTTCCGAGCCAGGAAATAATGGAAAAATTCTTTAGCGACCCCAATTATCTTGTTGTGAAGAAAGCACATTTGGATGTTTCTATATCGAGCAGGACTGTGATTGCTATGTTTGATAGCTAATTATCTCGATTTGCATTTGCAGATATAGTCACTCCATCTGCTTTTATGAAATTTATACCATTGTCTGTCGAATTTTCGGTTTTTAATTCGACAAGTAATAGACGTAACGCAGCTTCGTGGCGTCAATATCCGTAAAGTTTTTCCGTTTTCATCGAGGAAATCAAAATGACCAATCAAGATAAAGTAAAAGGCCCTGCATCCTATTTTCCATCTATCGAGAAAACCTACGGATTCCCGATCAAACATTGGATGACTTTACTGAAAAAACAAAAGCAACTTAAACACATGGAAATGGTTGCTTTCCTAAAAAGCGAACATGGATTGGGGCATGGCCATGCCAATGCATTGGTTGCATATTTTAGAAATGAAGAAGGGATTTAGGTTTTTAGCCAAAGAACAGGTTTTTTTGTTTATTGCTATTGATGATTGTCGATTAACGCATGGTTTATACGACTAGCTAAGCGAGACACGCGCCTTGGCTTATGTAGATCATCGGCTGCGGGGCAATGCAATTATTCGACTAATCGATAGAGTTTTTGGAGAAAAACAAATGGCAAAGCAACCTGAATTTACTAAATATTTACCCCTGGATGAATGGTTTCGCATCAGACCTGTATCGGAACAGCAACTGACATTATCCTTTGAACAGGTCGAAGAAATTTTAGGTGCTCCTTTACCCGCTTCATCCATAAAACCTAGCTGGTGGACCAATGTTTATCCAAAAATTCAGAGCCACCGAACATCATGGTTAAACTACGGCTGGCTGGTGGATGAATATGATCCAAGATGCAAAACGGTTAAGTTTAAGCGGGCAATTAAGATCAAATAAACATTAAAGCGGGATTGCATTTTATGACGACCATCAACATTCACCGAATTATTCGCACCGAACCAGAATTAATTTATCGCGCTTTTCTTGATGAGGCTGCATTATCAAAATGGCTTCCACCAAATGGTTTTACCTGCAGAGTACACCATATCAACGCTGTGGTGGGTGGCACATTTAAAATGTCATTCACCAATTTTGCATCGGGCGGTGTTCACTCGTTTGGTGGAGAATATCTTGAATTGGTTCCTAACGAGAAAATTCGATATACCGATAAATTTGACGACCCCAACTTGCCGGGAACCATGCAGGTCACAGTCAACCTTAAAAAAGTATTATGCGGCACCGAGTTGACTATTGAACAAACGGGCATTCCCGATGTGATACCGCCGGAAATGTGCTATGCCGGATGGCAAGAATCGTTAATACTTCTTGGAAAATTGGTAGAAACAGTTGTTGTCGAATAGAACTCAACATACAAGGAAGCGATTTGTCTCTCATGTAATGAAGTTTTTGATCCACGATATTGACTTATCGACCCTGAACCTACAACAAGCTACCCAAAAAGATTAGTCTGATCCAGTTCTAGGGTTTCACCATCCTCCGGAATAACGAACCGTCGCTCTAGTCCTTGTTTGCGAAGTATCGTTTTTAAATTTTGCCGACTTATTCTGCAGTGATCCAATGCATCCATATGGTTCGCAATAATAGTTCCATGACTTAAAGATGCTAATTCAATAATTTCGTTTTCATTTAATAAGAGTGGAGCGCCAATATCAAGCTGCGCCATGCCGGTTGGTGCGACAATATAGTTAGGTTGATTTTGTTGAATAAATTCTCTTATGTCATCTGTCAGTATTGTGTCCCCCATAAGATACAAGCTGGGTTCATTGTCCTGCTGAATAAAATAACCTACACCATGTTCCATAAAAGGCGTTAACCATCCAGTGGTATGTTTGGCTGGGATTTGTTGAATGCTACCATTAAAAAATGAGCCCAACTTTTCAGGAAGTTGTTGAGTCATAATTCCTTTCTTGGTTAGATAGTTATCGTCGTGTGCAGTACAAAATGTTTTAATTCTACGTTCTCTCAGCCACCGAATACCTGATCTATCCAGATGGTCAAAATGTCCTTTTTGGCAGTGAGTAATGAGTGCGTATTCAATCTGTATTGCTAACTGATTAAATTTTTCAGGTAGTTCAACCAAAGGATTACGCAGATTACTCTGAAAATAGCGCAGTCGTGGCAATGCCCCTTTTTTCGCCAACATCGGATCAACCAATATAGTTTTTCCATTTATTTCAAGTATTAAAGTTGCACTTCTGATTTGCGTAATTTTCATCTTTTTCCCCATGTTTTAATCTATGGTAAAGTGTGTAGTAACTCCACAGTCAAGAGAGCGAAGATGAAAATTTCGGAATTCGAAAATGTGATGGGGATTTCTCGTGATACATTGCGGTATTACGAAAAAATTGGTTTGTTAACACCGCCCACCCGAGAAACCAACAGTTATCGACGCTATGGAAAAGCACAAATTCAGGATTTACATTTTATTGAGCGCGGCAAGACCTTAGGTTTTACACTTTTAGAAATTAAAAGAGGTCTCGAACGTTACAGGCTATCCGGAAAGCTGTGCCCTGAATTTCGTGAACAACTCGTCAATAAAAAAACCCTGCTTTCCAACCGCATATCGGAAGACACCGATGCTATTGCTGAAATTGATAAGCTATTAACTAATAAAAATTAGCAAAACAGTTACTTACTTGAAAGAAAACATGGAGTGGTCATGGACACATAAATGCCGGTGGCGCATTTTAGGCGAACAGAAAATATAATTTAATATCAAACTTGCTGATTATTCCTCTATGAATCTATTGTTCATTAACTATCCACAATTACTTAAACGTTTGGTTGTGGGGTGTTGTCTGCTGGTGTTGTTGGCTGCGCCAGTAAACGCAGAAAAAATACGTATCGCAATAAAAGTACAAGCCACCAAGCAGGAACAGCAAGCTGATTATTTTTCACAATTGTTGGTGATGGCGCTTGAAACAAGCAAAGCGGAGAACGAAATTATGGAGATAATTTATTCGCCGCGTGATTATTCACAAGCGCGTTGGATCAACATGTTAAAGAAAGATACTGGCAATTTTGTTATTTGGACTATGACGGATAAACAGCGCGAACAACAACTGCTTCCTATTCGTATTCCTTTGTCCAAGGGGTTGTTTGGTTATCGTGTGCTGTTAATTCGCAAACAGGAACAGACGCGTTTCGATCAAGTCCGGAATATCGACGATCTGGCTAATTTTATTGGCGGGCAAGGAACTCACTGGCCGGACACACGCATAATGAAAGCAAATGGCCTGAAGTTGGTTACGGCAGAAAATACTGAATCACTTTTTCGTATGATTGAAGCTAGACGCTTTGACTATTTTCCGCGAGGCACTTCAGAAGCCTGGTTTGAATTGTTGGAGCGTAAAGAAGCTAATCTGGCAGTTGAAAACAATATTTTGCTTTACTATCCAGCCGATATTTATTTTTTTGTAAACAAAAATAATGAAGCGCTTGCCAATAGAATTGAGAAAGGCTTGGAAGCACTAATCGACAATGGCGAATTCGATAAATTCTTTTACAGCCATCCAAGAATCAGTACAGCATTTAATAAATTAAAAGACAGGCGACTGATCAAGTTAAAAAATCCTTATTTACCACCGGAAACGCCGGTTGATAATCCTCGTTATTGGATTGATTTAACGGCAATGGAGAGGGAATGATGTTTGCCAGAAAAAATCAAAATCTTTTCATCTGCTGCTTGATCAGCTTGTGATGAACGCCATGTTCATTGCAAATCCGCCAACATCGCTTTGGCAACGGCCTCAGCCACTTTAATTCCATCAACACCCGCTGATAAAATTCCGCCTGCATAACCTGCGCCTTCGCCTGCAGGAAATAATCCGCGAGTGTTTAAGCTTTGTAGTGTTTCATTATCACGAGTTATACGCACAGGTGATGAAGTGCGGGTTTCGACTCCGGTGAGAATTGCATCATGTCGATCAAAGCCGCGAATTTGTTTGCCAAATTCCGGCAAGGCTTCGCGAATGGCGTCGATTGCGTACGACGGTAGTGAAGGTGCAAGATCACAAAGTTTTACGCCGGGTTTGTAAGAAGGTTCTACGTCGCCTAATTTTTGTGAGGGTTTGCTGCGAATAAAATCACCCACTAATTGCGCGGGTGCACAATAATCATGTCCACCTAATTCAAATGCGCGTGATTCCAATTGTTCTTGTAATTCAACTCCGGCTAATACGTGTCCCGGAAAATCTTCTGAGGGATTAATGCCGACCACAATTCCTGAGTTCGCATTGCGTTCATTGCGTGAATATTGACTCATGCCATTGGTAACAACACGATTAGGTTCCGAGGTTGCCGCCACCACTGTTCCACCAGGGCACATACAAAAACTGTAAACCGCTCGACCATTTTTGGCGTGATACACCAATTTATAATCGGCAGCGCCCAATTCCGGATGACCTGCATATTTTCCCAATCGCGCCTCATCAATTTGCGATTGTGGATGTTCGATACGAAAACCAATCGCAAAAGGTTTCGCCTCCATAAACACACCACGTTGATGCAATTGTCGAAAGGTATCACGCGAACTGTGACCCAAAGCCAAAACAATATATCGACTTTTAATGACGTCACCATTCGCAAGCTGTACGCCAACAATTTGTTTATTATCGATAATAAAATCCGTCACTTTATGTTCGAATTTAACTTCACCACCGAGTTTTTTAATTTCCTCACGCATAGTTGACACCACACCCGTCAAACGAAATGTTCCAATGTGTGGCTTGCTGACATACATTATTTCTTCTGGCGCACCGGCTTTGACAAATTCCTGCATCACTTTTCGGCCATAAAATTTCGGATCTTTAATTTGGCTATAAAGTTTTCCATCCGAAAATAATCCTGCGCCGCCTTCACCAAATTGCACGTTGGATTCAGGCGTTAAGATTTTTTTCCGCCAAAGCGCCCAGGTATCTTTGGTACGACTGCGCACATCTTTACCGCGCTCCAACACAATCGGTTTAAAACCCATTTGCGCGAGTGTCAAAGCCGCGAACAATCCGCAAGGGCCAAAGCCAATCACAATCGGTCTTTCTGCCAGATTATCGGGAGCTTGTGCTACGGGATAATAGTGAGTGTCAGGGGCTGGGCGAATATTTTTATCATCTGCAAAATGCGCCAATACTTTTTCGTTATGTTTGAGTTTGGCGTCAATAATATAAACAAAGGTGATTTCTGTATTTTTTTTACGTGCATCATAACTGCGCTTGAAAACCGTGAAATCCAGCAGATCAGTATCTTTAATTTTTAATCGATCAATAATCGCCGCACGCAAGGCTTCTACGGGATGATCCAAAGGTAATTGCAGTTCGGTAATACGAATCATGGGGATGTCCTGGCCGGTGACCCCGGCAGAGGTGGTGTGTTGGTAAAACGGATTTGAGGAGTAGAATATCTTGACTGTGTACGAGAGACAAGAAAGGAAAAATAGAAAATGAAATTATTATACGAAGCATCAAACTCGCTTGAAGCCCATATGATCCTGAATTTGTTAGAGCAGGAGGGTTTATCAGGAAGAATTGATGGAGAATATCTACAAGGTGGTTTCGGGGAGCTTCCGGCAACAACTCTGAGACTTATGATTGAGGAGTCAGATTACCCTGCAGGCAAAAAAATTATTGATGAGTGGAATAAAAAACAACCTGAAGAGATGTCGAAAGCCACACCAAAAAAATTTGGTTTTGGAAGTGCAATAACAGGTTTTTTAATAGGTATTGTTACAACAACTATCTATTTTCATGTTCCAATTAATGTTGATGGCGTTGATTATAACAATGACGGCAAATTGGATGAAACATGGGAAACAGTTAACTATAAAATATCAAAAACAAAAATTGATCGTAATTTGGATGGTAGGGTTGACTTTATATTCTATTTTAATAGAAAAGGTTATCTGGATTATTCATCTTCTGATGAAGACTTCAATGGAACCCTTGAAACGAAAATTGAATACTATCATGGCAATCCGGTTCGATTAGAGTCGGATACTAAAGATATAGGTGTGATTAATTATACTGTTACCTATAAGAACGGAGTTGTGAGGACGGAAACCTTTATGGATCTTGTTACAAAACGACCTTTAAAAATTAATTATTTTGGTAATTTTAAAATCGATAAATCAGAATTAGATACTAATAACGATGGAATAATGGACACAATTTATGAGTATGATTCTATTGGTGAGGTCACCAAGCGTTACAAAATCGATTAATCAATATCAGTTAGGTTAAGCCCGCGGCAAACTAAACCAAAAGTTAGACCCAACACCGATTTCACTTTCGAAGCCGATTTCGCCGGAAAGTTTTTCGATAATATTTTTTGAAATGCTGAGACCCAATCCGGTGCCGCCTTGTTGGCGGGTGTTGGAGCCGTTGGCTTGAGCAAATTTGCTGAATATGCGGTCGTGAAATTCGGTGGGGATTCCGGGGCCCTTATCTACCACTTCTACCAAAAATTTTTGGTTGTCGGCTTTTATATTAATAACGACTTTTTCACCTGGCGGAGAGAATTTGGCTGCGTTTGACAGCAAATTGGCAAAAACCTGCATGACTCTTTGCGGGTCTGCTTTTGCGCGGCTTAAACTGGTTTGAACGACCAGTTCATAGGTGACCTTGTAAGTTTCTGCATAAGCGGCATTGGTTTCTATCGCTTGTTTTGCCAATTCAACCAAATCAAAATCTTCAATATTGAAGGTCATTTTTCCTGACAATAATTTTTCCATATCCA
The DNA here is from genome assembly GCA_946481095.1 of uncultured Cellvibrio sp. The sequence goes on from CAMLML010000019.1 coordinate 15,964, forward strand.
ATATGTCATTGACCAATGTCAGAAGCCGGATACTATTTTTATGCGCGATCCCCACCAGACTTTTCATGGCGGGTGCTAACTCACCTATTGATCCCGAATCCAAAATACTTAATGCACCGCGAATGGAAGTTATAGGTGTACGTAATTCGTGGCTCACTACTGAAATAAATTCAGATTTTAATTTATCGGCTTTATTTTTTTCGGTCAGATCCAATACAAAACCTACCCATTCAAATTCTGACCCCTCTAATTGGGCAAGCCCTACCAGCACCGGAATTTTGTGACCTTCTCTATGCAATAACTCCGAGTAAAAGGGTTGCGTCTGCCCGGTGTCTTTTAATTCTTTAATCGCTTTATTGTGTGCTTGCTGATATTCCTGCGGCGTGAATTTAAGCCATTCAATTCGGTTGTTAATTACCTGTTGGCGATTGGAACCAATCAACTGAATCAGAGCATCATTCACAAGAGTCAATTGTCCTTTCATGTCTCCCTGACAAATGCCAATTAGGCTCGAGTTGATCAAACGCCTCAAACGTGACTCACTCAGTTTTAAGGCATCCAACATTGAAGTTTTTTCCAGCACTGCATCCTCGGCAACTTTCAAAGCTCGCACCAGATCCTGTTCAACTTTTTTTAGTGGTGTGATATCACGCAGGCTAAACAGATGGCCAATTAATCTGTCTCGCAGATATTCAGGTTTGGTTGAAAATACCCAATAGACGTCATCTTTTAATTCCAGATTTAATTCCGCTTCGGCTTCGGGTTCTTTTTTTATTTTCCCGAGCAGATCTTCCAGATCAAGCTTCTCCACCAATTGCGATTGCAGACTAACCAAAATTTCGGCAGCGTTACCCGACACAATTAAATCATCTGAAAGCTTCAGCATCTCAATAAATCGACGATTGATATTGACGCATTTTCCGTTTAGATCCACTGACATAATCCCTTCATCGGTAGCTTCCAAAGTACTTTGCAATTGTGATGACAAAAATAATTGTTCCTGGGCAATTTTGTGACGCTCGCGAATGTCCGTAACCAGTATTAGCCAATAGCGGTTAGCACCTTCTTCAATCGCAAATACTTTTTTGGTGATTGGAATCGGCTGACCATCGGCGGCTAACCATTCACTTTCCATTTCTCTGGGTTGTTTGATGTAGCGATTAAAGTCCTGGGATAACTCATCCCAAAAAAATATATCTTGTAAAGAACACTCGATGCTTGCCAGGGGCATGTTAAGGATTTGATCCGGATTTAATCCCAAGAGTTGGCAGGTTTTGTTATTCAGATCAATAATTTTATTGTCTGCCGCCGATACAACCAGAAAAGCATCATTGGAATGTTGCCATGCACTGCGATAAAGATTCTCTCCTGGTATCATGAGTTTGTCACTCCTGATTTTGGATTTACTGCAGGTTGCTTTTTATTATTTTCGACGTAATAGTTAATTCGTTTGCGCGGATTTAAATATTCAAAAATTTGTTTGGGCAAATTTCCGGGGCGAATACTCGCCGTGATAGTTAAATCAGACGACTCATCTGCCAGATCCAAAATGATGGCGTCTTCTTTGGGAATATCAGCATCATAAACCAGCACACGAGGACGAAGCGGTTTACCGACATTGACGTTCATCACCAAGCCTATAGCTTCGTTTGAAAGTCTGACCAAAGTTCCCGGTGGATAGACACCCAAACTTTTTACTAAAGTCGCCATAGCCATGGGGTCGTACTGCGCGCGCTTATGAGCATACATAGTCGAAAGCGCTTCGTGCGGTGTTAATGATTGCCGTGGGTCCTGATGGTTACACAGATTGTCATATTCATTGGCGATAGTGACGATTCGCGTAATAAAACTGATTTGATCGCCTTTTAATTGTTGTGGATAACCACTGCCATCAAGATGCTCATGATGATTGGTCATTGCATCTATTACAAAATCCGGCAGTTTCGATTTCAATCCAATCTCACCGCCATATTTGGTGTGCAACTTGAATAGCTCCAACTCCGGCTTGGTGAGCGGATCCACTTTCAATAAAATTTTGTCGGGGATTTTGACTTTGCCGAGATCATGGAAAAGTGCGGCCATGCCGATATTTTTAATAGTTTGTTCGTCTTTCTTCAGCTCCGCGGCCAACATCATCGCCAGGACTGATACATTCAGGTTATGAAAGTACATGTCTTCATTGGCGTTGGCATTCTGGATTAAATGCATCACCGTATCATTTGATCCCATAAAAGATTCAGCGATATTTGCAATAAGTTTCCCTGCTTCTTCAAAGGTTTCTTCCGGTTTTGCCAAAATTGATTTATTGATATTTCGAATGACGTTAGCCGCTTTTACAAACTTCTCTTCACATCGAGCCAACTCTTCCCTTTGTTGTTTCAGTTTTTCGAAGCGTGCTTTTTTGGCTTCAAGAATGGAGTCAAACACCTGAGCTTGAGAGCCATTGACCTCTGTGATATTTAATTTGATCGGTTGATTAGCTGTCCTCAAGTCAGACTTGGAAGGAATATAGCGAATGTGTTTAAGCTTTAGTGCCAACACTTCCTTAAGCTGTTGCTCATTGGTGATCTTGAATGCATTTAAAGGAAATGAATGCTGAAACCAATTCAAATCCAACTTTATATACATACCAATACACAACTGATCTATAGCAATAAGTTTAGAATCGTCTGACATAGGCCTGATAAATATGTGATGTCCAGGCTCTGAGTGTAGTCCCTATCCGGGAAAGATGAAGTCCGGTCAATGAACCCGGGTATCTAAAGGGTCGCCATAACCTCGTCATATATTCTTCATCGGTTTGAAACCATTCCGACACAAATCCCCTTCACCCTGTCGCCCAGTGTCTTATTAATCAACATTGGGTGATCTTTATGCTTTATAAAAAGAATCTTTTGAGTTTGGCGGTGACAGCGAGCTTGTCTCTTTTATTAGTTGCTTGCGGTGGTGACGATGGAAAAAATGGCCGCGATGGTGTGAATGGCACTAACGGCAGCAATGGAAGCAACGGTACTGATGGCAAAACCAGTTTGATCAAGCAAACGACTTTGGCTGCCGGAAACGATCAGTGTTTTCAAGGTGGAATTAAAATTGAATCAGGTGTTGATGCTAATAGTGATAACAATTTGCAAACTACCGAAATCAATCAAACCTCTTATCAATGTAATGCGACTTCAATTAATAGCAGCATGCATTTTAATCGCGTTGCTACTTTCCCTGTGTGTTTGCAAATTGATGCAAGCTGTAATACCAATGAAGAAACTGCAGCGGAAATTGTTGTCGCTTCAACTGATGGTATGACCTTGATTTATACCGATGCATTGCAGGAACAAATCGGTTTTGCTGATATCAGCAACCCTGCACAACCGAAAACCAAAGGCGTATTGGCCATGGGTGGCGAGCCAACGTCGATTGCAGTAAAAGGAAATTATGCACTGGTTGCGGTTGATACTTCAGCGGATTTTATCAATGCATCAGGTGATTTAGTGGTTGTTGATATCACCACTCAAACCATTGTTCATAGAAGAAGTATCGGTGGCCAACCCGATTCTGTGGCGATTAGTCCTGATAAAAAATATGCTGCAATCGTGATTGAAAACCAACGCGATGAAGATTTGGGTGATGGTGCTCCGCCACAATTACCCGCTGGTAAATTGGTCGTAATGGATTTAACAGCAACGGCGCCTGCTGATTGGACAGCACGTGATGTTGATTTAACCAATATTGCAACACTTTTCCCAACAGATCCGGAACCGGAATTTGTCGATATTAATTCTGACAACATCGCAGTCGTGACCCTGCAAGAAAATAATCACATCGCTCTTGTTGATCTTGCAACCGCTACAGTAACTCGTCACTTCACCGCAGGCAGTGTTGATCTGGTGAATGTCGATTTAACCGATAACCGCCCCGCATTAATTAAACCCGTCGAAGTTAAAAATGCACAATTACGCGAACCCGATGGCGTGGCCTGGATTAACAAGGATTATTTTGCAACTGCCAACGAAGGTGATTTAAACGGCGGCTCTCGTGGATTTACTGTTTTCAATGCACAAGGCCAAGTGGTGTGGGATTCAGGTTCTGAATTGGATGATCTGGCGATTCGTTTTGGTCATTATCAAGATCGCCGCTCGGATGCAAAAGGCAATGAGCCGGAAAATATTGAAATGGGCATCTTCGGCGATAATCGTTACTTGTTTGTAAACTCCGAACGCTCCAGCATTATTTTTGTGTACGATTTGGCTGATCCAACCAAACCCGCGTTCAAACAAATATTACCGGCAAGTGCTGCACCTGAAGGTGGCTTGGCAATCCCGTCGCGCAATTTATATGTGGTTGCATCTGAAAGTGACTTACGTAATGTTGCGATTCGCGCTGGCCTGAATATATACAATTACAATATCAAAGCACCGCAATATCCGACTGTACAATCAGTGAATCGTGCCGATGGCAATCCAATTCCCTGGGGGGCGCTGTCTGCTTTAACGGCTGATCACAATAATCCGGATATTCTCTATTCCATTGAAGATAGTTTTTACGGACAAAATCGCATTTTCACTTTGGATATCAGCAACAAACCAGCGCTGATTACCAACGAAATAAAAGTGATGGATAGCAACAATGTATTTGCTACATCAGGTGTTAATGTTCATACGCCAAACGTAAGCAATACAGAATTGGCCGCGATGATTAACGCCGATAAATCTGTAAACATCGACCCTGAAGGTTTGGCAAAAGCGACTAACGGCGGATTCTGGATTGCATCCGAAGGTGCAGGCGCTGCTGCCAGTGCAACTACCATGAATTTGATTTTCAAAACGGATAACTACGGTGTAATTGAATCAGTGATTCATTTGCCATCAACTGTAAATGCGTTACAAACCAACAATGGTTTTGAAGGTATTGCCGAATACAACAACAGTTTGTATCTCGCGTTCCAACGCGCATGGGCAGGTGAAACCAATCCACGTATCGGCATTTACGATTTGGCAAACCAAACCTGGCAATTTGTTTATTACCCATTGGACGCTTACAGCTCACAATATGCGGGTGGTTGGGTAGGTTTATCCGAAATTACTTCACTGGGTAATGGTGAATTTATGGTGCTGGAACGCGATAATCGCGGCGGCCCGGATGCTTCAATAAAACGCTTGTACAAAATTAATTTGCAAGCAATCACCGATGGCCAAACCATTACCAAAACTTTAATCAAAGACATCAAACCTGTGTTGGGTAACACCACAGGCACGCTGTTGGAAAAAGTGGAAGGTACCGCAGTTACGCTGAATGGTGATGTGTATATTGTGACAGATAACGACGGCGTTAATGATCACAGTGGTGAAACGCAGCTGATCAATTTGGGTAAATTATTTTAAGGATTTATTCTGTTGATTTAAGGGAGCTTTGGCTCCCTTTTTTATCTGATCGTGAACATATACAATCGGTTCGCCTTTATTCGCAATATCGCCCAAGCTCCACAATTTAACCTTGTTTTCTGATTTTTGATCAATTGAGTACTGATAATTATTGTTCCATGGATCTTTAATCTGTCTTCCAATATACCCATCTTTTCTGTAACCCCAAAAATTATGAGCAACACAGATAATCCAATTTTCAGAAATTTGTTCATATTGCTTTATAGGTGATTATTTTGGCGTCAAACTCTATATTTCAAAAAATCAATTGCCGATGTTTTTTCGTTAGGCTAATTCCAGAAGACAAATTTGTAGAAGTAAGGTTCCCATCGGCACGGTGAAGTAAAATAATTAATCCGCCAATTTGTTTAGGGCAACGTCACGCAAGAGTTGATATGCGCCAAATTTTCCAATAAAAAATGGCTCAACTTAACCAATTTTTTAAATAAAACTTAATAGTTATTTTCAAACTCCTTCATAGTTAAAAATTCAACTCATCACAGAGATAAGTATTCTTATAATGTTTGCGAAATCGTTGTCATTAAATTTTTTTAGTTAATTCTTTGTGATTTTTGACGACGTATTTTAATAATAACATTGATTTTTTATTTCATGTTTAATCTGGTGTCACAGCATATAACAAATGACATCGCTCGCAGGTGAGTAGTAGGGCTTGCGTTTCAACTTAACTCATCACCTTTCAATACTGAGGAAATTTTTATGATTAGAAAAACAATTCCTGTGCTTTCCGCTCTGGCGATTTCTGTGTCATTGGCCGTTTATTCCAGTGCCGCATTTGCGCAAGAAGGCGTTGCCAACACCAACCATTTTTGGTGGCCGGAGCAATTGAATCTCAGCCCATTACGGCAACATGCTGTTGAATCCAATCCTATGGGCGCAAATTTTAATTATGCAGAAGAGTTTAAAAAACTTGATTTAAATGCATTAAAAGCAGACATCAAAACTTTAATGACAACATCACAAGACTGGTGGCCTGCTGATTATGGTCACTACGGGCCCTTTTTTATTCGCATGGCCTGGCACAGTGCAGGTACTTATAGAATTTTTGATGGTCGCGGTGGTGCAGCAGGTGGACAACAACGTTTTGAACCTTTGAATAGTTGGCCAGATAACGCCAATCTGGATAAAGCCCGTCGCTTGTTATGGCCGATCAAACAAAAATACGGCAGCAAAATTTCCTGGGCTGATTTGATGGTGTTAACCGGAAATGTCGCGTTGGAATCCATGGGATTTAAAACCTTTGGTTTTGCCGGTGGCCGTGAAGATGATTGGGAAGCAGAAATGGTGAATTGGGGGCCGGAAAAAAAATGGTTGGACGACAAGCGGCATTCAGGTGATCGACAATTGCAAAAACCTTTGGCAGCAGTGCAAATGGGTTTGATTTATGTGAATCCGGAAGGCCCCAATGGCGTACCTGATCCTTTATTGGCAGCAAAAGATATTCGCGAAGCATTTGGTCGCATGGCGATGAATGATGAAGAAACAGTGGCGTTGATTGCCGGGGGTCATACTTTTGGTAAAGCGCATGGTGCAAAAAAACCGGATGGCTGTGTGGGCAAAGAACCCGCTGCTGCGGATTTGGAAGAGCAAGGTTTGGGTTGGACTAACAAATGTGGAAAAGGTAATGCGGGCGATACTATTACCAGCGGACTTGAAGGTGCATGGTCAGTAAATCCGATTGCATGGACAACGCAGTATCTGGATAACTTGTTTCTGTACGAATGGGTGCAAACCAAAAGCCCGGCAGGTGCAATCCAATGGATTCCAAAAGATGGTCAAGCATCCAATTTGGTACCTGATGCCCACGACAAAACCAAACGTCATGCACCGGTTATGTTTACTACCGATCTGGCGTTAAAAGAAGATCCGGAGTACCGCAAAATTTCGTTGCGTTTTAAAGAAAATCCAAAAGAATTTGAACTTGCGTTTGCAAAAGCCTGGTTTAAATTAACTCACCGCGATATGGGTCCGCGTGCGCGTTACATTGGTGCTGATGCACCACAACAAGATTTAATCTGGCAAGATCCACTACCGGTTGTTGATCATGAATTGGTTAACGCTTCGGATATTTCCAAATTGAAATCCAACATACTGTCTTCAGGATTAAACGCATCAGAATTAATACGAACTGCCTGGGCATCAGCTGCCAGTTTCCGCGGCACTGATTTGCGCGGTGGTGCTAATGGTGCACGGATTCGTCTTGCTCCGCAAAATAAATGGGAAGTGAATAATCCAAAAGAAATTGCCAAAGTACTGAAGCGTTTGGAAAAAATTCAAACTGATTTTAACAAGGCAGAAAAATCCGGAAAAAAAGTGTCGCTTGCTGATCTGATTGTGTTGGGTGGTGCAGCTGCTGTTGAACAGGCTGCAAAAAAATCCGGATACACTATTGAAGTTCCTTTTGTTCCCGGTCGCGTTGATGCAACACAAGCACAAACAGATGCCAATTCTTTTGCCGTGCTTGAACCCACCGCCGATGGCTTCCGCAATTATTTTGCAAAAGGCAATAATCTTTCACCGGCAGAATTATTGGTTGATCGTGCCAATATGCTCACTCTGACAGTTCCGGAAATGACAGTATTGGTCGGTGGCTTGCGAGTGCTGGATGCCAACAGCGGCAATAGCAAACACGGCGTATTCACCAATCAACCTGGTGCCCTGAACAATAATTTCTTCATCAACTTGCTTGATATGTCCACCCAATGGAAAAAATCAGCAAAAACCGAAGGGCTTTATGAAGGGCTTGACCGCAAAACCGGAAAACTAAAATGGACAGCAACACCGGTTGATCTGATATTCGGCTCCCATGCAGAATTACGTGCAATTGCCGAAGTTTATGCAGCAAACGACGGCCAGGAAAAATTCCTGCAGGATTTTGTCAAAGCATGGAACAAGGTCATGATGCTGGATCGGTTTGATGTGAAATAAACGCGGATGATGTCAGCTGAAAACTCCGACTTGTTCGCAAGTTGGAGTTTTTTATTTTTGGTATGAATAACGATTTGAATATCAATCTTCCTGAAGCTATAGTTAATTTTTTGGACACTCAGGATGCTGATATGGAAACTAAAAAATGCCTTGCCTGCAAAGAAGACATCTTAATTAATGCTAAAAAATGTAAGCATTGTCTACAAATTCAAAATCCCATAGCAAACCTACAAAACAACCCCTATTTCAGTTATGGCAGCTTGGTAATAGTCTTGGTAACTATTCTTTGGATAACCATCGTTATGATTTTTCATACAACAGATGATCCTATAAAACCTGAATTTGAAGTTAAACCTGCTAATCTTTTGATTTCAGAATCACATAAAGGATTAAATATTCGCTGCATAGCTGACATTAAAAATCCCTATGCAAAAAGGTGGACAGATTTTTCTCTGCAGGCAAAATTTAAAAATACAGCAGGTGAAACTATCGATGTTCTGTACTCAAAGCCAAAATTAACCATTTATCCTTTATTTGAATTCACAGCAATAGTATCGGGAATCGCCAACACATCAAAAGAGGAATATAATTCGTGTGAAATTACCGTTATCGATGCGGATTATTAGTGCGTTAAACTAAAAATTTAAATTTACTTATTGGTTTTTCTATGGCCCGATCCAAAAGCAGCAACCGTTGGTTGGATGAACACGTTAATGATCCTTATGTTAAAAAGGCTCAGATAGATGGGTATCGCGCGCGTGCGGCTTATAAACTGATTGAGCTGAATGAAAAAGATAAATTAATTCGTCCGGGGATGTTGGTAGTGGATCTGGGATCGGCACCGGGTAGTTGGTCGCAAATTGCGGGCAGGTTGGTTGGTGTAAAAGGCCGGGTAATTGCGTCTGATATTTTGCCGATGGATTCACTGGAGCATGTGGATTTTATTCAAGGTGATTTCACGGAAGAATCGGTGTTCAATCAAATTATGGAAAAACTTGGGCAACAAAAAGCGGATGTGGTGATTTCAGATATGGCGCCCAATATCAGCGGAGTTGATGTGGCAGATCAAGCGGCATCTATGTATCTGGTTGAACTGGCACTGGATATGGTACGGAATGTGTTAAAACCAAAAGGTGATTTTGTTGTGAAAGTTTTTCAGGGTGAAGGTTTTGATGATTATGTAAAACAAGTGCGGACTTCATTTGAAAAAGTTGTGATCCGCAAACCCGATGCCTCGCGCCCACGCTCGCGCGAAGTTTATCTGGTGGGCAAGGGGTTTAAAATCACCAATCAGTCTTGATTTAGACAAGTTTTTCGCCTGACTATTTTTTTCTTTTGGGATCTCTATCCCTATCCGGTGCGCTGAAATTCATATTGAAACGTTCGATTTTACTCGCTACGAGTTCACCGTTTTGATTGCAGATTGTCACCGATAAATAATCCCCTACCATGATAGAAGATAAATTAAACCGGCGATTGAATAAATCACTTCTGTCTTCATAGCGAGTGGAACTGGTTGTTTTTATGGTGACATTACCAATTTGTATGCTGCCTGTTGGTATGTAACCTGAATTGATATGAATAGAAACTACCTGACCTTCTACATGATTTTCATCCTGATTATCAAATTGAATCTGGTCGGCAACCAATACGCCATTTGAATCTTTTGTGCCGGATATTTCAATGGAGGCATCCACTGTCAAATTACTGGCCGCTGCGAATTCATATTCTGTTTGTGAGTTGGTAGTGCAACGCACACCATTCACCTCAAAATCAGTCGGGGAAGTAAATTGTGTAATGCGACCCTCAAGTTCAAGATGAGGTATGTCTGAACCTACTTCATAATTCAAGTCATAAATTTGTTGAGCCTGAATTTCATTATTACTGCCTTTAATACCTTTAACTGACACGCGCATTCTGTTATTTAATTGATACCCGTAAATATTAATCAGGCTTGCACCTGCATAATTGATGACAGTATCGGCCAATGTAAATTGATGCAACGATTCATTCAAATTACTAATTTCACCGCTCAATTGAACAAGATTGGCAGTTAATTCTGTGTCAATATCGATACGTGTTGCGGTGAGTAATTGGGTTGTATTTTGATGGCCGCTGATCTGTACTTTGTCACCAATACTCAGTCCATCCAGATTATTTGACTCAATGCTGCTGCCAAATAAAGTTCGGAAATTGATTTGTACCAATCGCCCTGATACCACTATCTGATTTTTATTTTTATCTATGTATGTAATCTCGCCTGCCAGTTCTGGATAGAATTCAATTTTTTCGGCAATGGCTGCATTATTTTCATGCAGGATTCCGGTGACGGTGACTTGATAACCTGTGCGCAAATCATCTTCCGTTGCGGCTTGGCCGTTAACCAAAATCAATGCTTTGGATGAATCAAAACGAATACCGTTGACAATAACACTGCCAAAACCGTCAATAGTGCCCTGGCTTGCAATTGGGGAACCACTGGCATCAATACCAGCGGTGTCCTCACCACTACCGCAAGACGTTAATTGCAGTGTGATCAAACTGATAATCAGGCATACACTAAATGGTTGAATCAATTTCATTTTACATCCCCCGCATCAAGTGTCGGCTCAAGTAGACTTTCAATTAAATAGGCACCAACACCTAATCGCATTTTAACTTGGTTTGAATTCTGGTTATCAGAAGACATTTCATGCTCGGTCAACCAGGCATCGATAGATTCCAAAAATGCCTGTCCTTCTGTTTCAACAAATGCACGAAATTCAGCGAGCGACTGTGGTGACATTTGTGAATTGCTGGCACGACGCTCAAATCGTTTGGGCTGATTTTTTTGTGCGTTGGCTTTATAAAGATTATGTTCCAACGCATTGGCAATATCCTGAATCACATTACCTGCACGTAGAAGTGCAGCAGCGTCTGTAGGATCAACAATAAAGTAACGACCAAGCACACGCAGTTTCCCCTGAATTTCTTCGACAATGCCAACACGCTTTAATTCTTTTAACAGCGCGCTTGCCGGTAAATCACCGCCGTAACGACGCACCAGTAAATTAAAACAAATTTCATCTTCATCGATGCTGATTAACTTCGGCTGACCATGGGCATCAATAAAATCTTTGTCCTGATACCAACCGGATAAAATTCGGGTCAACCGGTCTTGATGTTGTTCACTGATTTTTGCAGTGTTGTCCAGCTGCAAGTTTTCTTTAATACGGCCAACTTCTTTGCGATCAAGCCCAGTCATCATGGCAACACGGGAAAAATTGGTGGGACGACCGCGAATACCAAATTCTTCGGAAGCAATTTTCACGTAGAGTTGTTTGCAGAGAAGAGAAAATTCTTTATGGGTAACACCGTTACGCAACAAAATCCCAATAATAGGCTCCATCATTTGCCACGTGGCCGATAGCGCTGTGTCTTTGGGTGTCGTCATTATGCGTACCTGAGCCCGAATAAAGCTGGCTAATCTAGCAGAAATATTTATTCGGATAAAAAACTCCGCTGGCAGCCATCGCGTAAACCACCAACGGAGGGGGAAAACCTACATCTAACTATGGGATTCGGTTGTTCGAGCTCCAACAAACTTCTATTTCCGGAACAGCCATCGGAAAATCGGAAGACGGTGAAACCATTCAAAAAAATATTGCAGATACTTCTGGAATCACTTGGTGCGCAAGTTAAACCATATTTGGGAATATTTACACCATATATAGTTATTTTTGTGGATTGGATCAAATTTTGACTCATACAGATCAACAAAGTCCCAATCCCTTAACACCAGACCGATTGAAAAAATCCTGTTGATTCCGGAGACATAGTTCCCTTGTCATAATTCAGGTTGGAGATATATAGTCGGTGCAGTGTATTAAATTGTTGGAAATTATTAATAATTGAACCAAACACATTACGCTTCGCTACACATTCTGTTCTTGGCAACATAAGAAATGTATTGGCAGTAAATCCTCAATATTGATCTGTCTGATGAGTCATGCAATTAACCCTTATCTTGAGAAGATTTGTTTGAGAACAATTTCATGGTGAATCAATAGTGGGTGAGGGCGAAACCTCAATCGGGAGCGATGAATCAGTTATGAATAATCTATCGGTTATTTTTAACGGCATACGGTATTCAGTCACTGCGATGGAAAAATATACATCATGGGGGAAAGGAGTGAGATTTGATGTTTTTAAACCAAATGGTGAACATATCAACACTGTCAGTTATGTACCACATCCGCAATTTCCCGATTATGAAAGATACCAGGCTATGTCACTTGAAGTGCTTACAAAAATAGCGATTGTTCGTCTTAAACGGGACATGGGAAAAAGTGATTTTAAACAAGCATCAGAAAGCGGCGTAGAACTTTTTTTTCCAATTAATAAAGCGCAGTATTAAGTTAATTTTTCAACAATGGTCTCGCCTTCAAAGAAGGAGTAACGATTACTGCTTGTACTCGAAAAACCGGGATTTAATTTTGTTGGACTTGTTAATCATCCTGAAGATGGAGAAATATGGGAGTGGAAATTAAATCCGATATAAAGATAATCGCTAAATTATTGCTCATATTGTTACTGGTATTTCCGGCAGAAATTTTTGCCGGAAATACAGGCAGCATTTGTTTTGGAGAAAATTTGGCAAAGCCTATGGAAGAACATTCTGATCGACTTTATCTAAAAATTGGTAATTCGCCACCATTGTATTTTAATCGCCCACAAAGTGGGCCAGTGTTAACCGGGTTGGATTTGAATCTGGTGTATCAAGTCAAGGTTTATTTTAATGGTAATTTGACAGCTTCCTGGAAGCTTGATTTTAAAGAACTCAATACAACAGATGTGTTAATTTGGCGAGCAGCGGGTTCGTGGAGAATGGAACCGGTGTCTGAATGTAAAGCATGGAATTTATCTGATGAGGAAATAGTAGATGGTGAATTTTAATTTATTCGGGCGAGTGTCTGCATCACCGACCAAACCAGGAAAGGAAGTGGACGCACATAAATTTGATGTGGCCGATCTTTATTCGGGGCCTTTTGGCCAATACGAGCAAGTACAAGAAGCGGCGCAGCCTTTGGATGAAAAATTACGTCAGGCGTATTTTTGGATTGTGAACAACGCCGTGATCAGCCCTTATTATGATGTGGAATACAATGATCAAACACCGCAAGAATTTCGTTTTGGCGACAGCCAAAGTCGTTTGACTTTGCCCACATCACAAAGCTATTCCAGTTTTATTTTGTTGCCTCTATTAACCTTTGCCGCGCAAGGAAAATGTTTATTTATCGGCGGTCCGGGTCGAGGTAAAACGGCCAGTGCTTTGTTGATGGGAATTATTGGCGGCTATTCAGTTAAAGAAGTAAAGCGCGCAATGCAACATGGTCATCCGCAAATGACGGTTGCCGATTTATTAGGAAATCCATTACCTGCCGATTTGGTTTCAGCGCAATCCGTTGATGATATTCGTATTGCCTGGCGACATTGGTTGGGCATGCGGGTGAAAATTGTCGATGAATACAATCGCATTCCTACACGCACACAAAGTGCATTGCTCACGGTAATGGGTGACAACTATGCGGAAATGTTTAACCAGATTTATGAATGCCCGAAAGCGGCTTGGTACCTTACAGCCAATGATGATCAAGGTGGTGGAACTTATCAGGTGATAGAAGCCTTGAAAGACCGTATTGATGTTGTTGTACAAGCCATGGCATTTAATCCACGATTTCTCGATCAATTGTTGCTGCGTATTGAAGAAGGCGTTAAGCCTGAAGAATTTGTACCGCAGCAGATTATTTTCAGTGAAGCTGAAATTGAAAAAATGCACGATGCGATACGCAATATTACATTGCCTGAAGCTATCCGCCGTCGCATTGAATTTTTTGCCAGTCAATTTGAATTTTCCGAATACTCTGCCGGGCAATTTGAATATAAAACCAAAGACACTTCACGCTTATCTGGCGTGGCCTCACACACTTTGGCCAGCATGGATAATGGCCGCGACCGATTAAAAGATTTGGGATGCCAAACACTGAATGGCATTTCAGTTCGTTCTTTGATGTCTTTAATCGTCTATTGCAAAGCGCTGGCATTTTTTCGCGGTAATGATGAAGTTGAATTGGAAGATCTACGACAAATTTTACCTTTTGTTTTCCACTCGCGTTTATTTGCTGATGAACAAGCTCCTTTTTTTGATCTGCCGGAAAATGGGTGTTTTCGCAGCGATAAAATTGGCTGGTTGCGTAAATTACTGGATTTATCCTGTGCTGAATATGATCGCCTTGGACTTGATCGTGATGATGTGGTTAAACAAATTTCAGCGGAATTTGACGAGGGCCTGGAGGGGTTATCCGCAAAAGACACCAAAAAGCGCATCGATAAAATTGAAAAAGAATTGGCGCGTTTGGCTTCAGCGAAAAAACTGTACGGCCATATTTACGATGATGTATTGAAACTCAAGTACCTGCATCAGCGTTACACCAACTATTTAAAATGGCTTGAAAGCCAGTAGGTGCGGCTGATGATTTCTCCGGCATTCAAAAGTTTTTTACAAACCGAACGCAGCCAATGCAATCAGTTATTTGCCAGCTTTCGTCATCAACATCCGCATATTGATGCAGACAGTTTTCAACAGTTTTTAATTCAACAATTGGATCCTGTGGTGACCTTGCTCGATGATACCAGTCAATCGGTGGGAAATTTTGCTATGGCAGGCTATCAGCATGGTTTGGATTTGGCAGCAAAACGTTGGTTGGGGAAAAGTGAACTTGCTGTTCATGTCAATCAGTTGTGGCGCGACGTGATTCCGCAAACCATTCGCTGGATTTCATCGAATCCGGGATATTGGTTAAGTATTTTGGCGAATGTTTTGTATCGGTTGCATACTTATGATCCAGACGCAGCCAATCGTTGGATTCATTTGATGCGACAATCCGCGAAAGAATGCCAATCTGCAGAAGAATTTAAAAAGCTGGGTTTGATTGTTGCCTGGCTGTCAGGCCTCGCTTGTTATCGACAAAATGCATTAAAAGCACTGACTGAAATTTCAGACGAATTGTTCAGTTCAGTTTCGCAAACTGATTGTGAGAATCGTATACAAATTCAGCAAGCACTCAACAACAACCGCTGGCTGGATTTTTCGATTATACAACCTCAAACTTTATCACTACAAAAACGTTTCGGCAGTTCCACTATGTTCGACGGTGAATTTACCGAGCCACCCAAAGTTCTGGCACACAACAATCAAATTTATGTCACCTCGGCCAATCAATTCTGGATGTTATTTTTTGATGCCTTTGGCGAAATGCTAATCCCCATACAAGAATTACCTTCCGACATTCACTATCAACAAGACACCCGCGATTTGAATGAACAACTAAAACTTTATTTCAATCTAGGATTAAAAACCAAACTACCCGATTTAGCTTCACTCTCCTCCTGCGCCGAATTGGACGATAGCTTGGCACTTACATCCAAAGATTCGTTCGCTGTGATTTTGTTGAATCGATAAATCATGCCACTAATAAAAGAAAAACAATCCATACAAGAATCCTGGCAACAAGCCTGGGATTCTGCATTAAAAATTTGGGGGCCTTACACGCGATTACGGCAGCCTTTGTTGTGTTTTACTGAAAAGGAAGCGGCTAGGGAGGGACTTACGTTTAGTTTTGCAATGATCCGGTTGAATGATCAGTCTATTGTGATTGATCTCAGTAAAATTCAGACGGATGAATTGCAGGATTATGCGGTGGAAATTCTTGCGCATGAAATTGGGCATCATATTTATGCACCTGCCAATTTAACCGATAACGCGAAAATTATTGCGCGGATTTTGCCTTGTTTGCCAAGTTTGGAATCACGTGCGGCGATGGTGGCGAATTTGTATACGGATTTGTTGATTAATCATCATCTGAAACGCCAACACAATTTACGCATGGATGAAATTTATCAGCGCATTAACAAACAGGAATCGACCAGCAAAGTCTGGAAAATTTATATGCGCATTTATGAATTACTTTGGCAGTTACCGAAAAATAATTTAGGCGCTGGTGAAATTACGGAAGATGCAATGGAAGGTGATGCCTGGTTAGGTGCGCGCATTATTAAAGTCTATGCGGGTGATTGGTTAAAAGGAGCAAGTCGTTTTGCAGCGCTGCTCTTACCTTATTTGAATGAAGATAAAGAAGAAGCTGAAGCACTGGCGAAATTATTGGATACACGCGATGCTGGCAAAGGACAAATCCCGGGTGGGTTGATTGAATTGAGTGAAGAGGATTTGGAAAATATTCATCCATCCAATGATCCTTCATTAACCGGTGAAGGCGTGGATATTAAAGCGCGGCCGAAAAATATTCCACAAGCCGGTACCAACGCCAAACAATCTGCAGGGCAATGTCGCGAGCCTTTTCAATATGGCGAAATTTTGCGTGCAGCGGGAATTGATTTAAGTGAACACGAAATTGCCGTGCGTTATTACAAAGAGCGTGCGAGTCCATTATTAATTCCTTTTCCTCACAAAAAACAGCCGCAAACATTTGATCCACATCCTGAAGGAACACGATTGTGGGAACCGGGAGAAGCGCTGGAAAATATTGATTGGTTCCAAAGTTTGGGGATTAGCCCTGTAGTCATTCCCGGTGTGACGACGGTTCAACGCGAGTGGGGTGAATCGCCGGGCATTGAACCGAAAATCAAACCGGTTGATCTGGATTTATACGTGGATTGTTCAGGCTCCATGCCGAATCCACAAATTGAAATTTCTTACACTGCATTAGCAGGTGCGATTTTATGTTTGTCGGCATTGCGTAGTGGTGCATCAGTGCAGGTAACCTTATGGAGTGGTGCACAACAATTTGTATGTACACCGGGATTTGTGCGCGACCAACAAAAAATATTGGAAGTATTAACAGGTTATCTGGGTGGCGGTACTGCGTTTCCGATTCATATGTTGCGCAAAACCCATTGCGAAAAACCGCGCAATAACGAATCGCATATTGTGATTTTATCTGACGATGGTGTGACTACCATGTTCGATCAGGATGAAAAAGGAAATAGCGGTTGGGATATTGCCGGGCAAGCATTAAAAAATGCCAAAGGCGGTGGCACTATGGTGTTGAATCTACCCTGGGATCTTGAACTCAATTTGGTGCAGAGTTATTGGCAGCGACATGCACAATTATTGTTGCGTGCCCAGGATGAGCAAGGTTGGTCAATCTTCCCGGTGAGTTCATGGGAAGCCATGATTCAATTTGCACGCGATTTTAGTCGCAAGGTATATTCTCTTTCATCGGACATTAAAGAAGACGCGCAATGACAGCATTTGAAGGCCCGGCTATTTCACACTTACATCACCGTATGACGGCGATTTTGTCCTTGGTTGAGCCGCGGGATGTAAAACATTTGCCAGCGCTGGTGCATGATTTGCTTTATCAACATCAACAGAATTTTTCTTACGAATTGTTAGCGCCATTTCGCGAAACCTCTGTTAAATGCCCTTGGTATACGACTTGTTATTTACTGTTACATCTCTATTCGGATTCATCTTTTTTAAAGCACAGCCTGGATGCGCGCAAACTGGTCAAAGCGCTGGAAGAAAAATCAAAAGAACTGTTTGCTTCTACTCAATCCGGAAAAAATACGATTTATATTGAGGATGTGGATCGTCGAGAAGAATTTATTCGCGTAGCTCTGGCTGCTGTGGATTTGCGCCCTGAGGGTGAATCGCCAGCACAGGCCGATGATCGTTTATTAATGGTCAGTTCTTTTGAACGAAAAAGGGTAATGGAAGCGGCTAAAGCGGCGGAAGAGCGCGCTGCACAAATTCGTGAAGCTTTGGCAAGAAAAGCGGCACAGGAAGCCGCTAATAAGATGTCGCGCGAATAACATGCAACCCTGGGAAGACGTTCATCGTTTGCCTGATTTGGATGAAACCGGAAAATCAATTTTATTGAAAATTTTGCAACATCCTCATGCGCCTGTTTTTCGCAATCGTTCCGGGCATTTTTTAACAAAGACACGTCAACAAGAATTATGGTTGCTTGAACAGGAAGAAATCCGGCAAGTTTGTGATCCTGATAAAAATTCCAAAAAAAATCTGTCCGCATTTTTAAATATGTGCCGCCAACAAGTACCTTTCTATAAGGACTATGATTGGAGTTTTTGCAATCATCATTTTCCCGAAATGGAGTTTTCTCAATTACCTTGTATTGCCCGTGAGGATTTAAGTCGCGACATTACCCGTTTTGTTCCAGATCATTTATCGCTGGATAATTTGCTGGCATTCACCACTAACGGTACCACTGGCCACGCGATAGTCATTCCTTCACATCCGGAAATTGCAGCGCGTTATAGTTGGTTTCACAAAAAAGCCTTGTTGTGGAATGGCGTTAATCCGGATTATTTCCAGAGCGATGTTGCAGTGATGCTAGCCGGGTTCCAGAAAAACTGTTTTACCTATGCATCCTTGATGCACTCACTCAAGAATAAAGGTTTGATCAAAACCAATTTTTATCCTGATGATTGGCAAGATCCTGACGACAGAAAAATGTATGTTGAAGCTATGGCGCCGGATTTAATCACGGGTGATCCACTGTCACTGCATGAATTGACTCAACTGAAAATCCAACATCAACCGCAAGCAATTATTTCAACTTCAATGGCCCTGCTCAAACAGCAACAACAATTGCTGGAGGATTATTGGCAGTGTCCGGTTATTAATATTTATTCGATGAATGAAGCTGGTCCAATTGCGACCAGTATAAAAGGCGTCGATGGTTTTCGATTGTTGCAATCGAACATGGTAATTGAAATTCTGGATGCCCATGCGAATCGATTTCTTTCTGAGCGTGGTGAAATCACTATCACCCACGGTATCAATGACTATCTTCCACTATTGCGTTATCGCACCGGTGACTATGCAAAACTCGAACAAAAAAGTGATGGTTTCTGGTACTTGATCGATCTTGAAGGCAGGCCGCCCGTGAAATACCAATCCGCCAAAGGTGAGTGGCTCAACAATGTTGATATCACTCATGCATTAAATGAATTTGCATTGCCACAATTTACGTTACACCAATTCAAAAGTGGTGATATTGAAATGCGTATTCGCGGTGGTTTTGATACAGCAGGCTTACACAACAAGTTGACTGAAATATTTGGAAGTGCAGTACAAATCAATATTCATACCCATCAACAGTTTTTAGATAAAGTGATTCAATATACGCGGGAGGAATAAATTAATAATAGGTTAATCTTTTACCAACGAATAAATGTTAGGTTCATCATATTCCCAATTTACATGCAAGCAGTTATAGGGATATAAATAACAATTTTTTAAATTTTACTTTGATGCAACTCAACCAGCTTGTCTTGATAGGGGGAGTCAACGGTTATCCGAACAACGGATGACACTTGAATTAATTTTGTTGATTTGGATAAGGTGTCAATGGTACCGAAAGCATCCAGCTTCAACCATTCGTCGTCGTTGCTGATAATTTTACATAAATCCAGATTATCTTCGTTGTAACTGTGATAAAGATAAATACTGTTTTTAATTTTGGATAATTCGACAGCAATTTCCGCAAGCGTTTGACCTGTGACTGTTAAGCGCTTTTTGTCGCCATATTTTTGTGTTAATAACGCAATCGCTTTGTGTTCCCGGTCACCCCAAACGATTTCGGTTATCTGGCTGATTTCAAATAGAGTAAAACCATCAAACAGACCTTCTTCTGTGTAGAGTCTGAGTGCCATGACTTCGTCAGTGACGAACTCTACAATTCCTGTCAAATCATCGTCGCTGGAATCGCGTTTAATGCTAACCATCTCTTCTTGTAATTTCAGCTTTTTCAGTTCGGCAATTATCATGTCGTATCTCTGCAGGATTATGATTCAAGAAGATTATTATTAAATAGGGGCCTGATCAAGGATTTGATAAGTGAAAGCTACGCTGGATTTATGAACCGGAGGGGGGGCTTGCCATCTCCGGCATCCTCCTTTATTGGGTAAAACCCCTTATGGGCTTATTTGTTTCCCACCAAAGTCCTTGTTACCTGTAGATTAATTTTCTTTTCAAAATAGAATTCGATTAGAATTCAAGTTATTCAGTATTGATCAGATTTTCTGTTGAGCTCATATGCGCCGAATTTTTATTATTGTCAAACGTTTTTTCTGGTGGGCACTTTTACTCTTGTTTGTTTACCAGTTATGGATTTTTGCGCATGTGCTTTGGTGGAAATGGAATAGCCCTTTAACAACCAGTTTTATGTCGATTCGATTGGATCAATTGCAACAAAAAAATTCCAGGGCCACACTTAAATATGAATGGGTCAATTACGAAAAAATATCCCCGCATTTAAAGCGGGCGATTATTGCTGCAGAGGATGGAAAATTTCTGCAGCATCATGGATTTGATTGGGATGGCATCGAGAAGGCAATAGAAAAAAATCAACGTCGCGGTAAAAAAGCATCAGGTGGATCGACTATCAGCCAACAATTGGCGAAAAATTTATTTTTATCTCCATCCAAAAGTTATTTGCGAAAAATTCAGGAAGCGATTATTACCTTGATGATCGAGCTTTGCTGGGATAAACGCAGGATATTGGAAGTGTATTTAAATGTAGTCGAATGGGGTAATGGAGTATTTGGCGCACAAGCAGCGGCTAAACATTATTATCAAATATCAGCCAATAATCTTTCTGCTACACAAGCAGCGCGTTTGGCAGTGACCTTACCCAATCCACGCAAATTTGAATACAGCTTGCCCGCCTACGCAATCCGTTATTCGAATCGTGTGTTACAACGCATGCCCATGACGAAAATCCCCTGACAATAAAAAAGCGACTTTGTTTTCACAAAATCGCTTTTTTCATTACGCCTAAAATTTAATTAGGCAGCATGAATTAAAAATTCATGCGCAAACCTACAGCGATAGTCGATACATCAGTGCCCAGACTGACATCACCGGTTGCTGCAAATTGTTGGGTAACCCAATAGGCAACGCCGCCGTTGATGACTGTGTTGCCATCAAATGCTGTGTGATGGGCAACTTCCACTTTCGCTTCCAATTGACGTGCAACAAATCCACGAATACCGGCAGCACCAATCAGACCTGAATCGCTATGGCCGTGATCCACATCGGTATCTTCATAACTCAATGAGCCGTATATGCTGCTGTCAGCGCCAAACAGTGTTTGATAGCCAATACCAACACTGACTGTTTCGGAGCCGCAAAAATTATCGCCGCTGGCATCAGCAAAAGAACCAATGGCAAATAAATCGGCATTGATTTCAACGCTGCCATAGAGGTTCAAACCATCCTGATCACAGTCGGCGTCATCCAAACTTTGATCAAAAAATTGGATACCGGCATAGCTGTAATCCATAGGGGATTTTGCAAAAGCCTGGGCTGACAGGGCTGCAGTGATTGCCAGACAAGGGATAAGTAACTTTTTCATGGAGGTCTCCAACAAGTTTTGAGGGTTAAATTAAAAAATGGGGCGCATTATGCTGAAATCTATCCAATACTGACGTGCGCTTCTTCTCGATAAAGGCTTTTAATAGCCTATCTGGGTGTTGCCCGAGTCTTTTTCATCCCTTATTACCCGAACTTGATGAATACGACGGCCTTCCATTTCCAGTATCCGGAACCTGAAACCACCCAGATGAATTTCTTCACCGATTACGGGTATATGTTGTAGCTGTTCCAGCAACAGGCCTGCCAAAGTGAAATAATCGCTCTCACCTTTGTCCAGCTGTATGCCCAGTTTTTCTTCCAGATCTTCCAGGGCAATGCTCGCATCAAAAATCCAGCCTTCCTGATCTGTTGTTACCCGGGGTTCGTCGTAGGTATCCGCCAGTTCACCGGCTATGGCTGCCAGCAAATCGCCTGTAGTCACCAGGCCTTTGATGCTGCCGTATTCGTCAATCACTATCGCCAAAGGTAAATGTTGTTTCCTTAACATTTCCAAAACGCGCAGGGCACTGGTACCTTCAGGTACTGCCAGAGGAGACTTGGCCAGTTTAGCCAGATCAAGTGGTTGATTATCCAGTGCAGCCGCCAATAAATCGCGGCTCTGTACTACGCCCAGTAAATTATCCAATTCTTCCCGGGCGACCAGTAAACGGGTCTGTGGTGTCGTTTTCAAAATGGACAGCAGCTCGGCAGGCGTTGCTTCGGAATCCACCCAGACTATATCGGGGCGAGGTGTCATCAGGGATTGCACTGTGCGATCCGACAATTGCAGAACACTGCGGATCATATGTCGCTCGCTGTGCTCAAACGCCAGCTCTTCGCCATTATTATTCATCGTCATGGCGGCAATGTCCTGGCCGACTTCATCAGCATCTGATCGTCCACCCAATAATTTCAACACCGCTTCGGCAGTGCGATCACGCAGGGGCTTTTCGCCAATTAAATTTCGGGTGCGATTCGAACGCGCCAGTTGATTGAAGACCTCGATCAATACCGAGAACGCAATTGCGCCGTAGAGGTAACCTTTTGGAATATGAAAACCGGCACCTTCCGCAATCAAACTGAAACCAATCATTAACAAAAAGCCCAAACACAACATCACGACTGTGGGATGTTTATTGACGAATGCAGTTAATGATTTACTGGCGACTATCATGACGACCATCGCAATAATGACGGCGGCCATCATCACTTCAACATGATC
Organism: uncultured Cellvibrio sp.; assembly: GCA_946481095.1. Next base: position 38,990 of record CAMLML010000019.1, read on the forward strand.
CACCATACCCACTGCTGTAATCACAGCATCGAGGGAAAATACGGCATCCAGTACCACAATTTGCGTTACAACCGCCCAAAATTCCGCGTGAACTTTTGATGCGCGCGGTGCGTGAATTTTTCCTTCAAGACGCTCATGAATTTCAACTGTGGCTTTTATCAACAAAAAAATCCCACCGAACAATAAAATCAAATCACGGCCTGATAAATCTTCACCAAAGATGGCAAATAAAGGCTCGGTCAATGCAACCAGTTGGGAAATACCCATTAGCAACAACAACCGCATTCCCAGTGCCAATCCCAAACCTAAAATGCGTGCCTTGTCGCGCTGATGCGGAGGTAATTTGTTGGCGAGAATCGCAATAAAAATCAGATTGTCTATGCCCAGCACAATCTCTAAAACGATGAGTGTTAGCAATCCCAACCAAATGCCGGGATCCATGAAGAGTTCCACAATCAACCTCGATGATTAAAACCAGTTACCCAGTAAAGCACTGGCAGTTTGAATACCGACCCAAATTAAACCTTGCAAATAAAAAACACTGAACACGCTCAGTGCCAAACCCAAGGCTACACAGACACCATCCCTTTCAATCAAGCCCAGTGAAATTAACAGCAGGCTGAAACCGGGGGGCAGATTTCCAAGGGGAATTGGCAGTATTAATAAAAATGCCATCAGCACACAGACAGCAGCGAGAAAACGTTCAATATTGCCTTTAACCAGCCACAACCAACGCGGCTTCAATAAACGCTCAATTCGCGCTAGCCAGGGCATGGTTTTCTCGATCAGTTTTAAAAATCCCTCACGGGAAAAGTCACGTCGGGAAATCCACTTGGGCAACCAAATCTGTTCATAGCCCAGCACCATTTGGCAAGCGATGAGCAATATAGGAAAGCCGGTCACCGCTGAAACACCGGGTATGCCGACAATTGGTAGGGAGTTGGGAATGGCCAATACAAAAAGCATCAAACCAAACGAGCGTCGGCCAAGAGAATTTTTGATATCGCGAACAGAAACCCGCTCACCCTCAAATTGGCGAGCGAAATTTAAGAGAAGAGAAGACAAACTCACACTGTGCGCCGGTTTATTACCCGGCACAGGTTCAGAAGCAGTCATTAACTAACCAGCAGTAACCAAGGTCGGTCGATTCTACTGTAGATAAGGGAAAGGAGCCAGCCTTGCAGAATCCACAAAACTTAACGGTTCTGTTGCTTGTTTTTAATCATATGTGCCCCATTTATCCCAACGGAAAAGAAAATTGAAATCTCAAAGGGCAGAGTATGAATACAACACAGTTATTGAATCAATTATTGAAAGCCGGTTCGGATCTTTTGCAAAACAAGGGCTCACAACACCCTGGTAATTGGCCACCATCTTCTTCCCAGTCATCTGATAATTCTCCTCTGGGAAAATTATCGGGTTTGCTATCCGGTAAAGGCGGTGCTGCGATTGCGGGAGGTGCATTAGGCTTGTTGCTAGGCAGTAAACAGGGTCGCAAAATTGGTGGTGCAGTGTTGACTTATGGTGGCTTGGCCGCGCTCGGCGCTATCGCATACAAAGCCTACAGTAATTGGCAAACCCAACAAAATTCATCCAATTCAACATCCCCGCAAACCATTGACCGATTGGCACCAGCAGAAGCGGAGCAACACAGTCGTGCAATATTGATCGCACTGATTGCTGCAGCAAAGGCCGATGGACACATTGATGATCGTGAACGTCAGTTAATTGATGGTGAAGTGGGCAAGCTCACACAGGATAATGAACTTCTCGGTTGGATTGATCAGGAGTTAAAAAAACCTCTGGATCCTACAGCTATTGCTGCTGTTGCGAGCACACCGGAAATGGCGGCAGAAATGTATTTGGCCAGCATTCTGGTCATAGATGAAGAAAACTTTATGGAGCGCGCTTATTTGCAAGAGTTTGCTAAACAGTTACGTCTGGAACCCGCACTGCAAGCAGAATTGAATAATCAGGCTAAACAGGCGATTGCAGCATTGTAATTAGCATTCTTCCGGTTACAGGATCGTGCAATCTGTACGCATAACCAGTAAGCTAGCGACCATTTTCGACAGCTGAACTTTGCTTATGGATGTTTCTCTTTTACTTGATGATCTCAACCCCGCGCAGCGTGAAGCGGTGATGGCACCTGCCGGGCACCAGTTGATTCTGGCCGGCGCCGGCAGCGGCAAAACCCGTGTGTTGGTACATCGTATTGCCTGGTTGATTCAGGTTGAGCAAAAGTCGCCCTATTCTATTATGGCGGTGACTTTTACCAATAAAGCCGCTAGAGAAATGCGGCATCGTCTGGAAGATTTATTTCAACAAACCGGGCAGCCGATTTCGATTCATCACATTTGGGTTGGTACTTTTCATGGATTGGCGCATCGCCTGCTAAAAGCCCATTGGCAAGATGCCAACCTGCCGCAAAATTTTCAAATTCTCGACAGCGATGATCAATTGCGTTTAATCAAACGTGTTTACCAATCGTTGCAAATTGATGAAGACAAATGGCCCCCCAAACAGGCCCAGTGGTTTATCAACGAACAAAAAGATGAAGGGCGACGTGCGAAACATATTCAGGAAACCTCTGACCCTTTTATTCGTACCATGCGCAAGATTTATCAAACCTACGAAGACGATTGTCAGCGTGGTGGCATGGTGGATTTTGCTGAAATTTTATTGCGTGCGCACGAACTCTGGTTAAACAAACCGCATATTCTTGAACATTATCGCAATCGATTTAATTTTATATTGGTAGATGAATTTCAGGACACCAACTCAGTGCAATATGCATGGTTGCGTGTGCTCGCGGGTAAAAGCAGTTTTGTTAGCGCCGTGGGTGACGATGATCAATCCATTTACGGTTGGCGCGGTGCAAAAATTGAAAATATTCGTCGCTTCAGTGATGATTTTTCGCCCTGTCAAATTATTCGACTCGAACAAAATTACCGGTCTACAGGTAATATTTTGAAAGCTGCCAATTCAGTGATTGCCAATAATATCGGCCGACTTGGAAAAGAATTGTGGACCGAAGGTGAAAAAGGCGAATCCATTTCACTTTATGCCGCATACAACGAACAGGATGAAGCTCGATTTATTGTTGAACGAATTCAGGCCTGGATTCGTCAAGGAAAACGCAAAAGTGAATGCGCCATTTTGTATCGGTCCAATGCGCAATCACGTGCATTGGAAGAAGCGTTATTACGCGAAGCCATTCCTTATCGTATTTATGGCGGCCAACGGTTTTATGACCGTCTTGAAATCAAAAACGCGGTCGCTTATTTGCGCTTGCTAAATAACCCGCATGATGATGCAGCATTTGAGCGTGTTATCAATGTACCTACACGTGGTATTGGCGACAAAACTCTCGAAGATATTCGTGTTGTTGCGCGTAGCGAAAACATTTCATTATGGGCGGCGGCCGGACAATTAATTCATCGTAAACATTTTGCAGCACGTGCCAGTAATGCAATTGAAACCTTTATACAGATGATATTGCAGTTGCAAAAAGATCTGTGCGTACCGAATGAAGCTGATGAACTTCCAGCGCTGGATTTGATTGCCGAAACCATGCTGGATAATACCGGGTTATTGGTTTTTCATCAAAATGAGAAAGGTGAAAAAGGTCAGGCGCGCGGTGAAAACTTGCAGGAATTAATTGCAGCCTGTCGCGTGTTTGAAGCGGAAGATGATTCGCCGATTTTGCAGCAATTTCTGGATACTGCCGCATTGGATGCAGGTGAAGCTCAGGCTGAAGAGTTTGAAGACGCTGTACAATTAATGACGTTACACTCGGCCAAAGGATTGGAATTTCCGTTGGTATTTTTAGCAGGTGTCGAAGAAGGTTTATTTCCGCATAAAATGTCAATAGACGATCCGGATGGCATAGAAGAAGAACGACGCCTCTGTTATGTCGGCATTACCCGCGCCATGCAAAAATTGTTTATCACTTATGCTGAAACCCGTCGTCTGCATGGCAATGAAAGCTTTAATCGAATTTCACGTTTCGTAAAAGAAATTCCACCGGATTGTATTGATGAAGTGCGTTTGAAAACAGCGATCACTCGCCCGCTGGGTTATCAACCATCCTCTTCAAAATCCACATTGAAAGACGAAGGTGAAGATACAGGTTTTAAACTGGGTCAGAGGGTCAATCATGCAACCTTTGGCGAAGGCGTTATTCTTCAATTTGAAGGCAAAGGCCCCAATTCAGTTGTTGAGGTCAAATTTGCCAAGATAGGGAAAAAACGTTTGGTTATGCAATATGCAAAATTACAAGCGATCTGACGTAGGTTGGAAGAGCGCAGCGACTTCCGACAGGGTTGTCGGTAATGAAAAATATCGGAAGTCGCTGCGCTCTTCCAACCTACAATGATTCAATTTTTTAGAGATGAACGGTAATTATGAAAGCAAAAATAAATTGGTATCCATTGATCATCGTTTTATTACTGGCGATTATCGTTTTATTATTTTCAATCCTGGTGATGAAAAAAATTGACCAACCTAAAGTGAATTCATCCGCACAAACCGAACCAACATCCACACAGGTTTACCATTGGAAAATGGTAACCTCATGGCCGAAGAACACACCCGGATTGGGTGTAAGTGCTGAAAAAATTGCGCAGGTGATTAATGAGATGTCTGCCGGGCGTTTGCAAATTCATGTGTATGGTGCAGGTGAAATTGTACCGGCCTTTGGTGTGTTTGATGCTGTGTCGTCCGGTAGTGCACAAATGGGGCATAGCGGTGCTTATTTTTGGCGGGGGAAAATTCCGGCCGCGCAATTTTTTACTGCTATCCCTTTTGGTATGAATGCTCAGGAAATGAATGGCTGGTTGCATTATGGCGGTGGGTTGGAATTGTGGCGTGAAATTTATGAGCCATTTAATTTAATTCCTTTTGCAGCGGGCAATACAGGAGTGCAAATGGCCGGTTGGTTTAATCGCGAAATTAATTCCATAGCCGATTTAAAAGGACTGAAAATGCGTATACCCGGATTGGCGGGGGAAGTGTTTAATGCGGCCGGTGGAACATCGGTGAATATTCCGGGCGGCGAACTTTATACGTCTTTGCAAACAGGGGTAATCGATGCTGCTGAATGGGTTGGACCGGAAAATGATTTGGCGTTTGGTTTTCAACAAATTGCAAAATATTATTACTACCCCGGCTGGCATGAACCTGGTCCCACATTGGAATTGATTGTCAATAAAACCGCTTTTGAATCCTTACCAAAAGATTTGCAAGCCATAGTCACTTACGCCGCGCGTGCAGTGAATCAGGATATGCTCGATAGTTACACCCATAAAAACAGTCGGGCACTGATTGAATTGCAACGACAGGGTGTCAAGATTCGTCCATTACCTGATGATGTACTGGCTCATTTCTACCAAATATCACAACAGGTTTACACCAACCAGGCGGCGGCTGATCCGCAGGTGAAAAAAGTCTATGAGTCTTACAAACAATTTTTGGAAAAATCCATGCCTTATCAAAAAATGTCAGAGCAAACTTATTATGAAGTGAGGGAAAAGTTTTATAAGCGAAATGATCAGCATTAATGATTGATGATCGATAAGACATTAGCCCTTTCGGGCTAATGTTTTGCGAATTTGTTAACGTCGCGTCGCCCAAACTTTGGCTTGCATAAAATAAATTGTGGTAACACCCTCAAAGCCTGAATCGGTACCAAATAAAATCCAGATTTTTCCTTCGGCGTCGGTGTAAGCAGAAAATCGTCCTCGATCACTGCGCAAGGTTTTTTTCATGTAATTGGTGTCCGGATTACCGCATTCGCGATCGTTGGCAAAATTACCTATGGCAATTGCGTCGGTACCCCCCAGAGATTGATTGCCTTTATCAATGTTCATTGAAAAGCTGTTGTTGCCGTTATTAACAGATTTGGGTTCTGTTTTTGTAGCGCCTGCTTTAATGGTGACAGACTCTCCCGGTGCTCCGCCTATACCAACACAATTTTTTTGTGCATTGGTGGCAAAGACAACTTCGAAATCAAAATCGTAAAGACGATTGGGTTCAAGGCCGTCGTAATTTTTGGTGATAAACATAAATACATCATCACTGCGATTATTGGAACTCAGGCGAAAAGCCTTTGCCGCTTCCATGCTCAAGCCGACAGCGGAGCCGGTGATGGTTGGCAAGTATGTATGGCCTGACGCAAACTCATAATCAGTAGTTTCAGTGACGGTGTAATCCGAGAAACCTGCTTTCCACCCCTCAACGTCAAGTGGTTTGTTGAAATCAACATAAAGCTGTTTGGTGTCGCTGTCCAACCTGATGACATCCTCACCGCCGCAAGCAGTTAAGATAAAAACAAGGGGCAGGAATTGCAGGAAAGATTTCATGATAGATCCTCTGGTTTGAATATGGGATCAGCCTAAGGCACAGGTTGTTTCAAAACTGTAAGGGAAATGATCGGGGATGTAACAAAATGTAATGCGGATTTGTTGCTGAAAACACAAAAGCTTACAATCGATAGTTCCGAAAATTGCTATATAGATTCTGTTGAAGCTTTTTAGATTGGTGAATCAAAATCAGTGCCTTATTTTTTAATATTTTTCGCTGGATGTTGTTGTTGCTCATGGGCTGCAGCGCGCTAATTCTTGCGGATGAACCGGACACACAGCAATCTGCATGGCATTTCAGCCTGGGAGTTGGGGTCGGCACACGAACCAATCCTGTTGAATATTCCAATAATCTTCCGATTTTTTTATTACCCCAAGTGGAATACACAGGCGAACGATTTTTTATTCAAAATCTGGACTTTGGTTTTGTCATCCAGGAAAGCAGTTCCCAACAGTTGAATCTGCTGCTCACCCCCAGTTACGACCAAATGTTTTTTGATCGCTGGAGCTCGGGTAATTTTTATGTTGAATCTTTTACTGATGCGGGGTTTTCTGGCTCTCAGGTACTGCCGCCACCGGAAGTTACCGGAGGCAAGGATTTTTCCGACACGGAAAACCTGCGATTACATAAACGGCGCATGACGGCTTTGGCAGGAATTGAATACAATTTTTTTGCGGGGGATTTTGATATCCAACTGCAATGGTTGAACGATATTCTTGATATACACCAGGGCAGTGAAATTCGTTTTTTGGCAGGCAAAAACTGGCACCACAATCGTTGGTCTTTGCGTGCCTCCGCGGGTCTGGTGTGGCAAGACGAGAAAACCCTGAATTATTATTATGGATTAAACGAGAATGAAACCTTGCCATCGGCAACCTATTATCCTGATGCCGGTGTTTCACCCTTAATACGTTTGGATTTGAATTATCGTTTGACCGAGAGCTGGGATTTACGTTTGTTTGGCAGTTATCGACAGCTGAATGATGAGATTACCAATAGCCCTATTATCAATGACAACAAAATAGCGACTCTGTTTATCGGAGGGACTTATCATTTTTAACCGGCTCTTCGTTTTTTATCTATTATTGCTTGGTAGCTTGTTCAAAGCAGCCTTTGCCGATACGCCAATAAAACCTCATATTGTGTTTTCAATAAAACCGGGGTTGTGTGTATTGAATAATGTTGAAACAGAGTGTCGCGACCAACTGCGCGTTCACTGGAAATCCAATCGCCATTATTCATTGTGTTTGTATCAGCAAGCACAACAGGAATTTATTTACTGTTGGCCATTAGCGCGTGAAGGTGAGCATCAATTTTCATTTGCCGCCAGTGAAACCACAATTTTTGAATTACGCGAACCTGATAGCTCAACAATATTAGTGGCAAGAACGTTTAAAATTTTAAAGGATCACAATGCTGGCCGTCATCGACGGCGAAACCCCTGGAGCTTTTTCTGATGACTTATAACAATCTGATTTTAGTCGTTGAAGATGATCGCCGCCTTGCGCAACTGGTGAAAGATTTTCTGGAAATGAATGACTTCAAAGTATTTATTGAAGAGCAGGGGAATCGGGTGCTTAGGCAAACACAAAACCTGAATCCGGCATTGATTGTGCTGGATTTGATGTTGCCCGGCAAAGATGGTTTAACACTCTGCAAAGAGCTTCGCCCTGATTTTAAAGGCCCCATTTTAATGTTGACAGCACGTGATTCAGATGCTGATCAGGTATTGGGTTTTGAATACGGCGCCGATGATTATGTAATAAAACCTGTTGAACCACGCATTTTATTGGCGCGTATTCGCGCTTTAATGCGGCGTTATTATCAGCAAGACCCACGCGAGCAAGAAGCGTTGGTATTTGGAAAATTACACATTCAGCCGAATTCCAGAAAAGTGACGCTGAATGGGGAAGATATTTTGTTGTCAAGCCATGAATATGATTTGCTTCTGTCACTGGCTGCCCAGGCAGGGCAAATTCTCAGTCGCGAATTTTTGTTTAATCATATTTATAATCGTGAATATGATGGTCTGGATCGTACTATCGATGTTCGCATTTCGCAGCTACGTAAAAAATTAAACGATAATCCGGAAAATCCAACTCGCATTAAAACGATTTGGGGGAAAGGTTATTTGTTTATCGCAGATGCCTGGAATTAACGTTGAATCGCGCGTTTATTTCACTTTACTTATTTTTGGTCATTTCGGTGGTGGTGATTGGTTGGGGACTGAATCACCTGTGGGACAGTCTGACGCCAAAACAACAAGCGTCAGATGAAGTCAAAGCACTTATTTTTATGATCGAAAAAGAATTGGCGGAAACGCAAAATATTTCAATCTACACGCAGACAATTCTTAATACCCACCATCTTGAAATCGAAACCCTGTCACTTGATGACATAGCAAAATCCAGTGCGATGCAAGAATTAACAAAAGGTAATATTGTTGCAGTCAATACCGACAATCAATTGGTTTGGTATAAACGAATCGCAAACTCCAATCAGGTTATCAGTTTGATTAAACATCTTGATGCCCGACAGGATTCCAGTTTGTATAACATCATGTTGTTGCTATTTTATCTGGCCTTGGCCTTGGTTATTTATCTCTGGGTGTGGCCGCTTTCGCGTGATGCCAAAAAGCTGGAACAACAAACGCAATTTTTAGGTAAAGATCAGGTACCTGAAGAATTAACGTTGTCAACAACATCAACGCTTTATCCGCTTGCGCGCTCTTTTAATCATATGAGTCGGAGACTACAGGAGTTGATCGCATCCCATCACGATATGACTAACGCAGTTTCGCATGAATTGCGCACGCCACTGGCACGAATGAAGTTTGCACTGGCCATGGTGGATCTCGAAAAACTGGATGAAAAAAGTAAACAACATATTGCCAGCCTCGAAATGGATATCAGCGATATGGAATCCCTGATTAATTCTTTATTGATCTACGCTGGATTTGAACAACAAACACAACAGTTATCGCTCACACAGGGACGCATAGGTGATCTATTGGAACATATCGAACTCAATTTTCATCGTTCATTAATGACACAAAAACTACAGTTGCAAATTCAGAACAAAAGTGAGCAAGAACTTTTTTGTTGTGAGTGGAAACTGATCGAAACTGCACTGCAAAATCTGTTGAGTAATGCAGCCCGTTTTGCTGTTAACACAGTAAGGCTAAGTGCGTGCACAACATCTGAAGATTATTTGCTGATAGTGGAAGATGACGGCCCCGGTATTCCCGCCGAATCCAGACAGCGGGTTACGGAATCTTTTGTCCGCCTCTATGACGAACATCAATCCGGCAGTGGTTTTGGTTTGGGGTTGGCAATTGTGAAACGCATTATGCAATGGCACAAGGGAGGGTTGGTTATAAGGGAATCGACAGAATTGGGTGGCGCCAAGCTAATTCTTCATTGGCCGAAACTATCGGATGGCTACCAAAAGTAACAGATGCAATCAAAACTAATCAAAGCTAGAAATCACAATAATCTTGAGTGTAGTATCTGCCCTGCCAGGAAGGTAAAAAAATAGAAGTACCAATATAAAGATGCTTCAATGGCAATACAAAATCCGCAATTGTTTTTTCCGGTCAAACCAAAATCACCACTGGTTTCGGTGGTGCATTAGCAAAAATTTGGCGAGAGACCTACTTAGAATAATGACAAAATCTTCTGTACTTTCCCGGTAGTTACCGGTTTCAACTTCAGTAGTATTTATCAGCGCATTATTTTTATTGCCCGGTTTCTTCCCGCACACACATAACGCAAGGTGATTCAGCCAGCTGATCCCAATGATTGGGTTTTGATGTGGTTTTTATAATTCCAAGTAGCAAAAGAGAGGGTTCCATGTATAAAAAGCGTCTATTACCACTATGCATTGCACTGACAATTACCGGTCAATTACAAGCACAAGAAACACAACCAGAAACCGAAAATGTGTCGGAAGAAATTATTGTTACCGGTGTGCGAAATGCGGAATTAAATGCTCGCGAAGTGGAACGCTCCAAAAATATTTTCAGTTCGGTAATCTCGCAAGATGATGCGGGTAACTTTGCTGACCAAAACGTGGCGGAATCTTTACAACGTTTGCCTGGTATTACACTGCAAAAATCCGAAGGTGAGGGTAAGTTTGTTTCTGTTCGTGGTCTGGGTCCTGGTTTCGTAACGGTCCAACAAAATGGTGCGGAATTGGCGTCAGCCGGATCTGATGACCGCTCATTCGCTTTGGATGCTATCCCTTCCGATTTGCTTGGGGCAATAGAAGTATTTAAATCATTAACACCCGACATGGATCTCAATTCTATTGGCGGTGTTGTCAACGTAAAAACAGTGAGTGCATTTGATCGCAAAAAAGATTCGCTGCGTTTGAATATTCAGGATTACTATCAGGATTACAGTGAAGAACACTCACCCAAGGTCTCGATTCAAGGTACTAATTTATTTGCAGATGACACCATTGGTTTGGGTTACTCGGCTTCATGGGAAGAGCGCAAAACAGTCAATTACGAAATGTTGCACCACGAAACGACAGATCCCCGTTATGTGCAGCAAGATTTACTCACCACTATTCCCAATGTAGAAGACCTCAGCAGTTATATGCTGATTCCATTTGAATTTCAAAATCGTCAGGAAGTAGCTGATCGCGAGCGCACCGCGCTGTCGCTGGATTTGGGTTATCGGCCAACTGAAAACACCGAGTATTATCTGCGCGGCAGCTACACCGAATACACCGATATGGATGTGGCCTGGCGTGAATACTATCGTTTTGGTCAAGCCGGAGCGGATGATATTGCTTATTTGGATCCAGCGACCAGGACTTTTGGTGTTGTTGATGCTGATATTCAACAGCAAATGTTTATTCAGGATGGTACTTCCAAAACCACATCATATGCCTTGGGTGGAAAAAATAACTTCGATGCTGGTGATGGCGAATACAAACTGGATTATGAATATTCCTGGTCCGAAAGCACTTACCGCAAACCTGATGGACAACGTGTTCAATTCCGTGAACGCGACGTGCCTCTGATTGCACGTGTGGATGAAGAGTTTATTGTGGCGCAGGCGATTAGTCCTAACGATTTGGCTGCATTACTTGGAACAACGGTTACTGGAGCGGGATTTATTCCTGATCAGGTAGCGGCCTATACCAATCAGGGAATTAATTTGAGTGGGTTTGAGTTTGATAACCTCTTTTTGGAAAACTCCTCACGTACAGACGAGCTCAGCGGGGTGCAGCTCAATCTGAAACGGGAATTCGACGATAGCTGGTTAAATTACTGGAAAGTTGGTTTCAACCTGAAAGAAAGAACACGGGATCGCAATCAGGATCGTTGGAGTCTGGTTCCCAAAGATTTCAGCCCGGAGTGTGCGGATGCGCCTGACGTTACCCAGTGCCGTCGCGATATCCAAAGTAATTTAACCAATCATGAAAATGAATTGATTGATCATCCCAACTTTGTATACCCAAGTATTACCAAATCAGGTGCGGAACAACTAATTGCCAGTGTCCGCGCAATTGCTGATCAGGATACCCAGCAGGGGCTGGAGAGTATTTATCGCGATTACACCCTGACAGAAGACACAGCGGCTGCCTATATCATGGGTGAGTTTCAGCTGAGCGAGAATCAATCCGTCATTACCGGTGTCCGTTGGGAGCAAACTGAATTCAGCTCAACCGGGTATTTTGCGATCAATAACGATAACTTCGACGTGGGGGCGGGTAATACGGTCAGTTTTGACTATTCAATTCCACTGAATGCCGAGGTGACCAAATACGATGATTTGTACCCCAGTATTCACTACCGTTTTGAACCCCGTGAAGATATTTTGATTCGTTCATCAATCTGGACCAGCTTCACCCGTCCTTCATTTGATCAGGCGCGTGGTTTTGCCAATATTGAAAGTGATTTCCAATTGTGTAATCCGGTATCCGGTGTTTGTAGTGCAACACCTGATGCGCCTAATCTGACTGCAGAAGATTTGAAAAGTTATACCCTTGGCCCTGACAGTGCGCTGACTATGGGTAACCCCGGCCTGGTGGCGATGAACTCGGTTAACCTGGATGCTTCTATCGGTTGGTATGCTGATAAGAACCAGTTCTTGCAGGCGGCACTTTTCTACAAAGATATTGATGATTTTATTATCTCGGTTCAAGGCTCCCAAATCGCTCTGAATGAATTACCGGTGCAATTGCCGGTGAGCCAGGTTGATGGCTTTATCATTCCGCAAGATCTGGTGATGAACAACGTCAACTGGACTACCAATGGTGATAAAGCCAAGGTATATGGCATTGAATTGACCTACGTCTATAACTTCGACTCAGGTTTCTTCTTCCAGAGTAATGCCACTTTCATGAATAGCTCGGCCAATGCGGGCGACACTATTCGCGTAGGTGAAATTCAATTGCCCGAGCAAGCCGACACAACCGCTAACATCACAGTAGGTTGGGAAAATGAAGTTTATTCAGCTCGATTTATTGGTAATTACAACAGCGAAATTCTCAAGCGAATTGGTTCTTGCCCCGCAGGATCTGAAGGTCGTTTGATCTCCACACCATCAAACCCCGGCACAACCTGTAAGGAATGGGCTGACCAGTATCTGGATGCCACTTATGGTCTGGACTTCAAAGCTACATATCAAATCACTGATGAGCTGAAAGTTTATTTTGATGCGATGAATATTACCGATGAGTACATGACCAAGTACTTTCGTGGCAATGCATATTCCGGCGGCAAAATTATGTATCACTCCGAAGTTTATGGCCGTTCATTCCAGGTGGGGCTCAATTACAAGTTTATGTAATTCATCGGCGTGCCGAGGCGCGCCTGACTCACCGAACGTCGGGTGGATTTAACAGTAATATTTTAAGAGACAGGTATTCATTATGAAAAAAATAAGCATGATCAGCGTATTGCTGGCGAGTTCTGTGCTGGTGGCTTGTGGTGGTGGCTCAGGTGGTCCATCCACGCCCGATTTATGTAACGAACTGAATGTAACCAACTGTGATCAGGTGGTTGTTCCTTCATCAACGTCCTCCAGCGTTTCCAGCCTTGCGCCGCCGGTCAATAATATTTTGCCCTTTACTGAAAACTTTGCTGTGACCAGTGCGCCGCAAATGTTTACCCAATCCTACAAGGGATTGCTTAACCCTGGCATTGAAGATCCAAACCCCGCTTTTTATTACTCAACATCGGGTTTGGATGCGGGTCGTATTGTGGCTAGCAATGGAAAAATGACAATTGGTAACGCACGTTTTACTTTGGGCCAAAAGTTGCAAACCACCGGCACCCACATTAACCCGGAAGCCTTACCGCTTGATTTCAAAGTCAACACAACTACAGATGGCACGGCTGCTAACTTTCCGACCACGACGACGTGGGGTGAGCTGGATTTAACCAACCCCTGGAAAATATCTTTCTGTGTGCAGGAGCGTGAAGCACTTAGTGGCTCAGCCAGTAACCAGCAATTTATGGTGTATGTCGATAATAACCAGACTACATCCAGCTTCTCCATTCATGGTACCAACAGCCTGGCGAAGCAGCTTAACGTAACTAATTTTGTCCCAGGCAAACGAGTGGAAATTAATTTCCCTGGCGATGTGTTGGTTGGGGGTACCAGTGTTGACTCGGTATTGCAAAATCCAGGTACAACATCGTCATTTATCCAGTTACGTGTGCCCAGTGCTGGTGTCGTGACAATGAGTGAGTTGTGGATCGGCTATCAATCAAATACCAGCAGTGAACCTTCGGCCAGCACCTGTGCGACAGGCGAGCGGGTTCCCGGTTGGAATGTTGCACCACCGCCAGATACTCCGGCAGCGCCTACCTTTGAACTGGGCAATAACCAATTGCGTGTTAACTGGCCTGCAGCAGCGCGAGCGACTACTTACACAGTTGCTTATAACACCGTTGATTCCCTTGAGGGTGCGACTCTGGTGGGTGACGACAATGCAGATGGTGTTGGTGAAATTACCACGACTACCACTCTGATTACCGGCCTGACTAATGGCACCAGTTATTATGTGTTTGTTAAAGCTCATAACACTGGTGGTGCCAGTGCATTTGGGCCAAGTGCTGTGGGTGTACCTGAAGTGCCCGCTACAGCACCTGAAACACCGACGGGTTTAACCGTGTATGGTGATAGTCAACGTGCATTGGTTACCTGGGCAGCAACTGATGGTGCTGCCAGTTATTCTCTGGCAGTTAACACTGCAAACGAAACAACTACGGCTACTGTGACGCCCGGTCTGACCAACACCTACAGTCGTTTGACAGGTTTGTTCAATGACACGCCTTATTATGTCTTTGTCAAAGCAGTCAACGCAGTCGGTGAAAGTGCTTATACAACAGCACAGGTAGTGACGCCTACAGCTTCACCCTATATCTATCAGTCAAAACTGAATGTCACCAAAGACCTGTACTTTGGTACCAATGGTCCTGCGGTTCAAACCCTTAACAGCACCAGCGAAGTGCCCATGCATTTCATTGCGGGTGGTGGATCAGGCATTACCCTGGAAGCCGGTGGGATTCGTTTGGCATCGGGTGGTCGTTTCACAATTGGTCAGGTGGTAGCCCCTAATGCTGAAGGTGTGCTGACACAAACCAACACAACCGCTGCTGATACCAGTGTTAACGGCGTTCTGGATTTGAGCGGTTACTACAAAATTGTGATTAATGTGGTGAGTGCACCTGATAATGCCGGACTATTCCAGGTTTATCTGGATAACAACACGACCAGTGGTGGCGCTTCAATTCACCAGACAACGGCCAATTCCCGTTTGATTAACAGAACTGCAAGCACCATTACCGATGGTGAAGAAATTGTTTATGAAATGACGACCAACCGTCGTGGAACTGCAACCTCGTTTATTCAATTGCGTACTGATAGTGCTCTGGGTACGGAAGGTATTCTGATCAGTGGTGTGCGTATTGAAGCTATAGATCCACCTGCTTCAAGCTCGTCCAGCTCTTCATCAAGTTCATCTTCAAGCTCAAGTTTGAATGACTTATCAAGCTTGTCTTCATCAAGTGCAAGCTCGTCTGAATCCAGCTCTTCATCCAGTTCTAGTGAGTCAAGTAGTTCTTCCAGTTCAAGTTCGGATGCAAGCTCATCTAGTTCGTTTTCTTCCAGCTCCAGCTCTTCCAGTAGTTCGTCTTCAAGTGCTGGTGGAGGTACGGATCCTAATTTTGCGTGGACGAATTTTCCTCAAGCTACTTATGCCAGCATTTTAGATACTACTGTTACGACGAATATTCCTGTTGTCCCGTCTGCAACTGAATATAGCGTAAATGGTCTGTTGTTCTTCCATAATGCTACAGCTACTTTACGCCACCGTGGTGGAACCAATCTGGAGTGGAACTTTAACGGTACTGGCTGGGCTTCTGGAGATCCGACAGCAACAGTTGGTGCAGCTGCGGCTCCGATGAGAGCCTATGTTGCTGTGCCTGTTGATGCTGGAAGAGCCGTAACATTAACAGTTGTTCATCGTAATTCATCTTCTGGACTTACAACGGGTTCGATAGTGTTTGTGGGTAGTGATGGTAATGTTCTTGATAAATTTAATGCATTTGCAAATACTGCAACTACCACTACATTTTCTCTGCCGTCAGGACATGCTCAGACAAGTGTGAAAATAACTTTCTCCCGAGAAGGTGGTGGTTCGGGTGGAATGCACCTTACTTCTATAGATAAAACTTACAACTGATTTTGTGTTGAAGCAAAAACAGCCAAAGACTAACGTCTTTGGCTGTTTTATTTGAACCAGAACTAACAATAATTGAAAAAAGCTATGGCTAATTTTGACGTCAATTTCAGGTAGAAAATGTGACCCGCTTGACGTTATAGTGGCGCCCAGTATTACGATTCCCTCGATGGAATTGAATCATAAAAATAATATCGGCACTCGATTCGGTAATTACCTTCTACAGCGCGATTTATGTTCTATCCGTGCAATTAATAAAAATAGGTAATCATCATGAAGTATCAATTAATATCCAGTTTGCTCTTGGCGGGAATACTTACTGCCTGCGGTGGAAGTGGGGGTGGCAAGTCAGGTAACTCATCATCTTCTGTTTCTTCGTCCATATCTTCTGTAGCTGTATCCAGCTCTTCGACAGTTTCCAGTTCGTTATCCTCCAGTATTTCCAGTTCCGTCAGTTCAAGCGAAAGCAGTTCAATCATCTCCAGTGTTAGTTCAAGCCAAAGCAGCAGTGAAAGCAGTTCTAGCTTGATTAGCTCGAGTGAAAGCTCAAGTTCAAGTGAGAGCAGTTCGTCCAGCTCTGCGCCTGCACTGGTTGGCTGTGCGGCAGCGACGGGTTTGTATTTCTGTGATGATTTTTCTAACGGAACGGATAATTGGAGTGCATTGCCTGTTACAGGTCCCAACGGTGCCTTTAGTGTGTTGGGAGAAGGTGATTCGGCAGCCTGGCGCTATACCGCTGCTGCCAGTGGTGCTACCGGCGGGATCATTGCATTAATTAAACCTGAAGTTTTTTCCGGCGTGACGTCTGCGGATTATTATGTGGAAGCCCGTATCCGTCCACGTTTGAACTCCAGCGGCACAGCACAACGCAGCATTTATGTTATGGCACGCTACAAAGATGAAAATAACTGGTATGGCATGGGCATGATCGCTCATGAAACCAATCAGCCGCGTGTGGAAATAGTGGAACGAAATAGCAGCGGCAACCCGGCCAGTACAGGCGCCATGCGTTATACGACAGCGATTGCCTTGGGCACGGCGGGAGGTACCGATGGCGAGTGGTATAAATTGCGCCTGGAAATGATCGGCACCGAAATGAAGTTGTATTTCAATGATGTGGCAGTGGCCAGTTACAGCGATAGCAGTTTGACCGAACGCGGTTTAATTGGCCTGTTTACCAATAACCGCTCGTTTGAGATTGATGATATTCGGGTGGGTAATCCGGCCGATAAACCACCGCTACCTGCACAATTGAGTGTGTCACCTGCTGCTAATTACAACGCAGAAGTCAATGATCCGGCACGTGTTATCACCGTTACTGCACTCAATCCGCAGAACACTGCTGACACCTTTACTGTGCAATCCAGCAACCCTGCAGTGGTCAATGTGAGTGTAAATGGCACCAGCGTGAGTCTTGCTCCTGTGGGTGAAGGTACGGCGGTCATCACCTTTACCAGTGGTTCAAACCCACAATTGACACGCAGTATCAGCGCCACTATTGCACCGGCATTTGTGCAATCCACTGCAACCTATAACCTCACTGGTCTGGTAACACCTGCGGCAAATGCGGTGAATGAATACCCCGATACTTCGCTCAGTTTGACCTTTGATTCGCCACCTGCTCTGGGTACGCAAGGCTCGATCCGTATTTTTAAAACCAATGATGACACTCTGGTGGATACCATCAAACTCAGTGAACACAAAGACACTATAGGTTATGGCACGGTGCGCAACATCAATACCCGCCCGATCAGTATCGATGGTAATAACGTGAAGATCGCTCTCTACAGTAAAAAGCTCAGCTATGACACCAGCTACTATGTGGCTATCAGCCCAACGGCATTTACGGGTGCAACCCTTTCCGGACAAGCGTTTGCAGGTATAGGTAAAGCGGCTGGCTGGACTTTTACCACCCGTCCTGCCCCTGTAACCACCCTCACCAGTCTGACAGTGGATGATGACGGTAGTGCTGATTTCCGTACCCTGCAAGGTGCGCTTAATTATGCAATGCAGCATGTGGCAATTAATGATGCTGTCAGCATTTCGCTCAAAAATGGCACTTACAACGAACCACTTTATCTGCGCAATAAAAACAACCTGACGATTGTGGGTGAGTCACGCGAAGGTACGGTAATTGCCTATACCAACAACAACGGTATGAATCCCAGTACCAATGACCGCGCCGTATTTTTGGTGGATGGTTCGGACTTGTTGACACTTCAAAACCTTACCCTGAAAAACACGACCTTGATTGGTGCTGGTGGTCAGGCGGAGACCCTGTATTTCAATAATGATAATGGTCGTTTGATTGCCAAAAACGCCAACTTTATCAGCGAGCAGGACACTCTCTTGCTGAAAGGCTGGGCATGGTTTTATCAAACTCTGGTTGCCGGGAATGTGGATTTTATTTGGGGCACCAGCAAAGTTGCACTGTTTGAACAGAGTGAAATTCGCTCCCTCGGGCGTTCCAGTAGCAATAACAACGGCGGCTATGTATTACAGGCACGCGTTGCCAATGCGAGTGATAAAGGGTTTGTATTCCTGAACTCCAGTCTCACCGGCGGTACCGGGCCAACCAATGAGTTACCCATCAGCGGGACTCATTATCTGGCACGTAGTGGCGGCTGTGCGGGTTGTATCGACAACATAGTCTTTGTCAACACCAAAATAGGAACCCACATCAACGCAGCTGGATGGGCGGCAAGTCCAGCACCTACACCGGCGAGCGCAACGGCAACAAGCGGTTGGCGCGAGTACAACAGTATGGATCTGACAGGTACAGCGCTGAGTGTCAGCAGCCGATTGTCACCGGGTTCCTATCAGCTGTCGTTGGGGGAAGTGCAGGGTCAATACTGCAGCCGCGCCCAGATTTTTTCGGCCTACAACAGTAATGCTGGCTGGAATCCGTTGCCGGATGACACCAGTGATTGTGTAAGCCTGCCTTAATCAAATAAACCAACCCGGTTGCCATTACAGTGACCGGGTCTTGGCCTGATTCAATAACCGAGAAATGAAACCATGAAACTTTTTTCCCTGGTAACAGCAAGCCTGACGTTGAGTTTGGTCGCTTGCGGTGGTGGCGGTGGCTCATCCGGCACCAAAAATAGCTCCAGCAGCCCTGCTGCAAATTCAAGTCAACAGTCTGTGGTAGTGAGTTCATCCAGTACAGCGGTGATCTCGTCCAGTTCAGTTGAGTCTTCAACGATTAGCTCTTCACTGGAGAGTTCTTCAGTCTCATCTTCCACAGTGATCAGCAGCAGTAGTATCGAATCTTCCTCGTCTGTATCGAGCAGTGCTTCCAGCTCTGAATCTTCCAGCCTCCAGTCTTCGTCACTGAGTAGTGCTGTCAGTTCCAGCTCCAGCTCCAGCTCCAGTGTCGGGGAAACTCTCTGGAACATCTATAACGCCAACTACCATCCATCAGTCAGTGGTTCTATCACTTTGGCTGATGGCAATATGAGCCAATTTACCCTCACAGGTACAGGTGATTATTTTGCCGCACAGGGCAATGGCACAGTCACCCTGGATACCAGTGCCTCCGGAGCCTATACCAGCGGGGCGTTGATTAATAATGTGGTCAATAACACCGGCAGCTACCCCAAACACTTCACCCTGATTGCGGGTATTACTGGCCCAACCGAGAGCTCGCGCGCTCTGGAATTGGAAATTGCCATGGCTGATACAGCGGTCACTGGCAGTCGCTTGAAGGCAATATTGCGCAACGATGGCAGTAATCAGGGAGTGCAGTTGGAAAGTGCCAACGGCGGTACCAGCGTGAATAGCTATAGCGTTACCAACATGAGTAGCTTTGCCATTTATCACATCACAATTACCCTCACCAATGCCACCACTGGCAGTGTCAATGTATATCGCAATGGCACGGCCATGCCTAATCTGTCACTCAATAATGTGACCATGCGAGCTGCCTCGGCTGCAGGCGACAACTTCCTGCGTTTTGGTGAAGTGAGCGGTAGTGCTGTCTATAAGTCCAATATCGACTGGGTGGTATGGAGTAATGCGGGTGCATTCACGCCTGAACAAGCTGCACAAAATCTGCCTGTGGAAGCGAATCTGGGCTGTGTTTACGGTTATGGCGCAGCCAATGACTCGACCACTTGCTTTGGCTCAGGTTCCAGCAGCAGTTCGTCTGCTGGCAGTGGTGGTGAAGGCTCTCCGGAAAGCTTTCCGGCTACTGCTATTCGCCCTGCCAAAATAGAAGGCTTTGCCGATTACGCCGGTGTAACCGGTGGTGCCGGTGGAACAGTTATTAATGTGAGCACGGGTACCGAGCTGAACGCAGCCCTTTGCGGTGCTCGCAGCAGCAACCGCACCTCGCCGGTAGTGATTATGGTGAATGGCACCATCAACCACGCCAACACCACTGCACAGGGTTGCGACACCCAAAGCGATGTGATTGAAATCAAAAACACCAGCAACATTTCCATTATTGGCGTGGGCAGTAATGCCCTGTTTGATGAAATAGGTATTCATGTTCGCGCTGCTTCCAACATCATTTTGCAGAACCTGCATGTGCGCAACGTGAAAAAGAGCGGTACACCCATCTCCAATGGTGGCGATGCAATTGGTATGGAAAGTGGTGTGGATCGTGTCTGGATTGACCACAACTGGCTGGAGGCATCGGGTGGTGAAACAGCGGGATACGACTCATTACTGGACATGAAAGCCGGTGTAACCAATGTGACTGTCTCCTATAACCTGTTTAATGATTCCAGTCGTGCCGGTTTGATAGGCTCCAGCGATAGCGACAATGAAAATACCAACATCACTTTCCATCACAACTGGTATAAAAACATTGAGCAACGAACCCCGCTGATCCGCCACGCCAAGGTTCATATGTTCAATAACTACTGGTCTAACCCGTCCCAAAGCTACATGTTCCACGGGATTAACTCGCGTATGAGTGCCCAGGCACTGGTGGAGAGCAATTACTTCTACAACGCCAACAACCCGCTGATTGCCTCTGACGACTCAAGTGAGCCTGGTTGCTGGCAAACCAATAATGACAACACCATCAAGCCAAGCATTTACTACAGTCGCAGTGTAGGTAACGGTGCCCTGGCTGTGCCCGCCGTAGTAGGTGGTCAATTACAATCCAACTGTGCAGTCACAGTGCCTTACACAGTGACTATGGACGCAGCAGCGGACGTACCGTCAATTGTTATATCCAACGCTGGTGTGGGGAAAATAGGTTCCGGCACACCGTAATGTCACCAAACGAAACACCAAAAAAGCCAAAAACGACAGTCTTTGGCTTTTTTTATTTCAATCAAAAAACTGTTTGTATGATTATTTCGGATGTTATAAATTGCGCCTAGGGATGTGATTGATTTGTAACCATACTGGATAACACTAAATCACGAGCTTCGGCTCAACAAATAATAATAGGTAAATCCCATGGCAAGTTTAAGCCTCCGCCAACAGGTCGCACTCTGTGCGGTGCTGGTAGGCATTCACGTAGTACTTTTCGTTCTTGCGCCAAGCTGAAATCGAAGTTGAGAAGTATCGAAATTCAGAAATAACAAACCCGGTGTAAAAACCGGGTTTGTTATTTTTAACAATTGACAATTGGTTACGAGTACGCAAACTTGAAATGTAATTTTTACTCGACCCCAAAAAATACTTTGTTTCCGCGTTGAATTATGTGTTGTGGAATTCCCACTGGGCACAGGTTTTTGCTCCTCGGCTTTGATTCCTGTGTCGCCCTACCTCCTAAATCCATTTAGTCGTGCAAAACCTGCATACATTACATTCATGCAAATAATAAACGATTTAATCTTGCCATTTTTATCTTCCTTTATGAGTTGATTAGAAATTAATTTCACTCTGCTCCCAGTTTTTCCAGTTTTCTGACCTCAGTTTTCTTCTGCCTCCTTAAAACTAAAAAGCCATCGACAAAAAAATCTTTCTTGTAATAGTTCAATAACTCATCCGTAATATTAAGGCAGAAGGGTAACCTCTTACTCCACTCATTCAATTTTTCTTGGGTAAAATGGGATAAATGGCCAAAGTGATGAGCTAGCTCTGTTTCGATTGGGACATGAATAATTAAAACATCCTGCACATGTTTCCACAAACTCACCAAAGCATTGAACGAATCTGCCTCTTCAAAATGTTCCAGTACATCATTTGCTATTACTACATCGACATTGCTTAGTTCAAAATTATCTTTAGTAAAATCTATTCTGAGTGTCTTGATCAAGTATTTGTGCTCAAACTTTTTTGATAGAATTTCAATATGTCGCATAGCAGGTGAGGCATTTTGGTCTGAACATTCTATCCGGTTTAGGGTGAAAGGAAGTTTTCCTCTGGTTGCCAAAAAATTCAATAAATTGGGTAGGTTAGCAGAACTGGTTGCCACATCATGAATATTAATTGGAGTCTTGATGTCAAATAGTCTTGAAATCAGTTGAATTTCAATAAAATACATTTTGCTAAAAATGTCTAAGTAGAGGTTATTTTGGGGGTGCACGCCATCAGAAATTTTCTGATACCAATAATTGAGTTGAATATGGGTATTTATGAGTTTGATTTTTTGCAATTGGTCCAGTGATAAATCAAAATAAAATGACAGGCAGTGTAAATAAACCTCGACCAATCCCCAAAATACACCGATGTGAATTTTCTTTAGACTCGCGATATTATGTGTATCCGCCACAACCAGCAATTCTTCCGTTAGCTGCCCTTCTATCGACTGGTTAAATTCTTCTGGCCCAAGGGTAATTCGATCAGCTCTAGGTTGAATGACAAGTATTGAATGTCCATCACCTAAATCAACATATCGCCCAAAGTAGTAACTGGTTTCAATAGGCCAGCACTTGCAAGTTGAATCGGTAGAAGTCAAAACGGAAATGCTATCCATATCAATCGAAACAGCACCCACTATGTAAAATGACCCTCCTGAAGCCATTTGAAAATGTCTTTCCGAACGACCATTCAACCCAAACGATAGTCGTCTGAAAGAATTAATAGTTAACTTAACTTCAGGATGTGTCATCAGTGAGTCTATGTAAACTGGGTCAGAGTGGTCAGAGTAAAATTTCTAAATTTCTTTCGCTTTGCAACCAACTTTGAGAGGACT